>JAYWMN010000080.1:0-10252 GCA_035873205.1 Nitrospirota bacterium
GTCCGGGACCTCGAAAGGAGTCTTCAGGCCCGGGTCCGGCTCGTCGGAAAAAACGGGGCCAAATCGAAGGTCCCCCTGGCCGTTCCGGAATTTGAAACTCCCGTCGAAAAACTGCCGCGGCTTTTGGAGGAAAAGAAGGATCTCGCCTCGGTCCTGGAGTATTACAACCTCGATTATCAGGCGGACAACGAATCGTTTCTTCCGGGGTTCGGAGGCCCGGGAGGGGACGGATTTTCGGTTTCTCTTCCCGACATTCCGGAAGGAGGCCTGCTGTCTGCCCTGTCCAATGTTTTCGGACTTTCCGCACGGTCGCTCGAGTGGGCGGAAAATTCGCAGTGGATCCTGAAAGGAGAAATGAAGCATGCGCCGATCATTTTGGTTTACGGCCGTTCTGACGGTCGCTCTGGGGGTATGGGTTCCGGGTCGGACGGTTCCGGCCCGGGCGGAAAACCCGAATCTGATCTCCCCTTCGGAAAGTCCGGGAGAAATCCTGTCGGGAAAAGTCAACTCAGCCCCGTTCACGGAAACGGGAGTCCCGGGGCAGGGGAACCTTCCGGCACGAACCTCCCGCCCCTCCGTCTCCCCTCTACCCCAGGGAGCAGGCTCCCCGGGGCCTCCTGAAGAGGCAAACGGTCACCGTTCTCTCGGGTCTCTATTCGAGCTCAAACGGCAGGAAACCCTCCTGAAAAGGGAAATCGCCATCAAGAAGCTGAAGGACCAGCTCAAGGGCTCCCCCGCGAAAAAAATTCTCGACACGGGGACACGCGGATCTCCCGTGACCCTTCTCGCGGCCGGCGTCGAAGGCCGGAGATATGCCGTATTGTCCTGGCCGGATGGCCGACTGATCCGCGTCCGGCAGGGAGAAATCCTCCCGGACGGTTCTCGTGTTTTCAGGATCGACGGATCCGGAGTCTCGGTCGAAAAACGTGGAAAGACCGTGACCTACCCCTTCGGGGAATCGTCAGGGGGAGGGGCGTCCGGAGGCACGCCCCGCTTTCCCGGCTTCTCTCCCCCGCCCACTCCATATCCGATGACCGGAGGTTCTCCGTGAAATTTCTCGAACTTTCTGCCGGACGACAAATCGAGGTGATTTCTGAGCCGGACGGAGATCTGCCGGCTCCCCAGTCTCTTTCGGAGGCTTTGGCGGGGATGGAAGACGGGCGGCTCATCGTTCTGAAAAGATTTCGTGGAAACAAGGAAGTCGATTCTTATGTGGAGCGTTTTTCGGAGTATCTGGAAACGTCGGGAAGAGGAGGGTGCAAGAAGGTTTCCTGGGTTCCGGAGCCAGTTTTTCGTGAATTCGTGTCAAAGCTCCGAGACGATTCCGCCCCCGTCCCGATGTTCGATTCTTCTCCGGACCCGATCGCCCCGGAAAAGGAAAACGAGTCCGGCGGTCTCCGGGAGGAGGGTTTCCCGGAGCTAGGCCCGATCGCCATTCCCGAATCTCTTTCGGAGAAAGTCGTTCCGATGCCGGACGGGCGGATTTTTGCCCATGAAGATCTTCGCGGGAGGCCGGAGTTCGACCGTTTTGTCCGGCACTATTCCATGGGGATGGACGAACGCGGGAAAATCCGAGATTTCCGGGTCGACTATGTCCCGGACCGGACCTTGAGGGATCTTCTCTCGAAGAGTCGGGGAGAAAGTCCGGAAGAGGATTACCGCATTGTTCTGGCCGACATGGGGCTTTCTTCCCTCAATGGGGAGGCGGAGGAAGAATCGCCTTTCCCTTCGGAAAGCTCCAGGAAGGATCAGTTGGAGAAATCTCCCGGAGGAAAACGTGCGGACAAAGCTCCTGTCCGGAAAGAGCCCGCTCCCGAAGGCGGATCCGGGTCCCTGGCAGTCGATGCCGGAAAGGCCCTCCCGGAAGAAAAAGAAGGGGTCCCCGCTTCCCGTGAGGGAGTCCCGGAATGTCTCTCGACGCCGTCCGGAGGAACGATTCCGGACTTCCGGGCACCGGACGACATCGCCTCCATGGTCCTCCTCTTCCTGGACGGCCGCTTCTATGTGTCCCGGGAACACAAGACAAGCCAGCACGTCAACTATTATTGCCGGCATTTCGTTCCGGAGTTGTGGCCCAAAATTTTCGGGGACAAGCCCCTCCCGAAACCGCAGTATGTGCCGTACGAAACCCTCCGAAAGATTCGAATGGACAGTCTTCCCGAAGAGACCATCGCCGCCGGTTACAGGGCGGAGGGAGACGAGGCCCGGAAGATCATGGAGATCATCCGGGACGCCATCGCCCGACGGGCCTCGGACATCCACCTTCGGGTCGAACGGGACCGGACCCAGGTGATTTTCAGGATTCACGGCTGGCTCCAACCCGTTCAGACCCTGACCCACGACGAAGGAGAGCGGCTATCGAGAATCATCTACAACACGATGCTCGATTCCGCCGGTCGGGACAATATGTTTTCCGACAAGAAACCCCAGGACGGACAGTTTCGCCAGGACTATCTTCCCCGGGGCGTGTCCAACATCCGGGAAGCCCACGTCCCGACCGGCGGAACGGGTCTCGGGACCATCACGATGGTCCTCCGCCTCCAGTACGGGTCGGGACAGGCCGGGGCGTCGTCCCCGGAGATCGAACTGCTGGGCTACAGGGAGGACCAGCTGGCCCAGTTGCGATTTCTTGTCGGATTGTCCAGCGGGATCGTTATTTTTTCCGGCCCCATGGGATCCGGAAAAACAACATCCATCGCCGCGATGCTTTATCTTGTGCAGGTGATGAATCCGCTGGAAAGAGGGAGAGGGAAGCATATCGTGACGATGGAAGATCCTGTGGAATACGAGATTCCCGGGGCAACCCAGATCGCCGTTCCCGGCGGCCGGTTTGTCGAGTATTCCGGCCGCACCATGCGTCTGGACGCAAATTTCCTGGGAATCGGAGAGGTTCGGGAAAAGGATATCGCCCTGGCCATGATAGCAGACGCCATGAGCGGTCACATGGTTTACACGACCGTCCACTCGAAGGATGTTCTCACCATTCCCCGCCGCCTGGACGGAATGGAGGTCCGCCGAGATCTTCTGACCGATCCGTCGCTTTTCAGGGGTCTGGTGAGCCAGCGCCTCGTCTCCCTCCTTTGTCCGGACTGCAAGCTTCCATGGGAAGAAGCGGAAAAAGCTGTAATTCTGTCGCCGCCCCTGAAAAAACGCCTCGAAAATGTCTCCCTGAATCCGGACGAAGTCTATTTTCACCGCACGGGAGGATGCGAGTCCTGCGGAAACCAGGGCATCGTCGGCCGGACGGTCGTCGCGGAAATTCTTCTCCCCGACGAGGAGATTCTGAACCTGATCGTCGGTGGCCGCATGATGGAGGCCAATCGCTATTACTCGGACAAACTTTCCGGACGGACGATGATGGACCATGCGATCGAGAAAATCCGGATGGGGTCCGTCGATCCGCTTCATGTCGAAAGTGAACTGGAATGGCTCCACAATGGATCGCTCGACGGAAAGACGAGACTGGAGATTATCGGAGGGCTTTCGTGAAAACAAACTCCCTGTCCGGCACCTTCCATTCATTGAAAAAGAGACTCTCGTTCGGTCCGGGCGTGCGGCGGAAGTTCTACTCCGATCTCGCCTCGATTCTCCGGACAGATTCCACTTCCTCTCCGGTCCAGATTCGTGTCGCGCTCGACGAGTTCAAGAAGCTTCCCGGGGCACCCAAGGCCGCCCTCCTGGAAATCGGAGCGGGACTCGGGCGGGGGCTCGATTTTTCCAAGGCGATCGAGAATCTGGCTCCCGAGTCCGAATCCATGATCCTCCACGCGGCGGAATCCACCGGGGATCCCCGGACACTCGTCCGGCTTCTTTCGACGCTCTCCGCGAACATGGACGAGGCCCGGAAAATCAGAAGGGCCTTTCTGGGAGCCCTCCGGGAGCCGGCCTTTCTGTTCCTGAACGCGGAGGGGATCACCGTCTATCTTTCGGATTCCCTCCTCCCCAAGATTTTCGAGGCGTTCAAGATCTCCAGCGACCGATTGTTCGGCTTGGCGCGACTGTCCTACGACCTCTTCTCGTTCGTGCAGCATTTCTGGTTATTGATCGCGCTCTTTCCGATCGCCGGAATCCTGGTCGTGTGGGGATCCTTGCGCCGGGATTTTCCTGGAAGAAAGTTCCTTGACCGGATTCCCCCCTGGTCCATCTACCGGATGATGATGGGAACGGAATTTCTGCTGGGCCTGTCGGCGATGCTGGAAGCCGGCATCCCCGTCATGGCCGCATTCGAGCAGATCAGAAAAACGGCGCCGCCCTATCTCCGGGCGCGGATCGTTCCCGTCATGAAAATCTACAGGAGGACCGGAAAGCTGGGCGAAGCCATGGAGAGGAGCCGGACCCGTTTTCCGTCGGAGGAGATCATCGTCCGTCTGTCCCTTCGGGAAAAATACGGCGAGCTGGGACAGGCCCTGTCGGAATTCGCCCGGGACTGGAAGGAGGACGGCCTCCCGAAAATCGAGCGCCAGGCCCAATACCTGAATTACGGCGCCATGACTCTGGCCGCCGTGGCGATCGGCGTTCTGGCCCTGGGAATTCTCCAGATCGTGCAGCAGGCCATGGGAGGTCTGGGAGTCTGAGAAATTTTCCATCATAATAATAAATAGTATAGTAAAATACCATTCATTATGAATCGGAGGAAAAAATGACAAAGACATTCGCCTGGTGGACACAGAACCGGAACCGGATCTTCCGGACACTTTCAGACGAAAGGGGCTCTGTCGACCAGGGCCCGCTGGGCGTCCTTCTGGGGATCGGACTGGGGATCATTCTCCTGGCGGCTCTCGTGGGAGTTTTCAAGTTCGCCTTTTCGAGCACGACAAGTGCCATCACGTCCTCGGGGGCGTTCGAAATCCAGACAGGCGTGAGGCAGGTGGCGTCTCCGGGAAACTATGGGACGGGGGATTTGACGTCCGCTCTCATTTCCGCGAAATCCGTGCCCAGCAGCATGATCGTTCCAGGAAACACGACCACGCTTCAGGGTCCGACGGGAACCTCCTTCTACACGGTGACCGGGAACTACAGCACGTTTTCGATCACCCTTTCCGGAATTACGAGTTCGGGTTGCATGAGAATCATTGAACAGACCACCGTGGGAAATTCCTGGTACTCGGTGATGGTCAACGGATCGACCGTCGCCCAGCCGGTCACCGTCCAGATGGCCCAGGGAGTCTGCTCTTCCGGAACCGACACGATCACCTGGATCTCGGACTGAAACGGGGGAATCATGTGGCTCCTTTTGGCGATTCTTCCTCTCTCACTTCTTTTGGGTGGGATGTATATGACGGTTTCCCGAACGAGCGTTCCGGCTCTCGATAATGCGAACCGGCTCAATCTCGAGGCGAACCGGGAATCGACCACGTTCCATCTGTATCGCGAGGCGGTCGCAAACTGGCTTGATGCCAACCCCGGCTATAGCGGGACAATCCCCCTCCCGGCGCTGATCCTTCCTGTCGGGACGGTCATTCCGCCGATGTTCGAAAATACCGTTTCGGGAGGGGTCGCCTGGGTCTGGATTCCCCCTTCCTCTTCGCTCATCTATTCTCCGGACGCCATGTTGGGCCCGGAGTTCGCCAAGTCCTTCGGATCGCTTCTCGTGGGGGTGAACAAAAACGGAACGTTCGCTTCCCCCTCGGGGATTTCCGTTTCCATCGGCGTTCCGTCCTTCATTCCGAACGGCGCCATCGTGTCATTCTGGGAGAATTGATCATGACAAAACGTCTTTTTTTTCATAGATTTCGGATTTTATTGGGATCCGACAGGGGGAACTCGTCCCTGCTCGGGGTGGTTCTTGCGACGGCCCTCGGCACGATCCTGATCGCAAAAACGGTTCCTTTCTGGCTTGAAACCCAGCATCGCGCGCTCATGGATCAGACCACGGCGGGGCTGATCCGGCAGGTCTCGGACGGATTGGCCGGTTATACCAAGGCCTATTCCGGGGCCATCGAAGGAGTCGCCACAGCAACCAAGCCGGCCGTCATTCCGCTTTCCGCCCTCATTGCCACCGGTTTTCTCCCATCAGGGACAAACTCCCTCGATCCCTACGGACAGACGATCGTCGGGGAGATTCTCCAGCCCAACCCGGGCATTCTCGTTGGAGCTGTGGTTACCCAGGGTGGAACGCCCCCTGTCGGCTCGCACCTGAACCAGCTCGCGACCCTGATCGGGGCTCAAGGGGGATTTGTTCCCACGGCGGACATCCTGTCGCTTCCCGGTATCTGTGGAACAAACTGCTATCAGGGATCCGGGGGAACTTGGAAGGCGACCTTTTCCCAATACCCCTTCACCGGAGTCGGACCGGGAAGCCTGATCGCCCTTCAGAGCTACAATGCGAACAATCTTCCCCAGGATTTTCTCTACCGGTCGAACGTGCCAGGGTTCCCCCAGGCCAACCAGATGCAGACCAATATCAACATGAATGGTAACAACCTGAATAACGCCGGGACCGTCAATACCTACAATCTCACGAGTCCGAACGGGACCATCTCTACCCAGGCGATCAACACGAATGGACAACCAATCTACTCGGGAAATCTTTCCACAAATGCTGTCCCTGTCGGATATGAAGGAGGTTTTCTTGTTTATTGGACAGGATTGACTGTTGGCGGAACTCACTTGTGCTACCTATGGGGGGCATCCGCTCCGGGAAATACCTTTACGGAAGGAGCCAGGCTTGGGGAGGTTTTTCCTTCTGGGGTCGGATGGGCGTGGACGAATTCCGGGTGGATTCAACCCACATGTTAGTGCAACTCACCATGAACTCAATACTTGTGCGAAAATAATAAATCCCGTGTAAAACCAGTCGCACCCGCCGCAGTTGTTGTTGTAGCCCTGGTTCTGAAGAACCCCCGCCTGGCCGTTCATCAGGATCCCCGTCCACTCGAAGCTGGCGTTGCTGTCGTATCCCCAAGGCCAAATCATTTGGCCCATCGGGAGACAAGGATAGATCGGATAGGAGCCGAACGTTGACGACCCTTCTCCGGGAGGCTGAGAGATCGTGACGCACACGCCATGATTACCGGTCAGATTGATCGGAAGGGCTCCAGATGTGGTGATGGCTCCTGAGAAGATTGGTTGTTATAGCAGGAAGTGCCATCCCAGTTTCCGGAAATATTTATCGGCTTAAAGTTATGGATTCTGTGATCCGTCTCATTGACAGTCTATGTGCTTCGGTGTATTTTCGCTCGTGGATTCATAAAATCACGATCAAGACGAGAGGAGCTTTTATGAAAAAATCGGAGTTGGTCGAAAAAGTAGCCAAGGCGACCAGAATCACCAAAACACAGGCGAATGCCGTTGTCGATGCCGCGTGTGAAGCGATCAAGAAAGGGCTTGAGAAAGATGGGGCTCGGGTGACCCTTCCCGGCTTCGGAACCTTTACCACGGTCAAGAGAAAAGCCCGGACTGGTAGAAATCCAAGAACCGGACAGACGATCAAGATCGCAGCCAGACGTTCGCCGAAGTTTTCTGCAGGAAAAAATTTCAGGGAATCGCTCCGTTAGACTTCAGGGCGGAACCGAGTGAGGTTCCGCTTACTCTGCCGTCCCCCTTCTTTTCCTCAAGAGGCTCCGATAAGAGCCCATGCAGAATCCTGTCATTATTGCTGGCTCCGTCACCACCGAACACCACGGTTGGAGAGAGGGTAGAGCTTAATCGGAGGAAACCGGTCAAGCTATTCCCTTTCGACTGGGGCCCGCAGTCTTTCCAGACTTTCCCGGAAAGCCAGCGTTTGGCCGCGTGTTTCCATTTCTTTCCTTTCATGTCCCGTTCCCTTTTTAGAAAGAATGATTTCTCTTCAATGAAATCCGATTCCCGAAAACTTGACCCGACTTTGCTTGGAAAGATTTCCGTAGCGAGAATTCTCGAACTATCTCTCTCCCGCTTTGACCTGTTTGTCCGACAGCTCGAATCCGGGCCAGAAATTCACCGGATGTCTGAAATTGTCACGGCAGGAAATCTTTCCGGCGCGGAACTAAGCACGAATTCTGAAAAAGATATCCGGAATCTCGGAGAGATTGTATTGACAGGAGGGAACCTGGAACTTCTGTACCATCGTCCAGGTTTTATCCGGGAATATCGCTTCAATGAAGACGAGGCCGGAAGAATCGTCGAAGGCGGACAGGAGAACAGCGGTATCCGGAAAACAATACAGCGGCTCCGTCTCGTCAATACCCGTAATCGTCTCACCTTTAGTCTGGTCCGGTTCATGATCCGGTTTCAGGCCGATTATCTTCGAACCGGGGATCCGATGCGTCTTCGCCCCCTGACGCTGGCCCAAATTGCCTCTGCCCTGTCGGAGGGAGGAGGTTACTCCGACGTTGCCGATTCCAGCCGCATTTCCCGCCTCATGCGGACCTTGCGGATAAAAGGGCTGGAAAACAGGAGTGACCCTCTCGCCTCTCTCGCTCCAAGCGTTCGGCAGATCTCTTGCTATTTTGTGAGCCGAGTGATAGAACAAGAAAAAATTATGGATACAAATGAAGGATGGGCAAGCCCCCTGACAGACACCGAAATTTCTGAACGGATCGGCGCGCAATTTGGTGGCAGAATTTCCCGGAGGACAGTCGCACATATTCGCCGGGAAATGGGAATTCCGGAGGCGAAAGAGCGTGCCGGCGATGGAATTTATCATAAGGCGACGCTGGGGTTCTCCCCCGCGATGTCGCTCTCTCCTTCGGTTCTGAAGGAGTCCGTGCCGGACGAACCCGGGGTGTACGAAATCCGTTCGACCGGTTCCGGGATTTCAGTTGACGTCATCTACATTGGCTCCACAGGAAATCTCAGAACAAGGCTTCATCACCATCTTCAGGGAACCGGAAACAACCGGAGACTTCGGGAGAGAATCGCCGAAGGGGCCTGGGTCCGGTTCCGGATTGTCAGGAAATGCTGGCGGGAGGAGGAAAGGGCGATCTATCGGTCGTTCTGTGCCACCTTCGGCGCTCCTCCCGAGTGCAACCGCATGAGCCCATGAAGGAGCGAACCCTCTCGAAAAAAGGAGGACGGTTGGTCTTGGAAAGATTTTTGCGCAAGCAAGCAAGCAAGCAAGCAAGCAAGCCTTATCAGGGTAGTGCGAAGAACAAGGCGTCCTTAGAACTGATAGGCGAGGCTTCCGGCCAATTCGCCCAGAGGCTGAAATTCGGCGGCATGAATAATCGTCGGCGTCATTTCACCCCTGAGTTTATCTTCTTCCTCCCCCCGACTGAAATCTCTTCATCCGAACTCCCTCATTCCATTTTCATGATTTGTCGGCGTTTTTTTACCGCCATCCTCTGCCGTGCAGGAAACCGCCCCTTCCATTCAAACGAAACATGGTTGCAAATAACCAATTCATCTTCAGGAGCCCAAATGAGCTTGTTCTTCTCTCAGCCGCCCCTCCCGGAGGTCTACCCAGGCTCACGCCATTCGGTTTCATCCCTGCTGGAGATCCTTCACCGGACGACGCTTGTTTTTCTTGAGGAAATGATGGACCAGCTTGACCGCTGGACTTATGAGAAACGCTTTCATTCCTACCGGGTCAGCCTCCTCTCGGCCGAAATGGGAAAGAGAATGACCTTGTCTCCGGACCGTCTGACGGCACTCCGGGGCGGCTCTCTTCTCCACGACATTGGAAAGATCCGGATTCACCGGAAGATCCTGAACAAAGCCGGGGGGCTCACTCCGGAAGAATGGACGGTCATCCGGCAGCATCCGGCCCACGGCCGAGCGATCCTCTCGAGAATCCCGAGCCTTGCTTTTTCGAAGGATATCGTCTACCAGCACCACGAGCGCTGGAACGGATCGGGGTATCCCAAAGGACTGAAAGGAGAGGCCATTCTCTTGGAATCCCGAATTTTCGGAGTGGTCGACAGCTATGACGCGATGATCTCCCGTCGCTCCTACAACATTCCAAAATCCCATCTGGAAGCGATCGAGGAAATCGAAAGAAATTCCGGGATTCTCTTCGATCCCGAGGTCGTCCGGGCCTTTCTGGACATTCCGAAAGATTTCTTCGACCAGGTCGAATTCGCCCAGGACCACTTCCGTTTTATCGAGGAGTTCTTCGATCCGGTGCAGTACTTGGCCCTTCTGGTTCCCTTGGGCCAATCCGCAGGGAGCACTCAGGGAGAGACTTCATGAAAGAGAAAACCATCCGGGATCGCTTCCAGCTTCTGATCCACCGGGTCCGCCTGAGCGCGGCGGGACTGTTTCTCGTCTGGGCCAGCTTTCTCGCCCTCTACATCCTCGGGGGACAAGCCGTGCTGGAAAAGGAAAACGTCCT
>JAYWMN010000015.1:0-2373 GCA_035873205.1 Nitrospirota bacterium
TTCAGGGTTCAGGGAGTCAGGGTGGCCATATGCAGGCCCCGATCCGGGGTTGCTCCAGAAAGGGAGGTTGAAGAAGATCGCACTGGTCCACGACACTCTTGTCCAGAACGGAGGCGCATCCATTCCTCTTGGGCAGATCCACGGGAAGATGGGAGTCTTTTTTCTTTTTCTTGCCTCTCTCCGGATCCTGGGGGGGGGAAACCCGGCCACCCTCCGCCTCCGGAGGCTCTGGATCGGGGTCGACCTTGCCCTGCTGCTCCTTCTTTTCGGAACCGCTCTTCTTGGCGAGAGGCTCGTCTTTCACCAGGGGTTGGGGCTAAGCAACCTTTTCACAAACTCCTGAGAGACTGTTCGACATCGTCCTGGAGGTCTTCCAGACTTTCAAGCCCCACCGACATGCGCACCAGACCATCCTCGATTCCCATGGAACGACGCGCCTCCTGCGGCCATCCCCTGTGACTCATCGACGCGGGATGTTCGACCAGAGAGGCCGGATCTCCGAGACTCACCCCGATCCGGACAATCCTGAGCCCGTCCATGAACTTCCGGGCCAAGGCCAGGGAAGGAAGCTGGAGGGACAGCATTCCTCCCATCCCCTTCATCTGCCCCATTGCAATCCCGTGCCCCGGATGAGTGGCGAGTCCGGGGTAGAAGACCCGCTCGACTTTCGGATGCTCGGACAGCTGGCGGGAAAGAGAAATCGCCCGAAGCGAGTGGGCCTCCATACGAAGGGCGAGAGTCTTTATTCCCCTCAGGATAAGCCAGGCATTCATGGGGGAGAGCGTGGCCCCGAGAAGAGGGCCATCCTCCGAAAGTAGGGGCCGGATCCGTTCTTCGGAGCCGACCGCCACCCCTCCCAGAAGGTCCCCGTGCCCCCCCAGATACTTCGTGGCGCTGTGTATGACGATATCGGCGCCCAACCGCAGGGGATTCTGCAGGGCGGGGGAGGCGAAGGTGTTGTCGACCACCAGCGGTACCCCTTTTTTCCGGCAGATCGACCCGACCCGGGCAAGGTCCACGATATCGAGAGTGGGATTCGAGGGGGTTTCAAGGAACAGGCCTCCGGAGTTCTTGTCGAGGCAACTTTCAAGCCGGATCTCCCAGTCCGCCTCCCTGAAATCCACAAAATGGACCGTAGCACCAAGGGGGGTCAGCATCGACTCGACGAAATGCCGGGTTCCGCTGTAGAGATGACGGGAAAACACCAGGGACTGCCCTTTTTTCAGGATGGACAGGAGCACCGCAGAAATCGCTCCCATCCCCGACGAGAAGGCGCACCCCAGCGCGGCTCCCTCAAGCAGGGCGACCGTTCTTTCCAGACTCCGTACGGTCGGGTTTCCGGCCCGGGAATAGACGTATCCCTCCCTGTCGCCCCGGAGGACCCGGTCGACCTCCTCCATCTCCGGGAAGGTATAGGTCGAGGTCATATAGAGAGGGGGCGTCAGAGCCCGCCAGGGGTCCCCGCTCTCCCCCTCCGTTCCATGGATGGCCGTTGTCTCGAAGCCCTGATTCCCCTGACCCGTCTCTCTCGACATATCCCCTCCCGATCATTTGATGGTCCCTGTCACCGGAACTCCATTTCCCCACAAGAATGAAGAATTCTCTCCCATGACCCTCCTGATTACAAGTGACGGCAAGGATCTTCTTCAACCTCCCTTTCTGGAGCAACCCCGGATCGGGGCCTGCATATGGCCACCCTGACTCCCTGAACCCTGAACAAACCAGGCAGTTGACATTAATGATAATTTAAAATTATATTAATAATGAATCCAGTAGCAATGGTGTAAGGGAAGATGATCCCGGAACATTAAGAAACAATCCAAACCCGGATTTTCTTCATGGAGGGAACCTCATGCCCGAGACCGGAGCCGTAAGGTCTGCCTCTCCACACGCCGGACCGGATTTCCTGACAGGTCAGGGGTTCTCCGGAGATCCCCCTTCCGGAGAGTCCCGTTGCCCAATTGGAGCGAAAGCAGCCCTTACCCGGAATCCGGGGAGAATTCCGGGAAAAAGATCCGCCGCAAGGGCTCCCGGAAGAGCGGACGTCCTTCCGGAGAACACATCAATAACGACCGGCCTCTTCCTGGGCAACAACGACCGGCGAATCGTTTCGGAAGAGTATTAAATATCCTCAAGAATCTGTTATATTGAAAAAAATAAAGCCGGAAATGCTGTCTTCCGGTGCCAATGGGCTGATTGTTCCTATGGGAGGGTCAATGAAAAAAACGGTTTCTTCCCAGAACCAGAATCCGATCCAGCAGGAAATCCTGAGAGCTCTTCGCTATCACCGGCCCCTGTCTGTCATGGTAGTGACGACTGATCCCTCCTCCACCCCTCCCTTGATGTCGACCAACACGAAATTTTCCGATGCGC
>JAYWMN010000023.1:0-47227 GCA_035873205.1 Nitrospirota bacterium
GGGACGGCCTCATAGGAGTTCTCGGAGTTATCGCCGGACTGCCCGAAAACAAGGTCAGGAAACACTGTATGGTCTTCAAAATGGGCCTTCAGGAAGCAGGTCAAGATTGTCAGCCGCCGATGCGGCGTCATCGATCCCGCCTCCATCGAAGACTATCTGGCCACCAATGGATACAAGGCGCTTGAGAAGGTCCTGACATCGATGACTCCCGAACAGGTGGTCGAGTTGATTACGCAGTCAGGTCTTCGTGGACGTGGAGGGGCAGGCTTTCCGACCGGACTCAAATGGAAATTCACCTATCAGTCCCAGGGCGAGGAGAAGTATGTCGTCTGCAATGCCGACGAAGGGGATCCGGGTGCTTTCATGGACCGCTCCGTTCTCGAGGGAGATCCTCATTCCGTCTTGGAAGGAATGACGATTGCCGCCTTTGCCATCGGCCATGCCCAGAAGGGCTATATTTATTGCCGGGCCGAGTATCCCCATGCGATCAAGCTTCTCAACAAGGCGATCGCCCAGTCCCGTGAGAGGGGATTTCTCGGGAAGAACATCTTCGGGACCGCCCTGAGTTTCGACATCGAGGTCAAGGAAGGTGCCGGAGCCTATGTATGCGGAGAAGAAACTGCCCTTCTGGCGTCCTTGATGGGGGATCGGGGCATGCCGTGGCCGAAACCGCCATTTCCGGCGCAGAAGGGTGTCTGGGGCCATCCTACAGTGATCAACAATGTCGAGACGCTGGCCAATGTTCCCCATATCCTTCTCGGAGGAGCCGAGTGGTATGCCTCTTTCGGAACGGAAAAGACAAAGGGAACAAAGACCTTCGCCCTGACGGGGAAAATCAAGAGGACCGGTCTGATCGAAGTCGCGGCCGGGACAACCCTCAAGGAAATCGTCTACGAGATTGCCGGAGGAATGAGCGGAACGAGAAAGTTCAAGGCCGCCCAGCTGGGAGGGCCGTCCGGGGGATGTATTCCCGGGAACCTGATCGAAACTCCGATCGACTTCGAATCGCTGATTTCGGCGGGAGCCATCATGGGATCTGGCGGAATCATCGTTCTCGACGAGGCAAACTGCATCGTCGACACGGCAAAATACTTCATGACCTTCACGAAGGACGAGTCCTGCGGAGAATGTACCCCCTGTCGTGACGGGACGAAGGTCATGCTTGATATGATCGAACGGATCAGCGAGGGAAGAGGGGAGATGAAGGATCTCGACGATCTGGTGAACCTGTCGACCTACGTCAAGGCCAACTCCCTGTGCGGTCTTGGGCAGGCTGCTCCCAACCCGGTCCTTTCCACGATCCGGTATTTCAGAAGCGAGTACGAGGACCATATCAAGAGAAAGAAATGCGTCTCCCAGTCCTGCAAGGAGATCGTCTACGCTCCCTGTCAGCACGAATGTCCCGTCGGAATCGATATTCCCCGGTATATCACCCAGATTTTCCGTGGAGAGTTCAAGGAAGCCCTTGAAACAATCCGGGAACGTCTGCCTTTTCCCGGGATCATCAGCCGGACCTGTTACCGGCCCTGCGAAGGACCGTGCCGGCGAGGGGATCTCGACGAACCGATCGCAATCAACGGGCTCAAGCGTTTTGCCTATGACTGGGAGTACAACCAGGGAATTCGGCCTCATTATGAGCCCGCGGCCGATCTGGACAAGAAGATCGCGATCATCGGATCCGGCCCGGCGGGTCTCACCTGCGCCTTCTATCTCGGAAAAATGGGGTACAAGGTCACGGTTTTTGAACAGTTCAACGTGATCGGAGGCATGCTGGCCGTCGGTATTCCCGCCTATCGCCTCCCCCGGGAGCTACTGAACTGGGAACTGGGAATTTTCGAAAGTCTGCCGGTGACTTTCAAGACCAACACCGCACTGGGCCGAGACTTTTCTCTGGAAGATCTCTTCACGCAAGGATACGATGCCGCCTTTATCGGGATCGGTGCCCACAAACCCCAGAAAATGGGGGTGAAGGGGGAAGAGCATCCGATCGTCCAGAACGGAATCGAGTTCCTTCGGAAAGCTCTTCAGAACGAGCCGGTTCAGGTTGGAAAGCGCTTGGCCGTTATCGGCGGAGGAAATGTGGCGATCGATGTGGCCCGTTCCGCGATTCGCCTGGGAGCTGAAAAGGTTACGATCTACTATCGGCGTACCCGAGAGGAGATGCCAGCTCACGAATTCGAGGTTCAGGAAGCCGAACATGAAGGGATCGAGTTCCGATTTCTTCTCGCTCCGCTCGAGATCCGGGACATGGTCACCGAAGACGGAAAGACGGAGACGGTCATCGACTTCCAGGTCAATACCCTGTCGAGAGAGTTTGACAACAGCGGTCGAAGAAAGCCGGTGGCGGTCAAGGGGCAGATCGAATCCATTCCGGTCGACACGATTGTGGCCGCGATTGGACAGACGATGGATACGTCGGTCTTCGAAAAGAACGGGATCACATTCCACAAGTGGGGAACGGTCAAGGTTGATCCGGACACACTGATGAGTGAAAGCCGTCCCGCCGTTTTTGCCGGAGGGGATGCCATGACCGGACCGATGGACGTGATTCATTCCATCCGGGACGGGGAGCAGTGCGCGGTATTTATCGACCGCTATCTGAAGGGCAATCCCGACAGAACATTCCCCTTCCATTTTCCAAGGGTTGACAACGATGCCTTTGTACTGGGAGATGTTCACAGAGTTCCGATGCCGGCGCTTCCTCTTCCGTCGAGGAACGGTTTTGCGGAGGTTGAAACCGGATTCACTGTCCAGGATGCCTGGATCGAGTCAACCCGCTGCATCCGCTGTGAACTTGAAGGTCGGGTCGATCCGGCCGAAAGGATCGGTCAACAGGAGGATCCGGAATCCCCGGTCTTTATCCACTTCAATACCGTCACAGGGTTTGAAAACAGGGCGTTGACAACGTCCGGATAACCCTTTCCGTTCAATGAACGGGATCATGGCGGGGAGCATGTCTGCGGGGAGGGTGACCTCCCCGTTTTTTTTAGAGATCGCGGTATTGATCTTATTCCCGTCGTGAAAAGGTAGAGGGATCGTGCGTTCAATGAGGAGTTATCGTCGCGGCATGATAAGGTTCATTACCGGAAAGGTTTGGACACAAGAGATCGTGTGAGCCTTTCCGGAGTCACCGGGAGGTTTTGACGCCGACCCTTTCGCAGGATTCGGACAGAGAGCACTGGCTGCACTTTGGAGAAACGGGAAGACAGATCGATTGCCCGAAAGAGACGAGAAGCGGATTGACTGTCGATTTTACGGCATCCGGAAGGGAGTCATCAAGGATCCGGTAGGTTTCGTCGGGAGACTTTGTCCGGATGGCCCCCCATCGATTAGAGATCCGGTGGACGTGGGTATCGACACATAGGGCACTTTTCCCGAATCCGGCGCTTAAAACAAGATTCGCTGTCTTGAGGCCGACTCCGGGAAGCTCGAGAAGAGAGTCGAGACGGGAAGGAATGAGGCCGTCCCATCGTTCCTGGATGATTTTCGCGATTTGCTTGATTGTTCTGGCCTTTGTTCTGTAAAATCCCACCGGATAAATGGATTCGAGGATTTTTTCTTCCTGGAGAAGAGCCAGACTTTCGATGTCGGGGGCCAGGGAAAAAAGTTTTCGGGAAGCTTCCTCCATGACCTTGTCCCTGGTCCTGAGGGAGAGGATGGTGGATATCAGAACCTGATAGGGGTTCCCGGAAATGTCGAGTTGTTCGATTCCCGGAGGAGGGATCCGGTTTTTTTCGAGAAGGGTTTGGACCAGGCGAATCTTGTTTTTCATGACATCAGCGATCAATACCCGGGTCGTCATGAGAATCTCCTGCAATCGTTGATCAAATAGGGAAAGGAACACAAAAATGAGTGACAAGGGATTGCGTTTCCAGAGGCTCCACAATCTGCTTGCGGAGAAGAAGGCCACGATCGAAAAAGACATTCGGGCGCATCTTGTTCGGCAGATCGGTCCTGAGAACGCGAACCGGGTCGACACTGTCCTGGACCAGGGAGATCTTTCTGCGATCGATATGGGGGAGGGGGTGGATCTGGCTCTTCTTGAAATGAGAAACCGTATGAAGCGTTCTGTGGATCAGGCTCTTCTCCGTCTCGACGAGGGATCTTACGGAAATTGCGAAGACTGCGGAGGCGAGATCGAGGAAAAGCGCCTGATGGCCATGCCCTTTGCCCAACTCTGCATCAAGTGCCAGCGAAAGAAAGAGGAGCTTGAAAAGATCGAGAGGGAAGAGTCCCTGAGGGATGTCGATGAGCTCTGACGCTTCCCGGTGTTCCGGGGAGATCCCCTTGGCTTCTCTTCCGGTGTCTCGATGATCGGATATCCTCATATCGATCCTGTCCTGCTCCATCTGGGTCCCCTGAAAATACGCTGGTACGGCCTGATGTATGTCCTGGCCTTTGCAGGGGCCTATTATATTCTCAAAAGGGAGGCCGAGAAAAGGATCGTGCCCCTTTCCAAGGAGCAGGTCTACGATCTCCTCTCCTATGCGGCCATGGGCGTTATTCTCGGGGGCAGGCTCGGATACGTTCTGGTCTACAATCTTCCCTGGTATGCCGCTCATCCTCTGGACATATTCGCTGTCTGGAAAGGAGGCATGTCCTTCCACGGAGGCTTTCTTGGCGTTGTTCTGGCCGGTTGGTGGTATTGCCGGAGGAACAGTCTTCCGTTCTGGGCACTGGCAGATTTCTCGGTACTACCCGTACCGCTGGGCCTTCTGATGGGGCGTATCGGGAATTTCATCAACGGAGAGCTCTTCGGTCGTCCGACAGATGTGCCCTGGTGCATGGTCTTTCCCATGGGGGGGCCTATCTGCCGTCATCCTTCCCAGCTCTATGAAGGCTTCATGGAAGGAGTCCTCCTGTTTTCGATCCTGTATTACCTGAGCCGGAAACCCAGACCCGAAGGGTCCATTTTCTGGAGCTTCGTCGGGTTTTATGGTCTTTTCCGTTTCATCGGAGAGTTTTTCCGGGAACCCGACCCGCAACTTGGGTATATTCTGGGACCTTTTTCCATGGGACAGTTCCTTTCCTTTCCGATGGCCATTCTTGGCCTTGTCATGGTGATATACTCCTATCGCAAGAGCCACGCAAAGGCCGGGTCTATTGCCCCACACTCGCACTAGAACGGGGTCGATTCTGTGTCAGAAAGACAATTGATCCTCTCCTCCGAAAAATCACTCACAAATGCCCCCGCTTCACGTTCGGATTCCGGATACGCGTCGGGGCATGACCCGGTTGGCTCTCCGGTCGCGCCTGTTCCATGGCACAAGAAAGTCACCACCCGGTTTTTCCTCTGGCTCTTTCTCGCCCTTTCCCTGGGGTTTTCCGTCCTGGGCTGGCAGATTGACCGGATGGAGCAGAAGCGAGCCGTCCATGAGGTGTCGACCCGCCTTGATGCCGAATCGGATCTTCTCATGGAATCCCTCCTGCATCTTCTGGAAAAAGGGGATCTTCCGGGAGCCCAGTCCCTTTTTTCCTCCATCCATTCCCGCATCGGAGACCGGGCTGTCCTGATCGGCCCCGACGGGACCCATGTCCTGATCCCCTCCGGATCGGCACTTCCGGAGATCTTGTCGACCCTTTCCGAAAAATTGTCCCCACAGGACTCCCATCGCCGTTTCCTGCGTGCCCGGACGCGATCCGGGGAATCGGTCTTCCTCGATCGAACCGCTCTTTTCAGCGATGCCGCCTGTCAGGAATGCAAGGGAACGAGGAAGCTTCTGGGAACGCTGGTTGTCTACACCTCCGGGAACGCGTTCGACAGGACCCTGAGAAGTGACCGATGGGCCCTGTTCTGGATGTTTTCAGGGATACTCGAGACTCTGGTCCTCTTCATCATCCTGTTGATACGGCGATCTCTGGTCCGGCCGCTCGACGGGCTGGTCTATGCCATTGCCCGCGTCGGACCGGAAAACCCCGATCTGAGACTTTCTTTTCCCCGCATCAAGAACGACGAGATTGGGCGGCTCGTCTACTTTCTGAACCGTTTCGTCGACCTTTTTCGCGGATGGATGGGGGAGGTGTCCGACCGGGTCAAGTGGGTCGAGGCCCATGCGGACCTCCTGAACAGGGACCATGAAAAGAGATACCGCAAGGAGGAAGAGGTCCGGATGACGTTGGGCGAGCTCAGGCTTCGGGTCCGGGACCTGTTGACCGGATCGCCGGGTTCGGCGGGAGGGGAGATGGCGAGAAACCTCTCCCATTTTTCGGAAAAGTCCAAAAAGATCCAGCAGGTGACCCAGTCCGTCCACGCGTCGGTGAAGGAAGCAAGGACGGTTTCATCCGATCTTGGCGTTCAGGGAGAAAGTCTGACGAAGATGAGGCGAAATCTTTCTGTGGCCCTGGCGACCATCGCAGAAATTTCCAAGGAGATGCACCTGACGGGACTCAATGCGGCAATCGAAGCCGCTCATGCGGGTGAGCACGGAAAGACATTCCGGATCGTGGCCGATACGGTGGCCGGTCTGTCGAAGAAGACGGAAGGGGCGGTCAACCTGATCGGATCGGAGCTCTCCGATCTCAGCAGGCAGCTCGACCGGGTCGTTTCGACCCTGTCGTCCGAGTCGGAGGAGCTTGAAACGGCGGACCGGCGCCTGGTCCGGTTTCAGGACTCCTGGAAGGGCTTCCAGGAGTCACTGGCCCGGCTCGAGATCCAGTGGGACTCAGTGGCCGAACGGATTCGCTCGGATACTGAGTCGATCCTGAAGATCCAGGACATTCTGGACTCGCTGTCAGAGGATTTCCGGGAACAGCTGGTCCAGAAACCTCTCGAGGAGCGTCATCTTGGAGAGATCATGAAGGTTGTGAAGGAGCTCAACCGCGAAATCGAACGTTTTCGCGTCTGAGCCGTTGCCGTATGTCAGGAGGTGGAAGAGTCGATGTCATGCAAACTTTCCCAGAGGGTCGATTACGGGATCCGGGCGATGGTGGAAATCGCCAGTGCGGGAAGCCAGGGTATCACCGGTTCAAACATCTCCCAGAGATCGCAGATACCGAAGCCTTTTCTGAAACAGATCATGGCCACTTTGGTCAAAAATGGTTTCGTCGCCTCCAGCCGGGGGCCCCAGGGAAAATATGCGCTGTTGAAAGAGCCTTCCAGGATCACCCTTTCGGAGATCGTCGCCGCTCTCGAAGGAAGGCTTTCCCTGTATGATCCCGCCTCACCTCCAGGGCCGGCTCTCAGGGCCTTGTTCGACCAGCTGAACAAGGCCCTGAATTCGGAGCTTGAAAAGGTGACTCTGGCGGAATGCATCGGGGCGATCGAAAAGGACAGGGGGGAACAGCCGCTCATGTTCTATATCTGAGGGGGAGGGAGCCGGCGCTGGATTCGTGGGGGACTCATGTTCGACAGACAAGATCCTGTTGGAAAAGCGTTCAGGAAGGTCTCCGGATATCCCGCGGGTAATTGTCGTTGCATGTATCGTCCAGAAGATTTGACGCCCCTTTGCGAAATATTCCACGAATTCGCAGGCTCAGAAAAATCCGCACTTCATTTTCGTCGATCCAACCGGATCGCTTTCGGTCCGGTTTTTCAGAACAATTCGGAAAGCACACGTTTGTCTGAGAGGTCACCCACAGCGAAACATCCGTTTTGGGGTCTGCCCTGTCCCGAGAAAGTTCAAGCCCATGGAAGGGCGAGGATCGGGAAAAACAGGACGCGGGTTCGGGATAGCCCGTAAGTGCGCGGAACCGGGATATGGAAAGTGCAACGACGGCGCACAGTCATGATCCGGGGGGCTTCTTTTCTGGCACCTCTGACCGCATCACTCAGGCGGCCTTTTCCCTTTTTCAACCGTCCTTCAGTTTTCTGATCAGCGCTCAACTGCATCCTGGGCTCTGAGTGAGCGTTCAGGGCAAGGACCAACGCTCCGGGTCACTCCAGAGAATAAAAGAGCTTCTGTCAATCTTGTGCCCTACCGGACGTTTTCCAATGGACAAGGAATGAGGATGCACTGCCTCCGATCCTTCCGTTTCGAAGTCTTTTTGGGAGCCCCGGCAAGGACTGAAGACGAAAGCCTCTTCCCTGTCCTCATGAATGGGGAGTTGTCAGGATTCTTCGTTTCACTGGAAGGTGTTAGTCTCCAATCCGGAGGCCAATTGTGTTATGCTTCCCCGTGGTTGTGGAGGATGCTCGCCCCATTCGCCTAACCGGAGGAGCAAGACCCGTTTACGAGGACGGAAGACCTTCCCGGACTCGGTCAGGTTCCGTTCTTCAATCCGTCAGACCCAAGAAAAGGATCCGACTTATGACAACGATTCAGGCACTGGTGATTGGAGCGACCCAGGGATTGACCGAGCTCGCTCCCATCAGCTCACTGGGCCACGGGGTGATCCTGCCTGCCCTGTTTGGCTGGGGAGAGATCGAAAAGGACCCCTCCTATCTTCCGTTCATGGTCTCCCTCCATCTTGGAACAACCCTGGCTCTTCTCCTCTATTTTCATCAGGAATGGAGGGAGCTTCTGACGGGATTCTTCTCTTTTGAAAAGGCCCGGACCGATCCGGAAACCAGAGATGCCCGGCATGTTTTCATCCTGCTTCTGATTGGAACAATACCTGCCGGATTGATCGGTCTTCTTCTCGAAAAAAAGCTCAGACATCTTTTTTCGGCCCCCTTGATTGCAGTTTTCTTTCTTGCTGTAAACGGGTTCATCCTTATTCTGTCCGAATTTTTAAAAAAACGTTCGGAGGGGGAGGGAAAGATCGAACTTGCGGACATGGCCTATTCCCGGGGATTCTTTATCGGGATCTTTCAGGCGGTCGCCCTTCTTCCCGGCATTTCCCGTTCCGGCATGACAATGATCGGCGGCCTGTTGGGACGTCTGGGGCACGAGGAAGCCGCCCGTTTCTCTTTTCTTCTCTCAACCCCCATCATCGGGGCGGCGGGAGTTCTCGAAGTTCCCAAACTGATCCGCTACGGGTCTCCCCAGGCAATGAAAATGGCCTTGATTGGCGGAACGATGGCCTTTCTCATGGCCTGGATCACCACCTTTCTTCTCATGCGCTACTTTCGCCATTTCGAGGCCAACAAGGCGCTGGCTCCCTTTGGGATATACTGTATTCTGGCCGGCGGGGTGTCCTGGCTTTTGCTCCGATAGACCCAACTCAAGGTGTTCCTGGATCCGATTTGGACCAGAAGTCCGTCCCGAGACGGTTGTGATAAACGAGGTGCCCTCCCAAGGTTGCCGTTGCAAGGAAGACGAGAAGAATGGCCAGGGCGAAAGTTTTTTTGAGTCCGGACTGAGAAAGAGGGCGGGCCGTTCTTCCGGGGCCACTCTCCTCTTTGATCGCCCGGAGGATGAGCAGAAGACCCAAGCCCGCAATCCCTCCCAGACGATGGAGTCCGGCAAGTCGGGGGAGAGGGGAAAAACGGTTTTCAAGGGTGTAGAAAGACAGCCATCCGGTGAGCACGGCCAAGAAAACGGAAAGAAGGGTGCATCTCCAGATCAGGGTTTGCCCTTTTTGCGGGATTCTTGCCCGAACTCCGGGCATCGCTTCCATTACTGCCGCAAGGAGGACGAAAGAAAGGGCGAAATGGACGATGAAGGGATGGATGGTGGAGATCGGCATAAAACCTCACTCTTTCGTTTTGGAATCGGACAGGTCCGTTCTTTATTCTCTTTGAAGGAAAAGATATTCTAGCATGTGAAACGAAGGTCGCAAGGACCGACGAGGATGGATCGGGCAAGGACACCGGGGATTTCGCGATCTCTGTGTCGGTTGGCAAGGGGGATCAGTGAAGGTTCTTGTTACGGGTGGAACGGGGTATATCGGTTCCCATACGGCCGTTGAGCTGCTGGATGCGGGATTCGACGTCGTGATTGCCGACAATCTGTACAACAGCGAGAAAAGCGTGGTTTCCCGCATCGAGGAGATCTCCGGAAAAAAAATCTCTTTCTACGAGGCCGATATCCGGGAGAAAAACCGGTTGGGGGAAATCCTGGACCGGGAAAAACCCGGCGCCGTCATCCATTTTGCCGGGTTGAAGGCAGTGGGCGAGTCTTCCCGCATTCCTCTCGAGTACTACGACAACAATGTGACCGGGACCCTCTCGCTTCTTTTCTCCATGAAGGAGAGAGGACTCAAAACCCTGGTCTTCAGCTCCTCCGCCACCGTTTACGGGGTTCCCGAGAGTCTCCCGATCGGGGAGGCGGCGCCGCTTTCCGCGACCAATCCTTACGGGCGGACCAAGCTGATGATCGAGGAGATCTTGCGGGATCTGGTCGCGTCCGATCCCGCCTGGAAGGTGTCGCTGCTTCGGTATTTCAACCCGGTGGGGGCTCATCCATCGGGAAAAATCGGAGAAAATCCCCGGGGCGTTCCAAACAACCTGATGCCCTTCGTGGCACAGGTCGCGGCAGGCCTCCGTCCGTTTCTCGATGTCTTCGGTAACGACTATCCGACGGAGGACGGAACCGGAGTCCGGGACTATATCCATGTCGTGGATCTTGCCCGGGGACATCTGGCGGCTCTCGGAGCCCTCGATGGATGGAAGGGGGCCGCTCCCCTGACAGTCAACCTCGGGACAGGAAAGGGGACATCGGTTCTCGAAATGGTCCGGTTTTTCGAGGTGGCCTCCGGACAAAAGATTTCCTGCCGGATCAGCGGACGTCGTTCCGGAGATGTGGCAGCTTGCTGGGCCGATCCGACTCTGGCGCACACCCTTCTTTCCTGGAAGGCCGAGCTCGGAATCGACCGGATGTGCGAGGATGCCTGGCGATGGCAAAAGGGGCTCTCGGAGTCGAAATGACATCCATCCGTTACCGGAAAGGATAAGGGCTTGGAGGACCAGTGGTTTGGCTATGTGGGAGGGACGATGACCACACTCGCCTTTTTGCCCCAGGTCGTCAAGACTCTTCGGACGAGAGATACCCGAAGCATTTCTCTCGGCATGTATCTTCTTTTCACCACGGGGGTTTTTTTCTGGCTGGTCTACGGGGTTCGTCTTCGTGCCCTTCCCATGATTCTGGCCAACGGGGTAACGCTTGTCCTCTCTGTCGTTCTTCTGATCGCGAAATGGCGATGGAAGTGAAGGGCACCAACGATTTCGAAAGGACCTTCGTCCTCACCGAGACCCTGTCGGGAGGTGAGGAGTTGTCAGGAATGTCACTGTTTTCTGGAGAAAAAATCACAGGATGACCTTTTTTTTCTGGCGGGATCCCGTCTATCTTCGAATCAAACCCTACTTTCACGGATGGATCCGTCCCTACAAGTCCTACATTCTGGGGGGCGTCCTCCTGGGATTCGTGGGCTCTGCCATGTCGAGCGGCGTCCCCCTCGTCCTTCGGGAGCTGATCGACAAGATCTTTACCCAGAAGGACACACGTTTCCTTTTTCTTCTGCCGCTCGCCTTTTTTCTTCTGTTTGCCCTGAAAGGTGTGTCCGTCTTTTATCAGAACTATCTTCTCAGGGTAGCGGCCCTCCGGATGGTGAACGATGTCCGGATTAGCCTGTTTGGCCACCTGCTGTCCCTTCCCCTGGGATATTTCGGGAGAGAGGGAACGGGATCCCTCATGGGCCGGGTGACCTATGATGCCGAGCGGCTTCAGGGGGGGGTCGCGAATACCTTTCGCGACCTTGTCCAGCAAGGGTTCACAATCGTGGGTGTTCTCGTCTCGATGTTCGTGATGAGTCCCCGGCTCACTCTTTTCCTCCTGGTGACGCTTCCCCTGGTTCTGATTCCGATCCGGAAAACGGGAAAGAAACTCAAGTCGCTCTCCCGAAGGACCCAGGAATCCTTTGGAGACGTCAACCAGCATCTTTCCGAAACACTCTCTTCGATACGACTGATCAAGGGGGTCGTATCCGAGGAGATGGAAAAGAAAAAATTCAGGGAGTTCAGCGGGGAGTTCGTCAATCTTCAGATCAAGACGGCCAAATACACAAACCTTCTTTCTCCGGTCATGGAGACCCTGGGAGCCCTTGGGGCCGGGATCGCTGTCTGGATCGGGGGATACGCCGTCATTCACGGGACATTGAGTTTTGGAACCCTGGTTGGTTTTATTGCCGCCGCACAGATGCTCTACCAGCCGATCAAGGGGTTTGCCGGGGCCCAGACCGACATCCAGCAGTCCCTCGCGGCGGCAGAACGAATGGTGGACCTTCTTTCGATGCCGGAGGAAAGGACCCATGAAATTGGAAAAAAAGAGGTCCGCTCCCTCGAGAAAGCCATCGAGTTCAGGAATGTCTCCTTTTCCTATCCCGGCTTAGAGGCGAAGGCGGTCTCCGGCGTCTCCTTTTCGATCGAGGCTGGAACCTTCGTGGCCCTGGTCGGCGCCTCCGGCTCCGGAAAAAGCACACTGGCCAATCTCCTCCCGAAGTTCTACCTTCCGACCGGGGGAGAGATCTTCTGGGACGGAATGCCCTTGTCCGGCATCGATTCGGCAAGCCTCAGAAAGATCGTCGGATTTGTGACACAGGATGTCATCCTGATGAACCAGACGGTTCGTGAAAATTTGGCCTATGGTCTCGAGCGTCCCCTGTCCGGGGAGGAGATGGTCGAAGCGGCGAAAGCGGCCTATGCCCATGATTTTATTACCGCCCTTCCGAACGGATACGATACGAAGGTAGGGGAGCGGGGGATTTTTCTCTCGGGAGGGGAGAAACAGCGTCTGGCTCTGGCACGCGTCGTCCTCAGAAACCCGGCGTTGTTGATTCTGGACGAGGCGACGAGCGCCCTGGACTCGGAATCGGAGTGGATGGTCCAGAAGGCCCTTGAGACGATTATGAAGGGGCGGACGACTCTCGTGATCGCCCATCGGCTGACCACGATCCGGCAGGCCTCCCGGGTCTTCGTTCTTGAGGGGGGAGTTCTGATCGAAAGCGGGACGCACGATGAGCTCATGAAAGACGACAGCCGTTACCGAAGCTTTATTTCCCATTTGATGCGCTCCGGGGATGTTCTGCCGGATGAGTCTGTCTAGGATTGGCGAAAAAAGATAAGGATTAGGGTATTACCGGTGAAGAGGGGCTGATTGGCTGAGACCGACATGATTTCCACGATGATTCCTGACAGACCGTTGAGGTGGAACGGGATTCCTCTTTTTCACGTCGGAGCCTTTCCGAAAGATTTTTCCGGGAGACTCTATTTTGTCCTGGGCCAGGGGCTCGGGGATCATGTCAACGGGTTTCGGATCCTTCATGAGCTGAAGCAGCGATTCACCCAGGCGGTCTATATTGTCTATGCCGATCTTCGTTGGGAAGAACTGGTCCGGAGGATGGAAGGGATCGAGATCCGCTGGTACCCCAAGGCGAAGGACGTTCTCTCAAGGACGGGGACAAACAATCCCTACGATCCGGCTCATGATGAGGTCCGTGAGGAAACTGGGGCCAGCCCGGGTCAGGCGTATCTGGCCTATGCGCACTTTCCCATGCCGGATCGTCATGCCAGGCAAGAAACGACGCTGGAAGCGACGGCCCGGACGATCGGACTGTCCCTGAGAGAAAAAGCGCGCCCGTTTCTCCCCGTATTGGCATCGGATGCGGTCTGGGCGGAGGAGTTCATCAAATGCCATGGGCTCGAGAAGGGGGGTTATGCTGTCGTCGCCCCCTTTTCTTGGCCGAACAAGGTATGGGGGAAGGAGAACTTCTCCTCCCTGATCGACCTGCTCCTTCAAAAACATGGAATGCGGACTGTCGTTGCCTCCTACCCTGAAATCGGTCTTTTCGAAAATGACGGCGCGGTCTGTGCCTTCGAGTTGACCCTGGGCCAGCTCTCAGGACTGTTGAGTTTTGCGGGAGTCTATGTGGGCCTCGATTCGGGACCGAGCCATATGGCCGCTTCCTTCGCTCTTCCCATGGTTGTCGTTTTTGTGGAGACCCGGGTCATTCCCTTCGAGGTGAGGCCTCTTTCTCCTCATGCCCTTCTTGTTGTCGAGTCCTTTTTCGATCCCGTTCCAGTGCCGAAGGTAGAAACGGTTGCGGACGCGGTAGATTTTATTCTCAAGGGCTGGAACCTGGACCGTGTTCCTTCCTGTCCGGTTTGCGCCCGTTCGATGAACTATGTGGTTGCATCCGGTGTATCGGCAATTCGCCTCATGTGCTCCTGCGGTCTGTCCATCGACAAGGATTGTTCCGGGTCTTCCGTTCCCTATCGCCCGAGGGAAGCGGAGGCTCTGAATTTTGCCAAATCCACCATAGAGACCGATCATGATCTGGCGAGTCTGGACGGATTTGAAGAATGGGGCAAAGAGATCGACCGGTTGTCCCCGGAAAGGCTCGAGATTCTTATCGGAAACAGGACGGTGGGTTCCGGTACGCCGATCATGTCACATCGACTGATGTTGGGATTCGACTCCATTCTGCTCTGGATGGGGGCGAAAGGGTACACCCTGATCGATTATCGCCAAGTTTCAGGAAAGATTCTTGTTTCCTTCCTTAAAGAGGGCAGAGCTTCCGGATTTCGGAGTAAAAAAAATACTCCGGTATTAAATCTTCAATGGGGGGAAGTGTCACTTCGGGCGACCGGAGAGCGATATCTCAGATGGTACAGCTTCGAGCGGTGGGCCGATCCGAAAATTCTTGTCGGGATCGTCAAATCCCAGTCAGAGCTTGGTTTTTCAAGGAGAGAAAGGCTTGCGTGTGCCTGGGTCGCCTTTGGGGCGCAAAGGACCGTCCGGTCTTTTCGGTGGCTGGTCAAGGCATTGATGTAAGGGATCAGAATTTCCCTCCACTAATCAGTCAGGAGTTCGAACGTGTATGTTTCAGGCTTTACCTTCTGCCGGAATTTGATCAGGCTCGACTACCCCTTTCTCGAGTCGATGCAGTCGATGCTTCCAATTGTCGATGAACTGGTTGTCGCCGTGGGGGAGTCGGACGATGGGACCCTGGAGGCGGTCGAAAACCTGAGGGCCGGGAATCCGAAGATCCGGATTGTCCAGACAGTGTGGGATCCGGCTCTTTTCGATAACGGCAAGATCTTTTCCCAGCAGACCAATCTGGCCTTGAGCCATGTCAATCCGAAGGCCGACTGGGCCGTTCACCTGCAGTCGGACGAATTCCTTCACGAGAAGGACTATGAAGGTCTTCTTGCCTCCATGGAACGCTACAAGGATGACCGGAGCATTTGTGGGCTCATGCTGCGTCAAAAGTACTTTTATGGAGATTACTGGCATACCAATCCCTATGCGGGCCGAAGGCTTCTTAGGATTATCCGTGCCGATGGAACCATTGAGTCGATCGGGGATTCTTCCGGTTTTGCCCGGAAAAGTGATGGTGTTTACATAGGCAAGGAGCAGAAGCATTTATGGCGCTATGCCGATGGATGCCTCTATCACTATGGGTATGTGAATCTTCCCAAAAAATTGCAGGAAAAGATCAAGGAAAAGGCGGCTCTCTACCATCAGGGGGGAGCATCAGCCGAGGATGAACGAAAGATTGTCGCAAAGGAATATTATCCGGAGAACATGGGAATCATGAAGCCCTTTAAGGGAACACATCCGATGGTCATGAAAGAAAGGGTCGAGCGATTTCCTGTCACATATTCTTTGCGCAACCGATGGCTTAACCCGGAATTTTACGGGTATGTGCTGAAGCATGGGTTCAAGGGATGACCAATTTGTGTTCCGGTCAAAGCTGAAAGAGATGAAAAGGATTGTGTTTCTTTTTCCTGAAGCGACCAATGCCCATTTGATTAAAGAAATCGGGATGATGCCTTACTTGATGTATAAGTTTTACGGTTATAATGGAACCGTTTTAACCTTTCCGAATTCTCTCTCTGATCAGGGCAAGCATGCTTGGTTTAGACGGGATCACGAATAGTGCGGCATGGAAGTGGTTCCATTCTGGCATCGCTGGATCTTCATACCGAAGAGGTGATCTCCAACCTCGAAGACCGGCATTGAAACCGGGGGGGTATTTCCTTTCTCAAATGGCTGGACGATCTCTACATAAAAAGGGGGAATGCCGGTGGTCTTGGACAAGGATTCGGGCCAAATCTCTCAGGAAACTTTGGTGTAACTTGGCACGAGACCCATTCGTTTCGATTATGTCCGGACGCCTCGCATGGGTTTTGCTCAACTTGGTAGAAACGGATTTTTCGAAAATGGCCCGGACTTTTCTCCACCAAATTCGTGTTTCTTCAAAAGAGGATCTCAAAGCGGTATCTCGACGGATATAGACGAATAGATCACGAACCCTGTTATGTTTATTGATTTCAGGCCGACTTGATTCGTTAGGCTTTTAAGATGCGAGCTATTAGATTAAATGAAGGAAGGGATCTTTATGGATGATCCGACCATTTCAGTCGTGATTCCTGCATTTCGATCTGGGTCTCTTATTAAGGAATCGATCAACTCCGTTTTGTCCCAGACCTTCCAGAATTTTGAAATTGTTATTGTTGATAATAACGCTTCCCTTGAAACTCGAAATGTCATTCAAAAAATGTCCATTCTTTACCCCGAAAAAATTCGCGTAATTCACGAACAAAAGCAGGGAAATGGATCGGCAAGAAATCTTGGAATCAGGGAGTCTCGCGGAGAATATATTGCATTACTCGATGATGATGATTTGATGTACCCCCAAAGGCTTGAAAAACAACTGAATGCAATTAATCAACATCCGAATGCTGCTTTGGTCTATTGTAATCTGGATTGCGTATCCTATGATGGTCAAACTATTATGGAAAAAAATAAGGTAGAAAGACCTGGAAGTTGGTCTAGATACCTGTTTGGAGATAGCCAAAGATTTAAAAATGACCCATTGGTTGAACCTAGACCTTCTGTGATATTTTTTCGTAAAATCCGGGCAATTGAAGCAGGCTTGTTCGATGAGCGATTTAATCCGTTTTGGGTTGAGGAAACAGAATTCTATCTCAGAATTTGGGGATTAGGACCATTTATTGTAATTCCCGAACCATTAGTCGCTTATAGACTTCCATCTCTTGAGTTTTTGAACAAAAAACGTACCGGAAATACAAACTGGCTTATGGCAAAACGAAATCTGAATCTTTTTTTTACTATTCTCCTAGAAAACTATTATTGTGAAGGGGACAATGATATAAAAAAAAGATTTAAAAAAATTCAATCACAATGGCTTCGTGAGCTATCTCTGGAAGTTTTTCGTTACCATGATGGAGTGAGGATAGGGAGAGGGCTTCTTGTTCGCGCCCTTCAGTCCAACGTGATGGATCTGAAAAATTGGAAGTGGTATGTAAGGTCATTTCTTCCAGCTCAGTTTTTACTCAAGTCTCTGGATTGTGAGAAGTTCGCATCAGAAAATCTGGAAGAGATTGCTCCTTCCGGGACTTTGGATCGATTATTTCAATTGCCGGGGGACCAATGATTTTTGAATTTTCCCTATTTGCCTCCCTTTAAGATGAAAATTCGCTGAAGCCCTAGGTTTTATTGTCATACCAATTACCTATTATAAAAATGAATGAATTGAATCATTGATCATGAAAATTAGGAGATAAAAACCTAGAAATTTCTGAATCAATTTTTTTATATCAATTCTTTCATTTCATTTATGGAGTAACTCATTGATCAATCCTCGAATTTCTGTCGTCATACCGATTACCCGGTATGAATTTGAACTTATTGACGCGATGGAGTCTGTTTTCTCCCAAAGCGAACAGGATTTCGAAGTAGTTCTTGTTGATAATCATGCAACATCAGGAACAAGAATAATTGCCAAAGAATGGGAGAGAAAACATTCAGATCGAGTTCGGATCGTCAATGAACCGATTAAAGGAGCTGTGTCGGCGCGCAATAGAGGAATTTCAGAAAGTCGGGGGGAATTTATAGCACTCCTTGATAGCGATGATCGAATGAAGCCCGACCGGCTAAGGATACAATGCAATATTATAACAAAGGATCCGACGATCTCACTTGTCGGATCCTGGTTCGATGAAATTTCTCCGGATGGAAAGAGAATAATCAAGAAAAATTCTATGCCTCAAATTCCTCGATGGGCTGCGATCCTTTTTGAAGGAAGATCCCGATGGGCCTTGGATCCATTCCTTGAACCTCAAACTTCAACATTTTTTTTCAGATCTTCTGTTGCCAGGAAAATAGGAATGTTTGATTGTCGATTTGACCCATTTTGGCTTGAGGATACAGATTTTGCTTTTAGATTATACGAGGTGGGGAAAGTTTATATCGTTCCTCAGTCTCTTGTTGAGTACAGGGTGCATTCAGAGGCAGATAGCCTGCGAAGAATATTTGACTTTGGACTGATAGCTAAGCACGACCTCTTTTTTTCAGTTTTGAGGGAGAAATACTATCAGAAGGAAAACAGAGAGTCCGTGAATGCTTTCAAAAAACTCAAGGCTCGATGGCTTCGGGAAACAGGGATCAAACTTTTAGCGAATAAGAGTGGAGAAAAGTACGGGAAAGAGCTGATTAAACAATCATTAGAGCTGGAACCCTTTAATATCCAAACTTTGGAATCAGTTGTCCGGATGAATCTCCCTTCTCGATTTCATCCTAGGCCTTTTAGGGTTAAAGAAGGGTCAGAGGAAAGACTTCCGGACTTCATTAATAATCAATGGATCAAAAATTTGTTTTTCTTGGAAGATCCTTCAAATGAATCATGAGGTATATAGGCCCTTATTTCAGGATTTTTCGGAGAGTTTCAGACATAAATCCTTTTCTTTTAGGATTCCAGTTATCTCCAGATATCCGCGTCCATCAATGATGGTCTTCCCGCTTTCGAGGTGCATCTTCGCTCCACCCTCCCAATAATCGGTGCTTCCATTGATCTCCTGACCAATAAAATAGGGAGTGGTCCTGCCCGTTCCGAATTTGTCGAGATGAAACACGATTTCTTTAGGCAAGCAAGCACCTTCATGCTCGCTAAAGCGCAGGGAGTCTATTCGCAGGCCAATGCCCCTCACATACTCTTCTTTCAGGGCATGATCTGTGATATGGAACAGGGTGCCTCCCTTGTAGGAATCCAGGGTTCCGTCCTTCCTGATCATCTGGAACATCATGAATCCCTTTTTCCCATCCGGGGCTTTGAATCTTCCCCACATCCAGATCCACCCGATCTGGTCGCCACCCAGTGCGCTGTCGGTCCATTCGTGGTCGAACCAGGCCTGACCCGTTACGGGAGTATCGAGCGCTTTTCCCGATTTTCGCTCTCTCGTCCATGTTCCTGAAACGGCCAGATCGGGGTAGGAGTAGTACCAGGCCCAGTCGTTTTTACCGGGACCCGTTTTGAGCCTTCCCGTGGGATCCTGCCAGAGAAGTGAGGTCTCAGGTCTCAGGGAAAGGGTCAGAAGGTGGCCCTTGACCCGTTCTGTCAGGGAAAAAACCGGATCCTTCGAATGTGACCCCTGTTTTGCTTCCAGCCTGTTTTCTTCGACATTGACCATAAATGGATCCTCACGTGTACCGGCAATGGAGCGAAACGCTCTTCTTGTCACTTCCTTCGAGACGAAAATCTTCTTCCCCAGGAATGAAATCGCCCCGTGAAAACTTACGATCTCCCGGGGTTCCCAGGGAGAGTCCGGAAGCCCAGGCGGGTGGACGTAGGAGGTGGCGAATCGGAAGAAGGTTCCCTGAAAGCCCATGCGTTCTCCCGATGGCGCCTTGAGAAAGCCGGTCACATACCACCACTCGATCTTGTATTTCTTGTGGGGAGCAAGAAGCCGCATGGGATCCCGGGTCAACGGAGAAGTCTCCTGTCCCCATGTCAGTACGGGAGAGTTCAACAGGAGCAGACCCGTTATCAAGAGAAATGCATGGAAAAGTTTTTTCATGTCATGCCCCCACGAAGGGAGCCCGTGCCCCGGGAGAATCGTTTGAGAACCCAGGCGGGAACAATCACCGACAGGAGGGAGGAAAGAAATAGGAAAGTCGCAAGCCCCGTGATCGTTCCTATCGGCCAGGTCCAGAGAATGGTCCATCCGAAGGATTCTTTGTTGATGACGAAGACAATGATTCCTCCGACGGCCAGACCCAGGGCGACACCGGCGAGACAGCCGAAGAAGGCGATCAGTCCGGCTTCCGTCACCAGAATCTTCACCTGCTCCGAAAAGGAAAGACCCAGAGTGCGATAGAGCATGAACTCCCGTCTCCGTTCGTAAAGAAGGAGGGTCAGGGTATTGGCCACTCCGAAAATGGAGACGATCCCGGCGATGGCAAGGAGGGCATAGGTAATGGCGAAGGACTGGTGAAAGACTTCAAGAATCCGGTTCCTGAGCCCGGTCTGGGACCGGAGAAGGAGACGGGGATGTCCGGGAAGGCCACTGGCAAGATAGGTCATGGTCCGGGAAGTGTCACGAGCATCTTTAAGGAAAATGGAGAGGTTCGAAGGGGGGATTTTTCCGAACTCGGATGAGAGATCCGCATATCGGACCAGAATGATCCCTTCGGCCGTCGAGTAGTCCCGGTAGACGCCCAGGACTGTTTTCCGGAGGACTCCCCTTGGGGTCAGGTAAGAGAAGGAGTCTCCCGATCCCAGATGGAACCGGTTGGCGAAAGGCTCCGACAGGAGAACTCCCTCTCCCTTCGAAAATCGGGAAATGACCCTTCGTTCGCTCTCTCCCCGGATCGATGAAATCAGGGAGAGCCGGGCATTTCGATAGAATCGGTCCAGATCGGAGTAGGCAATAAAGGTTCGCCTTTCCTGAAACTGGACCGGAAAGAGGGAATAGCGGGCGACGCTTTTGATCTCTGGTCTCTGTTTCAGAAGGGGGTACAGGAAGGCGGGAAGTGTCTCCTGACAGTAGGAGGTCAGGCAGGTGACGGGCTTAATGTAGATATCGGCGCGAAGATTGTCGTCGATCCAGAGGGTGAGCGTCTTCTCGAAGGAGAGAACGAGAAGGGTGATTCCCACCACCATTCCCAGGCCCACCATGACGGCGGAAACGGCCACCCTCGTTCGGCTGATGGCCCGGGTAAAGGTGGCCGCCCCGAGCTCGGGAATCGGAGAATCGAAGGAAATCTTCCGGATCAGGAAAGTCAGGAGAGGGGAGGCCAGGGTCACGGCGAAAGGGACAAAGGAACTTGCGGCAAAGACGGTGAAGAAGGCCCCGAGGTAGCCGCCCAGAGAGAACCGGTGAACGGGAGGGATCATCAGGGAGAGAAGGGCGGCAAGCCCCAGAAGGAGGCTCCAGAGAAAGGACCGTTTCATGACGGTCTTCCAGGGCCGTTCTTCTTCCATCCGGGAGAGTCCCAGGACCGGCGGAATGGACGAGGCTTCTCTGACGGGGCCGATCGTTGCCAGTGCAGAGACCCCCGTGGAAAAGAGAAGGGCCAGGAGATCCTCCCGAAGTGTGGTCCAGTGAGGGAGAATATGGGGAGGAAGATAGAGTGTCGTGATCGTGTGACGGACAGCGGCGACGGTATAGCGGGCCAGGAAGTGTCCGAGAAGGATTCCCGCGAGACCGCCCACAAGTCCGAAAATCAGGGCCTCCGAAAAGAGTATGGCCCGGATTTCTTCACGGGACGTGCCCAGAAGCCGGAGGGTTGAAAATTCGGCCCTTCGCCGGACGACCAGAAGGTGCATCGTATTGGCGATCAGAAAGAATCCCACCAGAAAGGCCACGAGCGAGAGTGCGATCAGGTTGGAGCGGTAGGAGGCCAGCATCGTATCATACTGGCTCAGTCGCTCGTGGCGGGATAGAACCAGAAGCCTCCCCTTGGCCAGGGTGCGAATCGCCCCTTCCACCTTCGCATCACGACGATCGTAAGCCACCCCTCCGGAGGTCGAGGTTCTGAAAGAGAGGTCGAGACGGGTAATCTGTCCCGGATGACGAAAAAGCATCTGGGCCCAGGAGAGATCCATGAAAAAGGTGTTTCGGGGGATAAGCTGGCCCCGGACATCTCCGGGGATTTCGCCCAGCACCCGGAATTCGAGGGATCGCGTTCCATACAGGACATTGATCCGGTCTCCCGGCCTTAAATGGTTTCGTCTCAGCCCCCCCGGAGGGAGATAGATGCCTCCGGAGGGGAGAAGGAGATTCTTGAGTCCTTTTTGGACAGGACGGTCCGATGCGGAAAGAAAGTCGACACCCTTGACGAGAAATGTCCGGTTCTTGAAGAGGACGGTTTCTTCGAGAAGGGGGGTCATCCGAAAGGGAAGATCGGGAAATCGTCGGATGAGACGGTCCATCCAGCGGTCGGACAGATAGGATCCGGAGGGGCTCAGAAGGGAGAGGTCGGAGGGGCTTTTTATATGGTCTACGGCATTTCTGAAAGAGCGCACCGAGCTCTGGTCGGCCCGGAGAATTGCCAGTACGATGGCTGTTCCCAGAGCGACTCCGAAGAGGGTCAGGAAAGCCGCCGCCTTGTTTTTTGCGAGATGGGAGGAGGAGTAGGGAAGAATCCATCGAACCGATTTCACGAAATTACCGGCCAGCTGTCATTGAAGGAAGGGATCCGGAAGTCTCCGATTGGATCACTCCGTCCCGGATGAAGAGGATCCTGTCTCCGGACTGAGCCACTTCCCGGCTGTGGGTGGACATGATGATGGTCGGGGAGAAATCGGCCCGGAGCGAGGAAATCAGGGTCAGGACGGTCCGGCCTGTTTGGTGGTCGAGAGAGCCGGTCGGTTCGTCGGCGAGAACGAGCCTGGGCCGGTGGACCAGGGCCCGGGCGATGGCGACGCGCTGCTGCTCCCCCCCTGAAAGTTCGGAGGGATATTTTTTCTCCTTTCCGGAAAGACCGACAGCTGCGACAAGGTCACGGGGCCGGGTACGGTCGGAGGGAAGAACCGGGCCCGCCAGCTTTAGGGGGAGAGCGACGTTTTCGAGGACGGTCAGCGTAGGAAAAAGGTTGTAAAACTGAAAGACAAACCCCATGTGAAGACGCCTGAACCGTGTCCGTTCGTCGTCGTTTCTGGTATGCCAGGGGAGATCGCCCAGGAGCATCGATCCCGAATCGATGGTGTCGATCCCGGCCAGAAGGTTCAGGAAGGTAGACTTTCCCGAACCGGAATCCCCCATCAGGACGAGCCATTCCCCCGCCTCGACCTTGAGATCGACTCCGGACAGAACTTTTTGCGGAGGACCGTCGGGGATCCGGTACGATTTTTCAAGGGCTCGGCAGGTGATGGAAAATCCGGTTCTCCGTGCGGTTTCCCCAGAAGAGTGCTCAGGCACCCCCAGGGCCTCCGGCCCCCCTTAGGCGTTCCGCCTTCAATCGGGCATAGATCGCGGAAAGATCCCGGTCTCCCGATCCGGACTCGTTCATTGAGCGGTAGGTGGACTCGAGGTCGGCGAAGAGGGGAGGGAACTCTTTTCCCATTTTCTTGAACTCAAAGGAAAGAAGCGAGAGATCCTTGGTCATCAGGGCCACGCTGAAAGCTTTTCTGAAGTCATCTTCCAGAATGTTTCTGGTCTTGATTCGATAGAAGGGGGTGGCAAGCGGGCTATCGAGAATGACCTCCGACATTGCTTTCCGGGAAAGTCCCAGGGATTCGGCGAGAAGGATTGCCTCTGCCAGATCCCTCATATGGGCGGCCAGCAAGGCATTCAAGACAAGCTTTGTCTTCATGCCGGACCCGACCGGCCCCATCCATTTGGGGCCGGATCCGAGTACGGAGAGCGCCGGTTTGAGAAAGGGTTCGAGAGAAGAATCCCCGCCCGCCAGGAGAAGGAGTTCTCCCTTTTGTGCGGGAACGACCGATCCGGACACCGGTATGTCGAAGTAGACTCCTCCGGCATTTTCGACCGCCTCCGCTTCCGATACCGCTTCGCCGGGGCTTTCGGTGGTCATGTTGACGACGATGATGTCCCTCAGATCGGCCTCGAGAAGTCCGCCCGTCCCGCGAAAGATATTGGCGGAGGCTTTTCCGTCGGTGACCATGACAAAGAGGATCCGGCCCAGGGAGGCAACCTCCGCGGGGGTCTGGCAGACAGTGACATGGCCGGCGGTGTCCAGTGTTTTCGGAGTCCTGTTGTAGACAAAGAGTGGGAACCCGGCTCCTGCAAGCCGTGTGGCCATGGGAAGGCCCATGCTTCCGAGGCCGATCCATCCGATGGGGATCTCGTCGCCAATTCTTCCCTGGGCAATGGGTATCGCGGTGTCGGGCATGGACGGAGATCCTTTCATCTTGGAGGGTATACTTTGTGAAAACCAGAAGAAAGTGACCGGGCTCCTCTTCCTTCAGATCTATTGGAGGGTGTTCGTGAAAAAACGTCGAACGGAAGGTGCCCCCGATTTTTGAATATTGTACCAGAACTCACGAGCCCGGATCTTGTCCGGGGTAAAGATTCCCGAAGGGGATGCTAAATGCACCGATGGATGGTCTGTGTCAAATTCCGACTTGACGTGGGTCCGGGAAGAGATATTCTGAAAGTGAAAGCGGTGCCGAAAGGAGGCGCGACATGAAGCTCTTCGGAAAACACTCTGTGATATGGCCCCGGTTTCATGCCCTTAAGCCGGGGAACCGGAAGGGCGAGCCAGAAGCCAATAAGCGGAATATGCTTTTTCACTGGTTTGCACGGCCAACCTCCGACGATCTTTGGGAAGACCTGGAGTGGGTGGTCCTCGGGATTTTCTTCCTGTATTTCATGGTTGTTCTCTACCTTTTATTCATTTCCGGAACCCCAGGATATTGATTTTCACGAGAATCCGTCCCAAGGCTTTGGAAAGAGGACCTTCCCGGACAGGGATTGACCGACGTGTCCAGACGGGACAATGGTTCCTTCCGCCAGCGAACCCCCCATTCATGAGGCGGTCTTGAGATGCGTATCTTTCTGTAAGAGGGAATACATGATCCGGGACCGTTGTCCATGATTCATGGAAACAGTCTTGATCAGAAAAACTGGGGCTCAAGACAAAAAAAGGGGGCCAAAGGCCCCCTTTTAAGTCTTGAGTCAGAAAGACTTGTCTTACATGTTGTTGATGATCTCCGTGCCAAACTGGGAACACTTGACCTCGGTGGCTCCTTCGAGCTGACGGGCGAAATCGTAGGTGACCTTCTTCTTGATAATCGCGTTTTTCACGCCCTTTAAGATCAGATCTGCGGCTTCGGTCCATCCGAGGTAGCGGAACATCATCTCACCAGAGAGGATCACCGCCCCCGGGTTGACCTTATCCTGCCCCGCATATTTCGGAGCCGTTCCATGGGTCGCCTCGAAGCCGGCAAAGCCGGTTTCGTAGTTGATGTTGGCACCGGGTGCAATCCCGATTCCACCCACCTGGGCCGCCAGGGCGTCGGAGAGGTAGTCTCCGTTGAGGTTCAGGGTTGCGATCACGTCATATTCGTCGGCACGAAGAAGGATCTTCTGAAGGAAGGCATCGGCGATCTCGTCCCGGATCAGAAGCTTCCCGGCCGGAGGATTGCCGCCGCAGTCGTCCCAGCTGACCGTCTTGTCGCCGAATTCTTCCTTGGCCACTTCGTAGCCCCATTTCCGGAAGAAGCCCTCGGTAAACTTCATGATATTGCCCTTGTGCACGAGGGTGACGCTCCTGCGGTTGTTCGCGAGGGCGAACCGGATGGCGGCCCGGACAAGACGCTTGGTCCCTTCCTCGGAGACGGGCTTGATGCCGATGCTGGCGGTTTTGGGGAAGCGGATCTTCTTCATGACCCCTTCTTTTTCGAAGATCTTGTAGAACTCCTGAATGACAGGAGAACCTGCGGCCCATTCGATGCCTGCATAGATGTCTTCGGTGTTTTCCCGGAAGATGACCATGTTGACCTTCTCCGGATGCTTGACGGGAGAGGGCGATCCGAACCATTCGACCGGTCTGACGCAGGCGTAAAGATCAAGTTCCTGTCTCAGAGCCACGTTGATGCTTCGGAAGCCACCGCCGACCGGAGTGGTCAGGGGGCCCTTGATGCCGACGAGGAATTCGCGGTAGGCGGTCAGTGTGTCTTCGGGAAGCCAGGTGTTGGCTCCATAGACTTCATTGGCTTTTTCTCCCGCGTAGGTTTCGAACCAGATGACTTTCTTCTTGCCGTTATAGGCCTTCTGGACGGCGGCATCGAAAACACGAACAGACGCAGCCCAGATATCTGGGCCCGTTCCGTCTCCGGCGATGAATGGGATGACCGGATTGTCCGGAACGTGAAGCTTTCCGTTCTTCATGGTGATTTTTTGCCCATCTTTGGGCGGAGTCAGTTTTTGGTAGGACGACATGAGATTCTCTCCTCGATGAATGGAATTTTGAAGCGGATTTTTCACTGCGGAGTCATGAGAGGAAGACACGTCACACAATAATAAATTCCGCATTTTAGTCGCGAAGAGTGCCTTTGGATGTGATCAGGGAGGATGGAAAACCCATCGATTCGCCGTTGATCGAGAGGCCTTCTCTTCATGAATTCCGTGTTTTTTGCCCAACATCCGACCTGACCCCATTGTCAGGCTGGCAGAAACACAGGTCGTCTTCGCAGACGATACGAGCACCGCATTTTCCATTGGCGGAAGTCCGCAGTGCGGAACACTGAAACCAATGGTCCGTTACTAAACTTTTTCATTGTAAACAAAGGACATTGTGTTTTGCAAGTTGATTTTATGGCCCTTGTAATTTTCTGTGTCGGACCGAATGCAAGGCCATTGTCAGGGCCGGAAAGGGGTCATCGGACTCTTCATGGTCTCGCCTGTTCCCGGATTTGCAGGATTAGAGACTTTGTAAGGGGGCTTCTGTAAGACCAGAGGAGCAAGAGAACCTTTTCGGGAAATCCGGTTCTTGTCGCTTGGATTCCCCGCTGACATTTTTTCGGGAGGTCACCTGGGCTTGGAATCCCACCTTTGCCGTATCAGAAAGACCGGGAGCTGCTTGCTTTCCTCGTATGTTCGTCTGTTTGCCCCCTGTATGTTCTTGAAAAGTTTTTGTGAATGAAATCAATCCTTCCAATTAAATAATCGACCGATCATGATTCCCATCTTCGAAGGTTCAGTTTTGGTGGAAAAATTTGATTGCGTATTCAATGACTTCGCTTCCATGAAGGTACATTCTCGCCAAAAGTGGCGCAAGTCCGGGGAGTTGGAAAAAATATCCTTATATTTATCAAGGAGTTTCTTCTGGCATCCCTGTTGCTCAATCCGCGTCCAGGAGGTGCCCGATGGGATTTGTGAAGATCAATACCTTTATCGAAAATTTTGGCGAAAATCCTTTGATTACCGGGTTTGCCAACAGCGTTGCCAATTTTGTCGTCTATGGGCTGGGAGCCTTCCTTTTTGTCCTCGGAATGGCCCGGGCCGGATTTGCCATGAAATCCCACGATGCCAACGGCATCCGCCAGGGAGTCATGACCGTCGCCGGAGGAGCTCTGGTCCTCATGTCGAAGGCGATATGGGACACGCTGACAGTCTGGGCCGGGCTCTGATGGAGGCCTTTCGTCATGTCCTGAAAACGCCGGCCCTTGGTCGTTTTCTTGTCCCGTGGGATCTCCTTCCCGTGGCGGCCGGTCTTCTGGCCGGATTCACGTTTTCCCTCAACCTGGCTTTTCTTGCCTTTTGCCTCGCGCTCACGATGACCGGACTCTTCTGGATCAGGAAGAGCGGGGAAGGAACCATCCGGGCCTGGATCCTTTTTCATTTCAGAAAGAAGCTCTTCCTTGTGGAGTAGGGGGCTCCGTGAAAAAGGATCCCGGTCGGTCCACCGGACGATCGACCTCTCCCATCACTCCGAAAAGACCCTGATCGGTCATAGCGGCCGGCTTTCGCGCCTGATATTCCTGTCCGGCGTCAATATTTTTCCGATGGATGAAGGAGAGACTCTCCAGGTCTACCGGGGCATCGGAAATTTGATCGCCCATCTTCCGACAGGCTTCGGATTGCAGTTCCGCGTCCTTTTCCGTCAGGGAAATCTCGACGACAATCCCGATCTTCTTCCCGGTACCTTGCCTTCCGTCGAAAAGATCTTCGGATACTGGGGAGAGGGAGAAGGGGAGACTGTCCTCTCCCGGGACAAGAGCGACGATTTCAGGATTCGTCCTCTCCGGAGCCGGAGCCTCGTCATGGAAATCGTCAGCTATCCCTCCCATGAGAGGGACAGGCTTCGGCTATCGACAATGCCCGCTGGAACGTTTTTTTCCGCTCCCAGGGGACAGGAGGTCGTCAGGGGAGAATTCGAGAGGCGTGTCAGGGAGATCCGGCAACTCGAAGATGTTTTTCTTCAGCTTCTTCCCGGAGCGGGAATGGAAGGACGTTCCCCTACCGAGGAGGAACTGGGGAGGTATCTGTTCCGTCTGGCCAATCCTTCCGTTTTTGGGGTGCCCCCGATTCCTGTCCGGAATCCTCTGGGCGGAAAGAAGGGAGAAGGGGGACGGCCCCTCTTCCAGACGACCTTTCAGGAATATCCCGGGGAACTCAAGGCCATCACTCCCGCGGGTGAGACGCTCTGGGGAAGATTTCATGCTCTCCGGCAGCTCCCCTCCGCCTTTCACCGGGAGACGCTGGCCCCCATTCTCGAGGGGCCCGAGTTCGACTGTGATCTGACGATGAATCTCTTCAAGCCCGACCGGACTCTCGCCAGCCGCTCCATCCAGTCGAACGCCACGATCAACCGTTTCCTGACCCTCCTTCTTCCGGGGAAATCCTATCGGCTCGAGTCGGTCATTGCCGAACAGGACGAATTCCTCCGCACCGTCCACGAGGGCCCTGAGGAAGAGAGCCACCCCTGTCTCGTCAACCTGACATTGGGATACTGGCACCGCGAGCGGGACTCCCTGTCACGACTTGGAGTGCAGATTCTCCGCGCCTTCGGGGAAGCGGAAGGCGCCCTTTGCGCCGCCGAACCCTACCGGCAATGGCCGCTTTTTCGAAGCCAGTTTCCCCTCGACGGAGATGGAAACGATCGATGGGAGGTGGTGACAAGCGCCCAGCTCGCAAGGGTTCTTCCCGTCTGGGACCGGATGCCGGATCAGGAAAATCCCTGGTTTTTCGGGAAGAATCACCGTCAGGAGGTGGTGGGGCTCGATTTCTGGAGCCGGGAACTTCCGAACGCCAACGGCCTCGTCCTGGGGCGATCGGGATCGGGCAAATCCTTCGGGGTCAAGATGCTTCTCTGCCAGTATCTTCTCAAGGATCCGGAACATCATGTCGTCATAGTCGAAAATGGAGGTGACTTCGAACGGCTGGCCGGATTCTTCGGAGGGGACTATATCCGGATCGACCTGTCCGGGAACTTCTCCCTCAACCCCTTTCCTCTCAAAAATGATCTGTGCGTTGGGGGGGACCGGTACGATCCGGACTGGATGGGTTTTCTGGTGGCCCTGATCGAAACCTTTCTCATCACTGCCCATCCCGTGCTCCCGGTTCACCGGAGCATTCTGGGCCAGTGTCTTTCGGATCTCTACGACCGGCTTCCCGGCCAGGATGTGCGTCCCTGCCTGACCGACCTTGTCCGGACGCTTTTTTCTTTCCGGGGACGGGACGAGGAGGACGAACAGGCCTCCTATGAGATGGCCAAGACACTCGAAGCCTGGGCGACCGGCCTCTACGCTCCGCTATTCAACAACCCGTCCGGATTTGCTCCCAGGAAAAGGATTCTGGGATTCGACCTGTCCGGCCTTGACCGGCAGGAATCGCTTCGGGGGATCGTGTTCGCCTTCATTGCGGGGATCTCCCTCGAAAAACTTTTCAGGGAAAAAAACCGTCGACTTTACTTTGTTTACGACGAAGCTCACCGGTTGATGACCCAGTTCCGGGGAACGGGATTTCTCGAGCACATGTATCGCACGGCCCGGAAGTTCGGAGGAGGAGTCGTCGCCATGAGCCAGTCTCCGGAGGACTGGCTGACGGAGGGAAGGGAAGGGGGGATTCTGGGGAATTCTTCCTGGAAGTGGATATTTCCCTGTTCCGTCCTCCCCTCCACCTATCAAAAGATCGGGCTTTCCGATCGGGAAATCGATCTCATTTCTTCCCTGGAGTTCGAACGGGGGGAGTTTTCCGAGTGCTATCTGTCGATGGGAACGCGCCGGGGAATCCTGAGGCTCGAACCGTCCCCGCTCGAATACTGGATGGCCGCAAAGTCTCCGGACGAGGACCGGATATACGAGGAAACCCTTTCGGACAAAAAAACGATTTACGAAACACTTCGGTATCTGGCCGAGGAAAGATGGGAGGAGCGATGGACAGAAAACCCCCGGGAGAGATAATGGCCGCTCCCGATATCGGTTTTTTTGCCCGAAGTCTCGCAGGGATTTCTTTTTTTGTCGTTCTTCTTTTCTTCCCCGGACCGGCCCATGCGGGGATCCTTCCCGGGCCCGACACCATCATTGAATCCCGGATTCTCTGGGTGGAAAATCAAATGCGCCTGTCCATGAGCCGCTTTCATCAGATCTTCCTCCTGAAGAATCGGGGAAGCGATTTCTACAGCACCCCCATGCTTCCTCCGGTTCCGCCTCCCCTCCGTCCTGGTCCGTCGGCGGTCCAGGGGGTGAGCACCATGACCCGATCGGCCGCGGAAGGAATGGGTCAAGCCATCAATGGCCTTCCGGAGGCGCAGAGCCAGTACGAAAGCGGGATGGGGGTGCACGATCTGGCCTACAAGGCAAGCCCGGAAGGGGCCCTGAGGCTTGGGGCCGACATGGAAGGGCGGGTCTTTCAGACTCTGGTCACGATCCATCAGGACCTGCTCTACCTCCTCAAAGTGCAGTCCTCCCGTTCGGGGCTCAAGGGGGAGGTCCTCGACCAGTCCCATTACGAGAACCTCCGGGACCAGGAGATCCTGAAGATCGATCTCCCCCAGTGGATCATGTACCGGTGAGGATTGCGGCCTCTTCCGGAAAACGGGAGGCGGCATGACCTGCCCCGGATCCCAGGGGATCCTGGTCTTCCAGGATTCGGCGACCATTCCCTGCGTCCTGTTTCCGGTCCGTCAGCAGATCGGGGGCCTGACCCGCATCATTCTCCTGGCCACCTTCCCAATCGCCACATTGTTTCTCTGGCTCAAGATGAAGGGTGGGGAGCGTATCTTCGGCGACCTCCTGCGGATCCTCGTCGTCTTTGCGGGGCTGACCGGCTATGACGGATGGTTTACCGACGGGGTAAGCCTTGTGGGTCTGATCGCCCAGTCCCTCTATCCCAGCTCCCTTGTCCTGGCTTTCTACGAAAAGGTCTGGCAGTCGAACCTGCTGCCTGGGGCCGTGGGCTCCTTTGTGAGCTTCCTCTCCGATCCCATGGGGATTCTCTATCTGGTCCTGCTCGATGGTCTCAAGCTGATCGTTTTGGCTTTTTCCCTCGTCCGCTATGCCCTTCTGTCGTTTCTCTATATCGTCGGGCCTCTTCTTTTTGCCGTGGCGGTGATTCCCGGACTTTTCTTCCTCGTCGCCCAGTGGGCGCGCAACGCTCTCGAGATCAGCCTGTGGCTTCTCTTCCACAACCTCCTGATCGGAATTTTCTCCTCGATCAATCTCTACCAGGCCCTTTCGAGCGCTCCTGCTTCGGCCACGCTGACCAACCGGGTCCTTGAAATCGGGATCCTCCTCGTTCTTGTCCTGATGATTCTCTTCGTTCCCATCCTGACCCATCTCCTCCTCGACCGATCCTACGAAGGAATCGGCTCCTTCGTCGGCCCCCAGGCGGAAACCCTGGGACGGTCGCTATGGCACAACATGCTGGCGAAACCCCTCCTGAAGGGGGAGCTTCCCTTCGGAATGGGAGAGTTCAAGTCGGGCACCACGACAAAGGATATCGGCCAGGGGCGGCGCGTTTATCGCAAGAAACAGCTCCGCATCGGCCCCATGGACTTTACCTCGATGGTCTGGAAAAGGACCCCAAAGGAAGGATCCGGAAAAGCGGAAAAACAGGGGAGTGAAAAGGAGTCCTCCGGAAGCGCCGAGGAGAAAAAAACCGCGAAGCGGACCCGCAAGCCGACAGGATCGACCGCGAAGAGGAGGTCGAGAACAACGCCTTCCACCGCAGAGTCCCTTCCCCGGAGAGGGCGTAAAAAGACGGTCGGTGAAGGACCGGATCCGGTCCCTGAGGGTCCGGATCCCCCTGCACGCCCCCGCAAATCCCGTAAAAAAAACCCGGACGAAGCCCCCAACAGAAAGAAGGAGCAAGAATGAACGAGTTCTTCGGGGAGGATCGGGAGGAGTCTCCGCTGGGAATCATTCCTTCGGCCTACGGAAACCGGGAGGAGATTCTGGCAGAATTCCGTTCGGCAAAGCGGCTTTTGTGGGGGATTCTGGTGGCGATCGTCCTTACCTTCGGGGGGGTGGTCCTGCTGACGGGGGACCGGGAGCTCATCGTGGCCCTTTCATCCGACGGTCACATGCAGGTCCTCTCTCCCCTTTCCGACCAGGTCTACGAAAAAAACTTCCAGAAGATTGCCCGTTATTTCGTCACCGATTTTCTCAGGAACCTGACGGCCTACGACTCCTTCGAAGTCTCCTACCGACTCGAAAAGGCTCTGTCGGTCATGACCCCCGCCCTGCGGACACGGATGAAGCAGGAGATTGTCGCACAGAATCTTCTCGACGGGGTGAGAAGGGCCCAAATCCACACCCTTCTGACGATCAAGACATTCACCCTGAAACGTGTGACCTCCGGGGTCTGGTCTCTTGAAACAGAAGGGACCCGGTCAACCTATCCGTACGGGCAGGGGGTGCCGACAACCCGGAACTTCTCCTCCCGGCTCCTTTTGAAGAAGGGGGCTCCGACCGTTTTCAATCCCTATGGTCTCTGGGTTTCCCGTTACCAGGAAAAGAGCGACTCTCCCCGCCCGGAGGGGAGGCCATGATGAACAGGACCTTCTGGGCCGGATTCGGCGTCGCCCTGATCGTCATTCTGCTTCCGACCCTTGTCCTGATCGATGCCCGCTCCTCTTCCGATCCCGCTCCGCCCCGACCGGCCAAGTCTCTGACGACGGAGGAGCCTTTTTCTCCCGATCCTGCCCCCGCGGAAAAGGGGTCCCTGACAGTCCCCGCTCCTCTCCCGCCTCTTCCGGCCGTGACTGGACCGGTTGCGGACGAGCCGTCCGGGGACGGCCGGGGGGTGCTCCCCGGAAACCGTTTCTCCTCTCCGCAGATAGCGATGGCCGGAAGAAAGGAGTCCGATATGGAGAACCCGGAAATCGTCTTCAGCCCGGAAAGGGTCCGGAAAAGCCTTGATAAGGATCGTTACAGAAAACGGGTTGTCCGTCCGGCAAGGCCGATCCATTCGGGGATCCGGACCATCGTTTACGACCCCGACCATGTCTATACGATCCGGACGGCCGTCTCTCATGTGACGCTGATCGATCTTCCGGAGGAGGCCAAGGAGGTATACCTGGGAGACTCGAAGCTTTTTCTGGCCGAAGTGTTCGGGACTCGGGTCAAGATCAAGCCCATTACCTGGGATTCCGGGACGTCCACCAACATGATCGTCTACACCCTCCACAAGCAGTTTGCCTTCCGTCTGAAGGTCGTCCCGGAAGGGAAGGAGGACGATCTTCTGACCTTCTATTCTCCGAAAAGCGAGACGGTCGTGAATCTGAATCCGATCCGCTTGCGGATGGAAAAAGACCTTGCCCGCCACGAACAGGCCGATCTCCGTGAGAAGGCCCTCTCCACTCTCGAGGAAGCCGGTCCTTCCGTTCCAATCAATGTCGCCGGAATCCGGGAAGGAGTAACCGGCATCTTTCTCGGATTCTCGACGCTCGGAAAGTCGGTCTACGCCCTCTTCGAACTCAGGAACGGGACGGACAAGCCCTTGCGCCTGACCGATATCCGTCTTCGAATGTTCCGGACCTCCCTGTTTTGGGAAGGCGAGAAGACGTGGCTCGGGGGGCAGGATTTCACGCGAAGCTACACGATCGACATTCCTCCGCACCAAACTCGGAGAGCCCTTCTTCCCGCGGACCCCAAACCCTTGCGCTCCGGTCGGGACGGATATCTGGCTGAAATCATGCTAAGCGGCCGGGAGGGAAGCATCCGGACCCTTGAGCTCGAAGCCCGGGGAGGAAGCCGGTGAACCGCTGGATTTTCCTCGGAGGGACGGCAGTGGTCGGCCTCCTCCTCTACCTGATCTTCAAGGTCAGCCATTCCGGGGAGGGCGGAGACCGGGGGATACCCTCCCAGGGAGGCGCCCTCTCACGGGAGAGTCGCTGGAATGATCTGGCTCCTCCGGATCTCCCCCTCCCGGGAAGACCCGCTTTCGCGCCGGTCCCTTCTTCTGAAAGAAACCAGGCTTCTCCCGGGAGGAAAGGAAGAGAAGAACATCCTCTCGATACGAGGTCGACCGTCTATCTTGACGGAAGCGGATCCGCCGCGTCCGATTCGGATCCGGTCCCGAAAGTGCAGGAAAACGGGCCAGATGCCCTCATCCTGTCGACCCTGAAAAACGTTTTGGGGCCTTCCGGAAAGGAATCCCGGACTCTCGCCCAGGCGGCCCGGAAGATCCGGGATGGAGGCGGAGGCAGGGAGATCGCCCTGTCTGGTTCCCGGAAAATCACCGCGGGGAGCGAGCTTCATGTGTCGATCCTCAAGACAGTCGAAGGTCCGGGAAACCAGATGCCGGTCATCGGCCGGATCCGGGCGGACTCTGTTGCCGCGTTTCATCTTCCCGCCGGGACGAAAATCCTGGGATATCCGGAAGGCATGGGAGGGGGAGATCGTCTCAGGGTCCGTTTCTACCGGATCCTCTACCCCGGGGGCTTCGAGGCCCATACCACGGGATTTGCCCTCTCCGGAGGCCGGGAAGGCATCCCTGTCGAAGTCTCCCGTCACACCGGAGAAAACATGGCGAAATCGATGGCCCAGAGCACCATGATGCTGGGAGGGGAAGCCGTCGGGTCCATGGGGTGGTCGGGAACGGACATGGGGAGTTTCATGGCGATGCAGGAGGGCGGAAGCGCCCTGGCCCAGGCCGGAAGCCAGATGCCTGTGCCGAACTATCAGGCGACTTTCCGGCTTGCACAGGGAACGGACTGCGATGTCATGATCCTGGAGAGCTTTCCCGTTCCTGGTCCGGGGAAACCTCCGTGAGCGCTTCGGTCCGGGAGGAGCTCGTCCTGTTCCTGAAAAATCTGGAGAAGGATCTAAACGGGATACTGAAGGAACGGGAGGAGGTGGTCCGGGCCCTTGTCCTGGCCCTCCTGTCGGGAGAGCATCTCTATCTGGTCGGTCCCCCGGGCACGGGGAAAAGCCTGCTGATCCGTCAGGCCGCTTCCCGCCTCCCGAAACTCGTCTATTTCGAGCGGCTTCTGCACCAGGACTCCGACCGGGACTCCCTGGTGCGCTCCCCCTTGCTTCGGGACGGAATCGCGGACGGGGCGATCGTCTTTCTCGACGAAATCCTGAGAGCCCCGAAATCCCTTCTCCTGACCCTCCTCTCCTTCATGAACGAACGGATCTGGCATGATCCGGAGCCTCAACCTGCCAATCTCGTCACTCTTTTTGCCGCCAGCAACGCCCATCCCTCTCAGGCCGACCATCTCGAGGCTTTTTTCGACCGGTTTGCCCTGCGCTGTTTTGTCGAGCCTGTCCGGAAGTTTGATTCTTTCGTCGACCTTTTGGGAGAAGGAGCGGAACCAGAGGAGGAGGAACGGGAGAAGAAGTCCGTATCCTGTTTCACTGTCGACGATTTCCGGGGGGTCCACCGTTCGGTGGTTCGGGACACCCCTCTCTCGAAGGGCGTCCCCGAAGCCCTCTGGGATCTCCGGAGCAGGCTGGGGAGGGAGGGAGTCAATCTCTCCGACCGGCGCTGGAAAATGGTGGTCAAGGTCATGAAGGCGATCGCGGTCTACGAGGGAGCGGCGGAGGTCGCCCCGTCTCATCTTTCGGGGCTTCTGCCGGTCCTTTGGACCTATCCGCCGGAGATCCGGACGATCCGGAGGGTTCTGTCCGATCAGAGATGATTCGGCTCTTCCGTATCCTTTCCAGAGAGACCGTATTTCATGTTCCGAGGGGGTCCGGAAGTAATTTCACAAACAAAAAGCGGACCTGGCATTCTTATGTTTTGTGAGCGGCAGGTTCTGATTTCAGCCTGGGGTTCGGGACGATCTCGGGAGGAGAAAACGTTTTTTCCTGCAAGGGGTCGTCCGGACCAGTATCGAAAACTGTGGGGCGGAATCCGATCGGGTTTTCAGGGCGATTTTGTCGGGGTTCCCATCTCCAAAAGAAGAAATCGGACTTTCTGGACGGGACGTGTAAATTCTAATATACGGGATTATTTATATCTTTTCTGGTGATGGCAAAATTCGGGTTGGAACTTTCCGGAGGATGACAGCTGGTGACGGACAGAACCCCTCGAATTGATTCGGGGGAGATTCAGATAAGAAGTGAAAGACAGTCCTTGATGATCCCGCCAAGTCTGACCAAAGTCGGGACTCGAACCCGCTATAGGGGGCTTGTCCAAGCATTGGGATCCTTGATTTCGAAGGTCATACGATGATTGTTGGCTATACGTAGCAGCAGAAACCGACAATCCCATCATTTCAAGTGCCTCGGCGGCTCTTTTTTTCGTATCCGGGGCAATACGGGAACGAACTGATATTCCTGTAAAACCCATCTGAAAACTCCTGACTTTGCTTAAATGGATACATATTCAAAAAGGCTGGTCGGATCCGGATTATGTTGATGATCTTCCCTCATTCCTTCAAGATGAAAAGCAGTTGCCTCCTTGATGAGGACTCTTTCTCTTCGGCCGCAGATCCGGTTGCAACACAGCCGGGAAGGTCGGGAACATACGCAGAATAATTCGACTCCATTTTTTCTATGACTATGGCGTAACGCATTTCATCCTCTTATTTCTTTGGGATTGATCCGGCTTCTTTAAATGCTGTTCATGGTTCCAGGGGAAAGATCATCGTTGTTCGTTGGGAGGCCGGAGCCTCCGGCCACTTGCGATTCGATGGGGAGAAGGAGGGTATTTTTCCGGATCCGGGCCGGGGCGGTTTATGATTCCTTCATGTACTGGAACCAGCCCCGTCGCTCGGACAGGATGCGGGGCCGGCGGCGTATCAGGGAGACCCGGATGGCATTTTTCAGATCGCTGGAAGGAGACAGGTCCGGCCGGTTCTTCATCGTCCGATAAAGATCATCGAGGCTCACGGCTTCTCCCCGGATCTTAAGGATCTCCTCTGCGACTTCCCCGACCGGGCGGATCCTTGGCGACGGTTCCATGGCCCGAGGCTCGTCCGGCGGGGAAGGAGAGGGGGGAAGGATTGAAGAGGAGACGATCTCTGGAGAGGAGACAAGGGCCGCTCCCTCTTCCTTCGGGACGCCGCTGTCCGGAGGAGTGCGGACAAGGGCTTCGATACGAACGATGATGTCGGCCAGTTGCCGGATCTGCCCTTCAAGCCTCCGGACCTCGTCCTTCGATCTTTCGAGAAAGAGGCGCGCCTCCCTTTGATACTCCATCGCCCTGATCTCCCTGTGCCCGGCCAAAAGAAAATCGTACGAAAAAGACCTTCCCGACATTCATGCGTCATCGATCAAGTGAACGGTCCCATTCTAGCATACGAATTGGATCCGATCCAAAAGATTTCCGAAAATTTCATAATAAAATTAGTCGTTTTATAGATGGTAAATAATGGCTAGAAATTGAGTATAGGTTTTTTTAAATAATTTCTTATTGTCAGTAATTTGTTATTTTAATAATCATTAAAACCTCTTCATTTTTTAACCCTTGAACACGCCGTTTTTTTGATTTTCATCCCCGATTTTCCCGCTTCGATGAAGATGTGTTGAGAAGATGTTGATAAAATGTTAGTATTCTGTTGAAAAAAATACGAAAGGACCGGAGTGGAAAAAAATGAATGGCAGTCGTTGCCCGAGATATCAAAAGGGGCGTCCGCTCCTTCAGAAACGATGAATCCTTCCGGATTTTCTCCGCCGGTCTTCCTTCAGGTTCCCTTCTGTCCCGAGCGGTGCGATTATTGTTCCATTCCGGTCTCGGTCAATCCGTCGATGGTCTCCGACTACCTGACGGCCCTGGAGAAGGAGGTGTCCCGTGTCCTTCCCGGGCAGGGCGGATTGCCGCCTCTTGCCGTTTATGTCGGGGGCGGCTCTCCCACCTCCCTCCCCGACGACGCCTTCAAACGCCTGTTGTCCATCCTGGAGCCCCTGTTCCGGTCGACCCGGGAGCTGACCTTCGAAAGTCGTCCGGAGGCGCTCACTCCGGAGAAGATCGCCCTGCTCGGAGAGCTTCCGTCCCTGCGCCTGAGCCTCGGGATGGAAGCCCCCGATGCCGCAGGACTGCTCTCCCTGGGGAGAACCGCGCCCTTTCTTGATCCGGTTCCCCTTCTTCGGGGACTGAAAGACCAGCTCCGCTCCCCGATTTCCATGGACTTCATCTGCACGGGAGGAGAGTTTTCCGTACCGGGTTTCCTTGATCTCTCAGGCCGGCTTCTCGAGGAGGGTCTGGACCATCTGTCGGTCTACCCTCTGGTGATCGAGGCCCATACCGTTTCCGCCTTGAGGAAGGCACAGAAGAGAACGGAGGAGGATCTGGAAGAGCGGGCGGGGGAAAACTGGCGGGAGGTCTGCGAAGGGCTGTCCGATGCCGGGTGGATTCGTTACGAAGTGTCGAATTTTTCCCGGAAAGAGGACGGGGGGTGTCTCTACAACCTGCAAGTCTGGAAGGGAGGCGACTACCTCGGACTGGGGAGCGGGTCTCATCAGAAGATGAATTCTGTACGATTTGAAAACGTACGATCTATTCAGGATTACGTACGAATTTTGACACAAGAGAACAGGCATCCGTACGATAAAAAGGAAATCCTCTCCGGCCGGGATTCCGACCTCGAGTTCCTCTACACCAACCTGAGGCTCAGGGACGGCCTTTCTCTTAAATGGCTTCTTTCTCGTACGATTCCTTCTTCATCCGTACGAATTATTGAAGAGTTCGTACGATATGGAGCCATCGAAAAAAAACGTACGGAAGAGGGGGTTCTTGTTCTGACCGGAAAAGGTCTGTACAGACTCGACGAGATCGCCCAAACCCTGTTCGGCTGTTTCCGGGAGACAAAGGCCCACCTTCCGTCCTTGACGGAGTCCTCCGTCCCTCCCTCCCGAGGCTCTGCGGGTTCCGAAATCCCGACCCTTTCCTGACCCGACATTCCGTCTGTTTCTCTTCAGTCGCCCGTTTTTTCGCCCGGAGGCTTGTCCCGATCCTCGATCGGATTCCCCTTGATTCGTCCCCGGGGGTGTCGTTCTTCCAGCGTCTTTCTCAGATGGGCGAGGGAGACGTGGGTATAGATTTCTGTCGTACGAATGTCCTCGTGGCCCAGAAGAAGCTGGATCGAGCGGATGTCGAGACCGTTTTCGAGAAGATGGGTGGCAAAGGAGTGACGCAGGACATGGGGAGAAAGGGGCGAGGAGATTCCGGCGGCCCGGCCGTATTTCTTGATGAGGGTCCAGAGGGACTGGCGGGAAAGAGGATGCCCGTTCCTCGCGACGAAAAGTTCGGACCCGTCCGGATTCCAGCGGGATCGTACGGTCTCTGCGTACTCTTTGACGAGGACCAGGGATTGCTCGTCGAGAAAGGAAATCCGTTCCTTTGCGCCCTTTCCGACGACCCGGATGGCGCCCGTCTTCCGGTCGAGCCGGTCGGTGGTGAAAGAGGCGAGCTCCGAGACCCGGAGTCCGGAGGCGTAGAAGAAGGCCAGAATGGCCCTGTCCCGGATTCCTTCGGCTCTTTTGATGTCCGGGGCCGAAAGAAGCCGTCGGACCTCTTCCCGGGTCAGGATTTTGGGCAGGGAACGGGGAAGCTTTGGCGAAGCGATCTGTTCGGTCGGATCTTTACGGACTCCCGAGAGGTCGAGATATCGGGACCAGGCCCGGAGGGTCGAGAGAATGCGGGACTTGGATCGCGTGGAGAGGTCGGACCGGTCGGAAAGGTAGCGGAGGATCTCCTCCTCTTCGAAGGTGAGAAGGGTTCGTCCGGAGGACTCTATGTTCCGGGCAAAGGTCCGGAGGTCGGAGAGGTAGGCAAGGACGGTGTGTTCGGACTTGCCCTGGGAGAGGAGAAGGTCCTCCTCGAATCGGTCGAGGAGGCGTTCGATTTCATGGGCTCCAGGATTCCTCCCCGACACTTGTCATCCTTTCTCCCTTGCGCCGATTGGGCTATCCGTTGAACGGGGGCCCGTACGATCTTTTTTCCGGCCTCTATTCTCCCTGTATGGTATAGGCCGTAATGTTGTCGCCAAATGTCGTGTTCGCGACACCCAGGCAGGGGCCGATCGACGTTCCGTTTTCCCCGATAAAAACGGCGGGCTTGTTCAGAAGTCCTCCCGTTGTCGCCGGCAGGGGGAGTGCGGCGATAGCGGCGGAGTTGATGTTTTCGCAGTTGAAATAGGCGTTGTTGAACTGGTTGATCGACACGCCAGTCTGGGCGCCTGACCCCGAGTAGGTGATGACGTACTGCGTGATGGTCGCGTTGGACGGGTTTGTGACGTCCATGAAGGTGCAGGATCCCGTGGTGCAGTAATTTCCTGTGGGATTCGATCCGTAAAAAAGGGCGATGCCCGAAGGATAGGAGAGCTCCGTTCCGGAGTAGTTGCCGAGATAGGTCAGGGAGGTCCCGGTCACATAGTAGTAATAGATCCGGTTTGTGTTGACCCCGATGGCGGAGACGTAGACGATCGGCCGGTTAGGATCGGAGGCGACGGCGGTGATGAGAGGCGCGGCATCCTGAAGGCCGGGAAGGAGTGTGGGGCCAGCGGCGATCGTGGTTCCCGTTATGAGGAAGTACTGGGCTCCGCTCGTGACTCCGACCACGACCCCGGCCGAAGAATTATAGGCCAGCCCTGAGGTGGTGGTGATGGTGGTGGAGACGGTGGTGGAGGAGGAGGTACATGTTGTTGCCGTTCCGATGGAGGAGATTCCTCCCGAGGTGCTGTAGAAGAGCGTGTTGCTTGCCGTATTGAAGGCTAGGGCGTTGACCTGGGCGGAAGGACTGGTGCAGGCCGTTGGAGTACTTGTGGGAGGGGTCGTTGTCGGCCCGGAAAGGAGAGCGATTTTTCCCGCCTTGTTTCCCATGAAGAGATAGTTTACGGAGACCTCACTTCCCGCCGCAAGCGCGGTGACTCCGCTGGTTCCGAGGGGTGGATTGGCGCAAGAAGCGAATCCCGCCGAGGTCGAGGTCAGGTAGCAGTTCCCGTTTGAAGACTCATTTGCCACGATCGACCCTGTCTGTCCGTTGGGAAGGGGGGCTGCCGGCCCCGACGAATTCGTGTTTCCGGAACAGGAGGCGAGAATCATGACGACGACCGACAGACTGGCGGCCGCCCCTCTTCTCGTGAACAGTTCAAAGGAATTTCGTATCACGTTGCCCTCGCATTTGATCAAAAGAGACCCGGATTGGTGACATTTATCCTAAAAGTCGGCGCGATATTGCCCGAGACCGTGCTCGCCTGGTTATATCCGAAGATCTGGCCGTTGTTGATTTGTGAAACATAGAAGACATTTCCCGGAGGCGAATTCGGGTTGTTGTCGATGGCCAAAGCGTAGGGACCGTTCTGGTTCGTGTTGGACCCGTTGATTCTCCGGGTGGGAGGGGTGTTGCCTCCCGTAAATCCGCCGTTCAGCACTCCGTCCCAGATCAGGACCGAATTGGCCCCCGAATCCGCCACGTAGAGGGACCCGTTGTGGTAGGCGATTCCGTCGGGAGAGGAGAGAAAGGTATTGAGCCCGGTCAGGCGAACCGAGGGCTGGATATTCTGGTTGTTCGTGGAACATCCTTTCCCCGTTTCTCTTGCCACTCCCAGACAGTAGGCGTTTCCGTAGACCATGACCTCGCTGTTTCCCGTATTTGAGAGAAACAGGGTGTTCGCGGAATTCGAAAAGGCCAGGAAGGCCGGCCCGTTGAGGGAGGTATTGTTGGCCGGCATGCCGAATGGCAGTCCTCCGGCCGTTCCTGAAATCAGTCCTCCCGAAGGGCTCAGGTTGTAGCTCCCGGGTCCTGTCACCTGGGAAAGATCGAAGGCCAGCAGGTTGGACGCCCCGGGGTTTGCGACAAAGAGAATGGGGGCAGTAAGAGTCGTTCCGCTCGAGTTGACCCAGTCGAGCGCCATGCCTTCCGGAGACTGGAGTCCTCCGCCGGTAATCGTGATCGTGGGAGCCGGGTTGGAGGTGTCGGCGGGATTGAAGTTGCACCAGATCCCGATCTTGTTGTCGATGCCGTCCGCCGCATAGAGGACCGGAGCGGTGCAGCCGGGAAATCCTTCCGAAGAGATCAGGAGGCCGTCCGGTCCCTGCAGGGAGTTGGAGAGGGAGGTCGGGGGAGAGGCGGAATAGTTCGAAACCAGGAAGCTTGCGGGATAGGTGTTAAAGATCAGAACCTGATGGGTCCCGTAGCTCGTGACGGCGGCAAAGGAGGAGGAGGTTCCCTCGGTATATCCCGGAAACACGTTGCACGTCTTCGTCGAGCAGACGGCCATTCCGTATGGGAAGTTGATATTGGTCGAATTCGAGGGAGGATTGCCACAGGATGAAAGGAAAATCGAAAGAAGGGCGCCGGTCACAAGGGAAGGGCGCCTGAATCCGGGTAAAGCCCGGGCGTCCTTTCGGCTGGCTCGGCCCGAAAGGCGGAATAAAATCCTGGTGAAGAGCAGCCGATACTCATGCAGAGCCTCCGCCCAATATGGTCTATACTCCCGAATCTCGTGACTCCTTGCCCTTTTTACCCCGCCTGCACAATAAGAAACTGTCTTCCCACTATCCTAAAAACAGGGGGATATGTCAAGAAAGAAGGACAGAAAGAAGGATGATTTTTCAGATTTTTCTCTCTCCCGAAGTTCTCTGTTTTTTCTCCTTGACCCTTCATTTTAAATATGATTATATAGTTAATAAACTAATAACCTAATGGAGGTAGGAGATGGAAGGAGAGGTCGTCGAGTCAAAGGTCGCCCGTCACGAACGGATCAAGGGATCGGCCAACCCATGGGAAATCGTGGAGGCCATCCTTGCCGGAGCCGACAATGGCGCGGACGGAGTGTCGAAAGAGGACCTCGATGTCCGGACCCGCTGGTGGGGAGTCTATCCTCAGGGAGACGGCCTGGGGGTCCGGGGAGGGGGAAGCCCCTTTTTCATGGTCCGGATCCGGATTCCCGGAGGGCGTCTGACCTCTGCGCAGTTCCGGACGATCGGGGAGCTGTCCCGGCGTTATGCCCGGGGAACGGCCGATATCACCGTCCGCCAGAATATCCAGCTCCACTGGGTCCGGCCGGAAGATCTCCGGCCCCTGTTCGAAACGCTGTGGGCCTCCGGCCTCACGACCCAGGGGGCCTGCGGAGACGACACCCGGAACATCACCAACTGTCCGGTCTCGGATCTGGTCTCCCGGGAGCGAAGCCGGGATACGGCCCTTCTTCTCGAGGCCAACCGGACCCTCAACGGGAACCCTCTCTTCTACAATCTTCCCAGAAAGTTCAAGATCACGTTCGCCGGGTGCCCCTGCGGATGCACCTATCCCGAGATCAACGATGTCGGGATCATTCCTGTCGAGCACCCTGTTCACGGGGAGGGATACGCCCTTCGCGTCGCCGGTGGGCTTGCCACCCGGCCCCACCTCTCCCTTCTGGTTCCCCGTTTTTTCCGGGCGCCGCAGGTCGTGTCCGCCCTTGTCGCCATCGCCACTCTTTTCCGTGACCGCGACGAGCTTAGAAAGAGCCGGGAGCGGGCCCGTCTCAAGTTTCTCTTCCTCGAACACGGATGGACGATCGACAGGTTTTCCGAAGAGCTCGAGAAGATTCTGGGAGGACCGCTCCCCGATCTGGCTCCGGCCGTTCCTCCCTCTTTCATCGGACGCACCGACCGGGACCATCTGGGATTTCATCCCCAGACAGATTCCGGGATGTCCTTTGCCGGTCTTTCCGTTCCCCAGGGGGTCCTGGATCCGGAACGGATCGGGACGATCGCCGGCTGGGCCGACAGCTTCGGCACCGGGCAGGTGCGTCTCACGCCCCAGCAGAACCTGATTCTTCCGGGAGTGAGCGACGAAAATCGCCCGTTTCTCGAGGCGATCCTTCTCGCCTCCGGGAAATCTGAAATCAGGGGAAACTTCCGGTCCCGGACCGTCTCCTGCACCGGAAAAACCTTCTGCCGCCTCGCCCTGGCCGAAACCAAGGAGCTGGGTCTTTCATTGTCCGAAACGCTGGACCGGGAGTTCTCCGATCTTCCGGAGGTTCCCTTCATCCATCTTTCCGGATGCCCCAACGACTGCGGCCAGATGAGAGTCGCCGATATCGGACTGTCGGGAATCCAGGGGAAGAACGGGGACCACGGAACAGAGGACGGATTCGAGCTCTTCCTGGGGGGAAGCATGCAAGGGGAGCTCACCGTCAACCGCCGCACCGGGGTGAAGCTTCTGAAGGATCAGGTCTCTCCCTTTCTCTCCCGCATTCTTGCCTTCTACCGGAAGGCCTGCCAGAATGGAGAGGATTTCCGCTCGTTCGTCGACCGCGTCGGTCTCGACTGGGTGTCGATTCTCGACAAAGGCACCCCGGACGACCTCGAAGCTTTTGCGGCCAACAATACCGAAGGATCCCGCTAGAGCTTCCTCCGTCTTCCTGCCGGAAAAAGGGAAGTCTCCCACTTCCGGAGCCCCGCGCAAGCCGGGGAGGGGGCCGGGGTCCAAACCCCCTCACCCCTGCATCGGGAGTCAGATGCGCCCAGCGGTTTTCTCCCTTGCCGGAGGGATCTTTCTTCTTCTCGTCTCCCTGTCGGGGCCAGCGCTGGCAGACCCTTGTTCCCCGGAACAGCTTTCGGGGAATGTGGCCCTGTCCATCGGAAAAATCCACCGGTTTTTCGAGAAATCCCGGGGGGCTCCGTCCTTCAACTACGACCGTCTGGACTATCTTCTCCATTCATTCGAAAAAAATGCGAGAAGTTGGGCGGCATGCCGTCCCGGCGGTCCTTCCTCCCAGTACACTCTTCTGATTTCGCGGATTCGTGACTTCAGGGCCCGGGTTGCGCGGGAGCGTTCGTCTTCCCCGGTCACAGGCGATCCGAACCTATCGGAGAAAACGATCCGGGGACTTGAGGAAATCCTGTCACGATTTCCGGTGGGAACGGGCGGAAAAACCGCTGTCCCGTCCGGAGCCTCCGGAGGAAATTTTGCTCCCTCTCTCCGAAATTCTTCGCCCTCTCTCCCCCGGACCTTCTCCCCCGGGTTGTGGAGGAAGAGCCTTCTGGGCGGCATCGTGATCGGGGGAGTCGTGCTCCTTTTCCTGCTTCTGGGAAGGTCCTTGAGAAAACATGACCCTTCCGGCACAGGGCCCGGGCTCGAGCGGGAGGATGTCGCTTTTATCAAAAAGGCGGGACTGTGCTGGATTGAATCCCGCTCCTTCCGGTCGGATCTCCTGGAAAGCCTCCGGAAAAAGATCGGAAAAAACGGTCGCATTGTCCGGCTTCGGGCCCAGCTTCTGAGACAAGGCAAAGACAAAAGCTGGACAGTCGTCGATGAAGTGTCCGACGATGAAGGCGGGCTCCTCCGCACCTTCGGGGAGACTCCGGACACACTCGATCCCACGGAAAGGGTCGAAGAAATTCCTTTGGGTGAGGGAGAGATCCGGACCCACCTCCTCCTCCCGGTCGTCTCGGGGGAGCAGGGGGAATCCTTTCTTGTGGTGGTCGACGCGATCAGCGCTCCGGAGATTCCCTTCGAGATGCCGGATCCGTCGGGAGTCCTATCCGTCCTCCGGATGAAGGAGCTTCTCGTCCAGCTCGCGATCGAGAGCGAGACACGGGACAACGTCCGGATCGGAGTGATTTCCCTTTTCTTCGACGATCCCGGGAGAAGGAATGTGCTTGATCAAGCGGGGGAGGAGGCCGGGAGGGCCCGTTCCTTCATCGTCGAGGAGGCTGTCCGGCTCACCTGGCCCGGGATGGTCGTTTTCGGGGAGCCTCCGGGTTTTTTTCATCTGGTTCTTTACGGGCGATCGGAGACCGAGACGGGCGTCTGGATTCGCGCCCTGTCCGGAGGACTGGGGCCGGACAGTCCGGAAGGAAAAGGGCGGGAGGACTCCGCCTGGTTCCGCAAGGTTCTCGTTGTGTACACACGCTGGAAAGATCCGGATCCGGAAAAGATCGACCCGTTTCTGGAAAGGGTTCGGGGAAATCTTCAAAGGCTCGTGAGCAATCCGTCCATCAAAACCGTCATCGATACTTGAGAAGAGGACGATCCCTCCTTCCGGAGGGCACGGGGTTGCTCTTTCACGAATCGGAACTGAAAAGAGGGCCGGATCCGGATCGCTCGCCCTCGTTTTCTGAATGTGCAGAGAACCTCTCCCCGATTCAGCCCTGAGATAAGACCCTATATGGTCCGGACTCCAGCGTTATCGGCTTTGTGAAAAGTTCCCGTTTTCGTCCGATACGACTACTTCGACGCGCCGGTTCTCCTGACGTCCTTCCGCCGTCTTGTTTGTCGCGACGGGGTAATCCGCCCCGTAGCCCCGGGTCACGATCCGCTGGGGGTTGATCCCCTCATTGATCAGGACATCCCGAACGGCGTCGGCCCGTTTCATCGAGAGTCTCCTGTTAAGCTCGGGCGATCCTGTGATGTCGGTGTATCCTTCGATCATGACGTTGCGCTTCGGGTCGTTTTTCATAAATTCCGCAAGCTTCCCGATACTCTTCGTCGCCCCGGGCTTCAGGGAGGATTTGTTGAGATCGAACAGGATGCTTCCCAATGTCAACACAAGACCCCTGTTGGTCATTTTGGCCTTGAGGCTCGACAGCTGTTCCCGAAGAAGGGCGATCTTCTGCTGTTTGTTTTCCAGCATCAGCTTGTCTCTTTCGACTCCCGCCTCCTTGATTTTTTTCTGAAGGGCATCCGCCTCGGCTTTTTGTCTGGCGATGGCGATACGCTGTCGGGCCAGATATACATAATGGTCCACCTCCGATTTAGGCGCTCCTTTTTTTGACAACTCCTCTCCTTTGGCCAGTGCGGACGAAGCCTTCTGAAGCTGCTCAGGGGCAGCCTGCTTGACGGCGCTCTCCTGACTTGCCGCGTCATAGTCCGCATACGCCTGGTCGAGTTCCGAATTGTGGGTCGGTGCACTCGCACAGCTCGAGAAGAGCGAGCAAACAAAAATGGATAGGACGATCCCCCGAAAACGGTCATTCTGTTTCATGGTCAACTCTCCTTCTTCAGGAACTCCTGGGTGTGTGAATCTTTTGAAGAGGGTTACTGTGGGATGTTTCCCGGATTGTTCATTTCATTTTTCAGAGTCTGCAGACTTTGTCTTATCTGAGCTTCCGATTCTTTGACCTTTGCCGTCTGGGTCTTGGCGAGAGCAAGTTCTGCATCCACTTTGGCTTCTTTGGCCAAATAGCGGGCTTTCTTGTACTCCCCCGCATTCATTTTCTCTTCGGCATCCTTGAGTTTGGAGTGGGCGTTATTCAGATCGAACGCGGCATAGTTTCGGGTGCCGGCCCGGTCCGCCTGGTCCACGACAGTTTGGGC
>JAYWMN010000028.1:0-18295 GCA_035873205.1 Nitrospirota bacterium
ACTGGGGAAGATTCTATCTGGTCAGGGACGCCCTGACCCTTCATCGGACCGACGGAGCCCTTGTCCGACTTTCCATGCCCCTGCACGGGACGGTGGAAAAGACGGTCGAAACCGAGTTGAGTTTCGTCCAGAGCCTTACACCCATCCTGGCCCGGTATATCCCCGGCCGGAGGCTGGGGCAAAAACCGGGACCGTCCCGGGATAAGAACTTTCCCGAGGTGAGTGCCCATGGAACCTTCTGAGACACACGCCTATCCGGTGTTCATTGTCGACGACGATCCCCTGATCGTAAAACAGCTGACCTGGCTTCTGAAGGAGGACTTCCCTGTCCTGTCGGCCGGGACATTTTCCGAAGCGGTGGAGATTTTCCTGAGAGAGCATCCTCCGGTCGGAATTCTGGACCTCTTCCTTGGAGAAGAGAACAGGGATAACGACGGCATGGCGCTCCTCAGGCTTTTCTCTGAAGCCGACCCGGATTTTCACGGGATCATCCTTTCCGGCTCGGTCGACCGGCCCAAGGCGCTCGAAGCGGTCCGCCTCGGAGCCTACGATCTTCTGGACAAGTCCATCGAACCGGAAGAGCTCAAAAAGATCATTGCCCGGGCCTACAACCGGGCTCTCCTTGGCCGGGACTCCCGAAAGCCCTCACGGCCCGCGCAGGAGACTTCTCCGCAGTTGTCAGGCCCCTTGCCTGTCATCACGGAAAATCCGAAATTGTCCGAGATGCTCCGGACGCTGGACAAGGTGGCCAGGACGACCATCTCCCTTCTCATCACCGGAGAGAGCGGAACGGGCAAGGAGGTCTTTGCGCGGACCTGCCACGATCTTTCTCCGAGGAAAAACGGGCCCTTCGTGGCCGTCAACTGCGGGGCCATTCCCGAGAATCTTCTGGAAAGCGAACTGTTCGGGCATGAGAAGGGCTCCTTTACCGGAGCCACCGATAGCCGTCCCGGCAAATTCGAGGTCGCCGACGGGGGAACCCTGTTCCTGGACGAGGTGGCCGAGCTTCCCGTAGAGCTTCAGGTCAAGCTTCTCCGGGTGCTCCAGGACAAGATCGTGGAACGGGTCGGAGGACGGGTCGGAAAAAAGCTCGATGTCCGGATCGTGGCCGCCACCAACCGGGATCTTACCGATCATATGGCCAAGGGGTATTTCAGGGAGGATCTGTATTACCGGCTCGGCGTCATGAGCTTCCATCTTCCGCCCCTTCGGGAGCGGGGGGGAGACGTTCTTGTTCTGGCCCGACACTTTCTCGAACGGTTCCGGGAGATGCACGGGAAACACCAGATCGTGGATTTCTCCCAGGAAACCTTCTCCCTGATCAAGAAATATCCCTGGCCGGGAAACATCCGGGAGCTTGAAAACAGGATCCAGCGGGCGGTGATCGTTGCGAGCGGGAAATGGGTCCGGCCCGAGGATCTCGACATCGTGCTGCCAGAGGAACCGGAGACACCTTCGGGTCTCTCCGGAACGACTCTTCACGATGCGCGGGCCGATGCGGAAAAGCGGATGCTTTGCGACGCTCTGGAGCAGTCTCGGGGCAATATCAGCCAGGTGGCCCGAATCATCGGGACCAGCCGTCCGACGGTCCATTCCCTGATCAAGAAATACGGTCTCAACCCCCAAACCTTCAAGGAAGGGTGAGGAATTGCGCTTCATGGAAAACCCTGAATCTCCGGAAGTATCTGTCGTGATCCCCTGCTATAGAGGGGGAGAACATCTCGCAGAAGGGATCGAATCGGTCCTGGCCCAGACCTTCCGAAATTTCGAGATTGTTCTGGTGGATAACAATGTAGATCCGGAAACGAAAGTTGTCATGGAGAGGTATCGGAATAGCTCTCCCGAAAGAATACGAATCGCCCGCGAAACCGGGCAGGGAGCCTGCTCGGCAAGAAACCGGGGAATACTGGAGAGCCGGGGAGAGTATATCTCTTTGCTCGATGAAGATGATTGTATGATTCCTGAAAAACTTGAAAGACAACGGAAGATGGCCTTAGAAAACCCAAAAGCTTCGATGATTGTCTCGGAATACACCCCCATCAACAAATCATCGAGTGAAAAAATTGAGAATTATACTATTGGAGGAGAAAATAGCCGGAAGTCTTTGGAAAAGCATTTGAGAAACATTATTCGAGAATCACTTCCGGAAAGAGATCCGGAGTCATTCATGCTTCCCCTCCCGTCAACCATGTTTTTTCGAAAAAAAACTGCCATTCAATCGGGTCTTTTTGATCTTCGGCTAAATCCAACAGTTGGAGAAGATGAAGTTTTCAATTTCCAGATGTTTTTGGAGGGAGATATCGTCAGGATCTCCGATCCTCTTTCACTCTACCGAATTGGTGGAGCCAGCGATGTATCAAGGTTTCGAAACAACCCTATTTTGTTTCTTAAAAAATCCAACAGAACATTCTTCATCATTTGGGAGACACTTGAGAAAAGAGGGATTTCTTGGGCCAAGCCATTTAGGAAGCTCGCCTCTTTTCATCTCAGAACCTACGGGAAATCCTTGATCAGATTTCAAGGCGGGCCCTCTATTGCAAGAATTCTATTTTTTCGGGCATGGAAAAACAGCCCGACTGACTTTGACCTATTGAAATGTTTTGCAAAATCCTGTTTTCCGGAAAAATTACTCCCTCGACTGTTTTGGTTTGACCAGTTCTTTCCTGAATCGATTTCTGAAAATATTTCCCATGACAAAGCAAAAGAGTTATTTAATATTCCTCCTAAGTGGATTGATTAAGCGTCCATTATTAATGAATAATATTATTTACCCATTCAAGGATGGAGCCCAGAGACTTTGATCGGTACATATCGTCTCCGAAAGAAACTGGAAAGGAGAATTCTCGGATTATCAGGTTGGCCCGCCCGCGCTCTCCGGAATCCATTGGCTTTTTATCCCCCATGGAAAAAAAACATCCTCAATGTGGCACGATCTGAGGGAATAGGCGATGTTCTGATGTGTACGCCAGTGCTTCGTGAAGCACGACTCCGTAACCCCGGAGGGTATATCCGCTTTTTCACTGATTACCCTCAACTTGTAAAAGGGCTCCCCTACATAGACGAAGTTCTTCCGATGCAGGAGAGCCCAGAGTCGGTGATCAGGCTTAGTTATGAAGAAGCAGTTCCGACAAAGTTTCATTTAGCCAGAATTATGGGAGATTGTATAGGTATTGATGTCGATAATGTCACTCCAGATTGTATGGTTCAAAATGATCTCCGTGTTCTTTATCGAAATCGATGGGGTAATACCAAAACGATTGTAGCCCTGATAAGTCCTAGTAAGTTCACACCGAACAAAGAATGGCCTATTGGGTACTGGGAAGAGCTTTTTCGGAGAATCTTGGGGAAGGTACGAGTCGTTCTTGTAGGAAGCGGGAACAATTACAAATTCAATTTTGATGATGAAATGTTAGTTGATCTTCGGAGTCAGACAAGTCTTGAAGATTTGGTGGCTATTGTTTCTACGGCCGACCTCTATGTTGGTCCAGTTTCTGGACCCTTCCACATATCGGCTGCGTTAGGGGTTCCTTCCGTAGTTATAGCCGGTGGATACGAACTTCCTGAAAATACATCATATGAAGGATCTGTCGCATTAACGCGAAGTCCAGTTTGTTCTCCTTGTTGGTTGCGGACTGAATGTCCATACTCCAAAAAATGTCTAGCAGATATTTTGCCGGACGAAGTAGAAAAAGAAATTTCTCGATTATTATTTTCCGGTAAGATTTGATCAAATCAAACGCATCTTTGTCTTTATAGAAAATAGATTTTAGGTGATTCAGCGATTTCGGTTGTTATCCTGGTATTTAGTTGACCCTTCAAAACCCGGTCCTTGAATACGAGCCCCAAAATCACGCAGCCAAAAACAGAGTAAACAGGAAAGTCCCGGGGATCAAGGATCCAACCCGAAGAGTCCAGACAAAATCCAGAAACCGAGGAGAAATCCCTCCCTCCCGCTCATCCTTCGGAGGGAGTCCGGACCTTTTCCACAAAGAAAAGTAAATCCACCAGTTCTTTCGTGGCCGATTCCGGAAGAGGATCCTCCATGAACGTTCCGAACCAGAACAGCTTGGGATAAAGATCTTGGGGGAGCTTGGTTTTGGCCCAGAGTTTCCATGTGTTATGGGAGTTCACGTCGGCCCGAAGGGAGCGTGTAAGCATCCGGACTCCCAGCTCTTTCCCGTCGCGGTAGCGCAGGAAGTTCAGGCTTTCGTAGCGGAGCCATAGACCAGCGAGCCTTTGAAAAATCTTCCGGGTCTTTTCGGATTGGGATCCGAAACGGTCCCACAGGATCCGGAAGAAGAGATCCCTCTGTCGGCAAAGGCCCACCCAGTCCATCTGGCGCTGTTTAATCTCCATAGCCTCCGGGGAGGAGATTCGGTAGCGAACCAGGGACCGTGGCACCTTGACGAACTCCCCCCTCGCATACATCCGGAGAAAAAACTCAATATCCTCGAACCATCTGGGGTTGAAGCGGTTCTCGAATCCTCCGGCCGCGAGCGCGGTCTTCTTCTCGAAGAAAGCGGTGGAAATTAGCGGAAAATGGAGCGTTTCGCCATTCCCAGATCCTTCCTCGCAGGGAAAGAGCTCCTTCAGTATTTCCTGAGTGTCGTACCAGATGCTGGGCTCGGTCTGCGAGACGTCCTTGCGCACTTCGATTTTGTTGTCCATCGAGACCCTGTCGTACCATGTGCTCACGAGGGAAACCCCAGGATTTTCGAGAAAGGCCTCTTTCTGGAGACGAAGCCGTTCCGGATCCATGAGGTCGTCCCCGTCCAGAATGGCCACAAAGCGGCCACGGCTCTCGAGGAGCCCCCTGTTTTTCGAGGCTGCAACCCCCTGTAATGGCTCGTGGACATAGCGAACCGAGCTCGGAATACGGGCCGCAAAATTCTTCGCGATTTCCCGCGTCACCGGGTCGGCGTTGTTGTCCACCAAAACCACTTCCACGTGGCTTGCGGTCTGCCCCAGTGCTGACTCCACCGTTTCTCTTAGGAGAGGGCCTTCCCGGAAGAAGGTAATGACCACAGAGATCTCAGGGGATGACATTGGAATTTATCCTTTCACAATGGTAAATTAATGTTATTGACTTCTCCATGATAGCAAGAATCAATTTCTTTTTGAGTGTGGTTTTTAGAAAAACTCCTTTTTCTTGCCTTTGCTTACGGAACTCCGCAGGTCGATTTGACCGCAGAAGAGAAGTAAGAAATAGATTTTCTTCTGGAGTTCCTTCATCCAGATGGCCCATCCGAATTTCCCCGACAAGGCCGCCAGTTGATCTCATCCATGAGCTGAAAGATCCAGCGCATCGTAGAACGGCTGGTCAGCTCTTTTTCAGGTCCCGAAGCGAGGGCTTGAGCTTCTTGAGCGTGCACCGAAGATCCTCCTTCGCCAGTCCCAGGCGAATCAGAGGCCAGACCGGCTTGGTCACGAAGAAGGCCGGAGGCAGCTACAGAGGACGGTTCACGAATCCCATGCCATTGAGTACCAGAGCCAGAACGGCCTCCTCCACAGTCACGTCGCTCAAGTGGGCCGGGAGGGGACCCCGCGATCGATGATCTCCATCAACCGGATCTTCCGGGCCGCCCAGAGACGAGTCCCAGAGGATCGAATCTCCGGATTTCTAATAAAAGATCGTCTTCCTGCACCTCTTCCTTCCGACCCAATCGCAGTCGAAAAAAAATTAAATCCATTCAGACAAGAGACCTCGATATTTTCCTTAACTTATAAAATATCTTTAAAAGAAAAAATTTTAGAGATCTGGTCCCTTTTCATCGGAGAACTTCCTGATGGAAATGGGATCTATAAACTGTCACTTGAATTTTTAATCTCTGACAAAAAAATTTTTCCAAAATCATGATCCTCGCTAATCCATCGAGCTTCCTTGAATTTTCCAAACCAAAAAAGACGTGGAAGAAGAAACTCAGGTACAAAGGTTTTCAGGTAGAGCTTCCAAGCCGCCCATTTGTCCGGAGCATTCTCGATCGCACGTCTGAGAAGAGTGCGTCCGATTTTTATTCCTTCCCTGTATTCAAGAAAATAAAGACCGACTCCTCTAAGCCAAATCGACCGAATTTTCCGAAGAGCATTTTGTGCCGCAGGTCCTCGGGAGGAAAAATTTTCGTGAAGGATCGAAAAGAATCTCTGATCTTGCCAGAACCGTTCGAATCCCGAAATCTGCCCGTCCTTCACTTTCTTGGCCTTCTGGTCAGACATCCTGTACTGGATGAGGGATTCCGGAATCTGGAAAAAAGGACCTTCCTCGAACAGGCGTGTCTGGAGTTCGTAGTCCTCGCACCATCGCGGATTGAGACGCATGTCGAAGAGTCCGACCTTAAGGAGAATCTTTTTCCGGAGAAAGAATGTGGAAGGAATCGTCAACCGAAAATCCTTCATTCTTTCGGAAGAAAAACGAGATCTGTACAGATCCTTGAAAGCCTCTTCCAGATCCCGCCACATAGCGCTTTGACGGGTTGGACCGAGAACATCGTGTTCGACGACTTCGGATAGGTCATGGGAGACCCGATCATAACGGCATGTGACAAGGGAGACTTCTGGTTTGGAAAGAAGGACATTTAACTGCTTTTCAAGCCGGTCTGGTGCCATGAGATCATCCCCGTCGACAAAGGCGATATATTCCCCTCTGGACTCGGTGATCCCCCGGTTTTTGGCAGCACACATTCCCTGAACCGGTTCATGGACAATCCGGATCCGTTGGGGATCTCTTTTCGCATAACTTTCGACAACGTCACGAGTCGTCAGATCGGCGTTGTTGTCCACCAGAACGATTTCAAAGTCCTGAAGAGTCTGGGACAAGGCTGAGTCAAGTGTTTCCCCCAGGAGAGCGCCTTCCCTAAAGAAGGTTACAACCAGAGAAACTCCAGGGACTCGGGAGAGAGTCATGCGGGGTCCCTGTTATCAATCCAGACGGGAGGAATTCGGAACAGTTTGTCAGCAAAAGTGCGGCCCGTATCCTCTGGGAGAAGATCGGAGCGATGATTATCAAACCAGAAAAAACGGGGATGGAGGGATGACGGAAAAAGGCTTTTTATAAAATCAGTAAACGCCCCGGCATCTGTCGGAGTATTTCGCCAAGCCCTAAAAAGCAGATGTCTTGCTGCATCCGTTCCATTTCGGTATCTCAGGAAATGTCGGCCTGCAAGTTTCAGATGGAATGCCGCCATCTTCCTGAAGGCGGGTCGAAAATCAATATTTTTGTTCGCAAAAAGCTCCCAAAGGACGAAATGGAGCTTGTTCCCCTGGGTATACAAGAACTTCACCTTTGAGGAACTCCTTCTTTGGGAGAGGCTTTCGGAGGAGTCTTTTCGGTATAAGGCAAGACTTTCTTTTAACAGGACAAAATCTCCCGCGAGAAACATCCGGACTCCAAACTCAAGATCCTCTCCGAAATTGGGATTGAGACGGATATCAAAGAGTCCAGCTTCGATGGATTTCTTCCGTGAAATCAGCATGGACGAGGGCAATGGGAGAACAAATGACTTCAGGTTTCGATTACCATGGAGTCCTTCAAACAAGCCCCGCAAGGAGTCTTCGATCACCTTCCAAGATCCACGCTGACCGATAACGTTGGCTTCGATGACATTTTCACTTTCGTCTAGGAAATCTATTCCACAGACGACCATCGAGGCATCGGGACTCTTTCTTGCAGTATCCAACTGTCTTTCGAGCCTCTCCGGCTTCATCCGGTCGTCATCGTCCAGCAGGGCGATGTATTCGGCCCGACTTTCAATAATCCCCCGGTTTCTTGCGGAACAGACCCCCTGCTCGGGCTCATGGACGATCCGGATCTTCTCGGAATTTTCTTTACAGAATTTTTCCATGACCGCCTTTGTTTCCGCATCAGCGTTGTTGTCCACCAGTAGGATTTCGAAATTGTTGAAGGTCTGGATGAGAACCGATTCGATCGCCTCGGCCAGAAAATTCTTTCCCCGGTAGCAGGGGACCACGACAGAGACCTCTGGTTTCCTTGATTCCATCTCGGATGTCCTATCCAGATTGTCCCGATTTACGCCTGGTTTCTTCTGATGCGAAAGAACCACCAATTCCATGACAATACTCGAATAGAGCATTGAAATACTCTTTACGAGCGTTAATGATCACTTCCATCAATGAAGACTAAAATAGTTTGAAAATCATTTTTAATCAATACTGTTCGACTTCCAGTCAAGATTAAGGAATCCAACTATTTTTCCTCACGTTCAATACGTTGGTAGAACAAAGGTTATCCTTTTCAACCTATGAGATTTTTGTACAGCCTCATATATTGTCTAAATTAGAAAATGAAGAAATGTTAGTTATTTATTTGCATATAATAATGAGATTTCCTTTGCCAACCTTACTCTTTCCCGGTGCCACTCCCTCGGATCATGGCTCCAGTCGCCCGGCTTCCACCAAAGGGGGTTTCTCCAGTAGGGGATGTATCCTCCGTCATCCAGAGCTTTATGAACAAGGGTGTTGACCGATCGATCCGCATCGCTCCCCTGCCCTTTGTGTTTCAGCATATAAAGATATTTGTAATCCTCATACCCTCTCCTCCATTGAGCCATGCGAATGGAAGGAATCGGCCCATCGACATCGGGATAGCCGATAAAATGAAGTTCTCGTCCGGGATAGAAAATAACACCGTCCCCAGATCCCTGGCGCTTGTATGGATTGATGGACGCATTATTTCCAGGCCAGAAATTCGAGACCCAGTAAAAAACCCCGTTCACACGGTATTTCCAAGCAGTCCAGAACCACATCCGGAACCCGAGACCTGTCGATGCAAGATCGCTCCCTCCGATAAATGGAGGCCCGTTCTGATAGAACCAGGCTTTCTTTCTTTTTGCCTGAAGTTTTTGCATCCGTTCAGGAATATAGAGCACTGCTCCAGGTGCCCAGATATCAACCGCATCCTCCATGACACTCTTGTCATGGCCTTTCTGTCTCTTGTCCCACGACCAGGGAACATCGGTCAACATGAGGCGAACCCTGTTCTTCGAGCCTTCATGGAGAGAGTCCCCGACCTTCCGGATCAGCTTGTAAATATCCGGATAATAGAAAAGCTTGTGCATCGGTTCATCGAACGGATAGGCAAAAGTTCGTTCGATCGGCCAGCCTTTCTCCTTCCAGTGCTGGACCAGAAGCTTAGCCAATTGTTGTGTGGCGATATCCGGAATTCCCTTCCATTCTTCGATCGGAGTGGGGCTTCCTCCTTCGATCATGAACCCTCCCCACATCCCCACCCCCAGAGAATCAATTCCTATAGGGAGGGCAAGAACATTCGGAGACTTTCCCGTCAATTCTCCCGACAAGAGAGGTCCATATATCTGATCATAACGGTCCCAGTTAACCGATGTCGGCTTTCCAGTATTCCAGTCCCACTGGATAGCCGGCCCAATATCTCCTGAAGGATTGGTCGCAAACCCATATTTGTGGGCCATCCTGAAATAGCGATAGAGAAGAGTCCGGAACATCTGGTCATTCGGGATCAGCTCCCCTTGCCAAAATCGGGTCATATATATTTCCATCCAGCGATCCAGATGGACCCGGTCAGGAAGAGTTGCCGACAGGACCACAAATTTGACCGGGGTTTTCCTGACAACCTCTCCAGAACGGCTCACAATAAGGTTCCCTGAGTATTCCCCCGGCGAGCAGGACTTCCTGTAACGGACATCGATCCATACAGGCTGATTGATCCCCGACTTTAATGAGAGGTTGGACACAATCTGATGTCCCGGGAGATAGGGGTCATTAAACGGAATCAGGGGATCCGGGTTGATCACTTCTTTCAATGGACCATACTTGCTACCCGTATGAACCATGAGCTTCAGGTAGTACTCCAGAAATCGGTGAATGCGCAGACAGTCGGTTCCGGGGCTGTTTCCGGATGGAACGAGAACAACATTCAGATGATCAATGTCCGATGGAGACCGCAAAACTAGCTGAAATGAAAGCGTTTCCCCTCTTAAGCCGACCAGCGTCAACGGGCGAGACTGCCCTTTTGGATGGACCCGGCTCCCGGAAGGAGCGACATCGGGCGATATCCGATCGGAAAAAAGCGAGATCCAAGTGGTTATGTATCCATCCTTTTCGGCCCTGTTTCCAACGAATCCAAGAGGACGGACAACCTCCTCTTTTTTCGTTCCAATCGAATTACGGTGAAGAGAATTTTTGACAGAGACTAGCGCCGTCCGGATATGGCCAAAAGGATGGTAATCCTTCACGATCGGCAGGATACGATCCTTGGCGAATTCCCGGAAGGAATCGGAGGTGAGCATGAACAAGCCCAATAGAAAGATTCCACCGAGGATGCCAGACAAGATTGCAACCCCCAAGAACCATTTTTTTACCATGGCCATAACCACCCTATTTTTTACGATTCCCATGTCCTTTTGAACATGTCCGTGAAATTTCTGAAACCTCCTGGAAGAGCCACAACAACCTCCGCAGAGAGAATTGATCGTCAAACAGAAGGACTTTCCTGTGTTCAGAAATCAAGTGGAAATGAACGCATAGTCTTTAATTTTTAGGCACTTAACAAATTTTACCACAGGTCTTTGGAGTTGCGACTACAGCAAATTCAAGATAGTTCGTATCCAGGATCCATTTTCCGAGAAAAAATCGGACCGGAATAAACTGCCTTCCCTCCCACCACCAATGACGTCGATTGATTCCCTGTACGGATAAAACCTGGCAACCGGCTTCCTCCGAAGTCCGCACAATGCTTTTTTTTTGTAAAAAAGCGGAGATGTGTCCGGTCCCTGATTCCCTCATCCTCATATTTCCAGTCCATTTCAAAAAGGAGATGCTTCGGGTTCTCAATGTATCTGACATTGGGGATGGAAGCCACAAGAACCCCTCCGGGCTTCAAAAGAGCGCGACAAAGTTCAAGGGGAGGAAACGGATCGGAAAAATGCTCAAGGCTGTCATTGAAGGTTATTGTATCGAAGTATTTTCTGGGCAAGCCAATTTTATCCGAAAAAAATCGTTGATGAAATGATCAAGAATCCTGGGGGTTATTCCAGCTACGGTATGACTCGGATCGACTCCCCAAACTTCTGCACCCAAGGTTTGCTTGACCAGACCACCGAATTTTCCTGCCCCGCATCCCACATCCAGCAATACCTTGCAGCTTGAAGGAATGAATTCAAGCATTTCTGTTCTTGAACAACCAAAACAATCAAGCGAACTGGAAGATTCTAGATCTTCCTGATATTCCATGGACACCTCTTGAAATATTACAGACAAATCCTGTCAAACAATGAATCCTTCATTGTTTGACAGGACCCTTTACTGCCAAATCAATTAGAATTTTAACAGCAAGATACCTGCCAAACAAATTATGTTCTCGTCAAAACAATGATCCACTCCTTTTGAAAAACCCGAGATCTGCAGACTTGTAAAAATTTCTGACTTCCCTCCAGCATCCTTTCATATTCAAGCAAACGTTTTTTGGGGTGATCAGTCAATCTCTCTAATTGGCAGGAGTGTCATAGATGCTGATCGTTTTCGGGATGGGTTTCACATGAAACATCTCCAGCATCATTCCCTTTTTAACTTGGAAATCATTACAATAGATTAAAAGCTGGTTATCTCCCATAAAATCAAAAAAGGATTTTTTGATTATGACATCCACTAAAAATCCTGTGTACGATGTCCGGGAATACCCGGAAAGTGAAAGCATGAGCGGGACGGCTTCTGTCATGGCCGTTGTGGTGACCTACAACCGGAAAGCCCTCCTCCTGGAATGCCTTCGGGGATTGTCCCGTCAATCGACTCCCCTTGCGGGGATTGTTCTTGTCGACAACGCCTCGACCGATGGAACTCCGGAATTCCTCTTGGAGCAAGGCATCATCGATCGACTCCCTCCCGCCGAACGCTCTGGTTCGTGGGAAATGCAGTCTTATCCGGAGATCTTTTCCGGAAAACCGTTGATCTACATCAGAATGCCTGAAAACACCGGGGGTGCCGGAGGATTTCACGAAGGGCTCAAACGGGCCTATCAGGAAAAGATCGACTGGATCTGGATGATGGACGACGACATCGAGCCGGATGACCGTTGCCTGGAAGGGCTTGTTTCCTTTTCAAACATTTCCCGATGTATCCACCCCCGGAAATACTTTCTCGACGGAACCCCCCATACGTGGGAAGGATATTACGATTACCGGACCGGAAGACGGGTTTTTCAGCCCGACATTTCATTTGCCAAAGGATTTTCTTTCTGCACAACGAACACGGGTTGCTTCGAAGGCATGCTCGTTCACCGGGAAATCGTGGACAAGATCGGTTACCCCGACAAGCGTTTTTTTATCGGCCTGGACGATTCCATCTACGGGTTTCTTGCCCACTTCCATACTCCCGTCCTCTATATCCGGGATCCCTTTGTCATCAAGAAAGCTCCCCATGATACCAGCAATAGCCCGATCTCCGACCGGAGCCTCTACTACGGTATGAGAAATGCCTTTCTATTCCAGACCTATGTAAACCAGAAAATTCCGAAATATAGAAACCTGCGTTCCTTTTTCCTCGTCGTCAAATTCTTTGATTACGCTCTAAACATTCTACAGAGCCGAAAAAAAAGATGGCCCGCCTACAAGGTCCTTTTACGAGCCGTCAAAGACGGGATCTCCGGAAACTATGGGAAGGGTCTCTAAGGTAAGGGCCTCCAAACTTTCCACTGACTTTACTCCCTTTCCGTCATGGCCATTGCCTGTATTGGCAGCCGGATCATGAAACGGGTTCCGACCCCCTCTTCCGAATCGACATCAATCGATCCCCCGATCTGCTCGATCAGGAGCTTTACGCTGAAAAGACCCAACCCGGACCCCTTCTTCTTGGTCGTCTGAAAGGGCCGGAAAAGCCTTGTTTCCATGAATTCCCTCGACATCCCCGGCCCGTTGTCCGACACAAGAATCCGCACCCCCGAACCCGGTTCGCTCCGGCTTTCGATATGGATGATCCCCTTGCTGTCCATCGCCTCACGGGCATTGATCAGGAGATTGCGGATCGTCGATTCGAAGGACTTGGGATTTCCCGAAACCATCGGGAGAGGCGCGAGATCGATTTCTACTTTCAGATCCTGAAGACTGCCCCAGGACAGCCCCTGAAGGGTCGTCCGGATCAGTTCGTTCGGGTCGAAGGAGGTCTGTCGGGTGAATTCCTGATGAAAGGGCGAAAGAAACTGCTCCACCGTCGCGCTGATCTGTTCCGAGACATTCTGGATCCCCTGGATCAGCTCCTGCTGAAACTCGGGGGAGGCGATATGGCGGGTCGCATTGTGAAGAAGAAGCTTCAAGGCGATGCCCGAGTTTTTGAGATCATGGAAGGCAAACGCCTTGAGGCCGGAAAGAAGATCGGCCTCCCGGGACCAGGCAAGTTCCCGGGACAGGGCGGCATTGTAAAGCAAACTTCCCCACTGCACGGAAAGCGCCTGCAGAAAAAGCCGGTCTTCAAAAAGAGACCGGCTGTCCGACGAGCGGCTCCAGAGGCCAAGAAACCCGATCATCCGTCCCTGGACGACGAGCGGCAGGATCCAGTTCGATTTCAGATGGCGGAACAGGGCTTTTCCCGCAGCGATCTCTTCCTCCCCGACGAGTCGTCGTCCGATTTCCGAGAGCGGAATCGGCAAGCCTTCGGACAGCAGCGCCACCAGGGAGGCATCGAGCATCCGGTCCTCTTCCGAAAGAACAGGGACGCTCAACCCCGACGCCTGCTGGGGGATCACCACCACCGGAGGAGTGCTTGTCACCTGGCAGTAAACGATAGAATCGGCAAAGGCGATCTCCCGGGTCTGATCGAGAAGGGTCGGCACGAGGTCGGAGAGACTCTTGGACTCGGACAGCGCCCGGGTCAGGCTCATCCAGGCCGCCCGATAGTCATAGCGATCCGAATAGAGATGGATCCCCAGGAAGTCTTCAATCTCCTTTCTGAGGCGATCAGAAGTGAAGACGACGAGAAAAAGGCTGATCCCCAGAAGGACCATCATACTTCCGGAAAGCTTGGACCAGATCGGACCAAGGCCTGACAGGCTCGTGGCAAGTCCCCCGAGGACGATCAGCCCCATTCCTCCCGACAGGAGAAGAAAGGACCGGTTGATCATTGTCCGAGAAAGGGCCAGCCTGACCTCCTGCGCTCTCTGGATGAGAAAGGCGTAAAGGAAAAACAGATCGAGAAGCAGGAGTCCCACGACCTCGAGCAGGAAGTAGGACCGGTCGAAGCCGTCTTCCATGATCTGTGCCGAGTGAAGAATCAGAACGGAAAGCGTCCAGAGGGTCACCCCGATCATCGGATACTTGATGTTCCAGCGCTCCATGCCGCTCGCCGCCAGATAGGTCCGGGAGATCTGGTAGAGACCGAACAGAAGCAGGGCGATCAGGAACAGGCTCAGGAAGGTGGCGGTCGCTTCGCCGAGAAAGAGGACGGTGCTTCCCCCGCCGAGAAGAACGACCCGCACCAGATGGGGGTTGACGAATGCGATGCCCATGGAGAGGAGAATGGCGATCCCTCCCGGGATCAGCATCCCCTTCCCCTTCCGGAGGTCTTCTGCCGCATCCTTTCTCGCATAGGTGAAGCCAAAAAGAAGAAGAAACGCGGCGGCCAGAAAATCTCCCGCCAGATTGCCCGCATAGGCCTCCCGGAGGGATTCCGGATCGATCAGCCGAAGTCCTGTGAGATCGGCCACGACCGGAACCAGTGCCGACGCGGGCAGCAAAAGCAGACCGAGGGTCGAGTGGCTCCGCCTGCGGACACCGTAGGTGACCCCGAGGGTCAGGAAGGTCAGAATCACCGAAAAGGGCGGTAGAATTGCATGCAATGTCATCAGCTTCCCCTGCTCCTTTCGGCACATTTCCGGGTGGCCCGCGCCTTTTTCACAGGCTCTTCTTCCACTTTGCGCTCAACCCTGCACAGTCGAATTTTCGGGGTCTGTCGACCTTGTTCCGGAACTTTCCGGGAACGGCGGTCTTTCCATTGCCGGAGGAACCGCAAATCCGAGAAAGGAGAGAACGGCCGGCGCGACATGCAGAAGAGAGAACGGCTCCTGCATCGGAACTCCCTTGGGGATACCGGGCCCCATGACAAGAGAGAAGCCCTCTTTTCTGACCGCGCCCGTCCGGTCGGACGGCGTAAAGAAGACATCGTTCTGTTCGCGCACGTTTTCGAAATCCGGAATCGAATAACGAGGGTTCCAGTCGGTGATGACGAGGTCCGGCAGGTCGGACAGACGGGGTCCGTCGTAAATCTCCTCCGTCCACCGGACATCGGAGACGACCGAACTGCCTGTATCAGGGTCCCGGATCGCCCGAAGTCCGGCGATGATCTCTTCACCTACCTGGCGGTATTCCGCTCCTTCCGAAACGGACCCCATGGTTTCCCGGCCCTTGAGGTTGATGCGGATCGCATGGGACTCCAGGGAAAAGGCACGGGTTTTTTTCCAGTCGAAGATTCCCAGGTCCTCGCTGAAGGGAAGGGCCAGACAGTCGGCCAGGGAAGCGGATCCGACCGCCTCTAAAACATTCTTCAGACTGTGCCTCCGTATTCCCAGGGCGCGAATGAGAGGACTTACATACCGGCTGAGTGTGCTTCTGCCGTCCCTCCCCATCCTGAAGGAAAGATCTCCCCGTTCCTTCAGGTAGTGGTTGAGACTGAAACATTTCTCCAGATCTCCAATTTCATGGCCCGAAATCATGATGGCGAGACCCTCTTTCTCCAGAGTCTGGACCACTTGTCCGATGGCATCGTCGAGAACCTTGAAGTAGGTCAGAATAAGATCCGAAAGAGGCGTTTCCGGGCCCTTCTCCCTCACATGATGAATCTCTGCATAGAACCGGGACAGAACCCTGTCGACCCCCGAGAAATTGACGATGGCCAGATCCCAGGACTTCGATCCGAGAAGATCCCGGATAACCGTTCCCTGCTGAATGGCCCCCCCGATGCGCCGGTCGAGAAAGTCGAAAGGATCCTTCGGACTGGCCGGGTCCCCTCCCTTTTTTCCGGAGGAGCTCCCAAGCCGCGCGTGAATCCGGCGCAGGGTTCTTTCAATGTCCGGCGCATTGATGGCCCGGTGAGCAAAGACCCCTTCCGGGCTCACCACAAGACCGTTGATGGGGAGCGGCTCCGCCGGGAAAGGAATATTCACGAGGACGGTTCTCTGGTCGGCCCGATCCAGCGCGCTCCAGAAAGGCTCGGCACGGGAGAAGGACAGATGGGCCCGTTCCAGAAAATAGGAACCGGGCTGTTTCTTCAGGGCATGGGTCAGTCCGGTGTGCCCCGGATGTTTTCCCGTCAGGAGCGTTGCCCATTCGGCCACCGGAAGAGGCGGAACGAGGCCCGGAAAACGCCCATGGGAACCTTTCCTGAAAAGGTAGTCCAGATTGGGCATCCATCCGATCGCCGCCCACCGCCTGAGTGTTTCGAGGCAGCCTCCGGTCATCCCGATCACCAGGGCACGCACGCTCACAGGACTCCCCTCCCCGTCCCGGTCCGGGGGAATTCCAGCAGGGCCCGAACGAGATTTTTGGAAGAACGGATCCAACGGTTTCTCTGGAACGCGGAGGAGTCCGGATCAAGCAGCATCAAAAAATCTTCGGCGCTCCACCCCCTCATGACCGGAAGCCTCGGAATGGAATAAGGATCCCCTCCCTGGCGAAAAAAACCGGGGCGAGAGGTGCACAGGCTCCGAAAGCCGGTCCGGCGAACGGCTGTCGCCACCCGGTCACTTGTCCGGCCTCCGGGGGCGGAGAGGGAAAAAGTCCTTTTAGGGGACAGTCCGTCCAATCTCTCGAAGGAGTCCAGAACTTCCCTCTCGCATTCTTCGAACGGGAGGTGGGAGAGAAAGCGATGAGTCACGCCATGGGATCCGAGGGAGAAGAGCGGAAAGGCCCCCAGATCCCGGGCCCGGGATTCGGTGAGCATGCCGTCCTTTCCCAGATGACCGGTGGCCAGGAAAAAGGTCGCCGGAATGCCAAGCTCTTCCATGACAGGAGCCGCCCGATCGAAGTCCGAGGCGTAGCCGTCGTCGAAGGTCACAATCACGGAGACGGGTGCGTCGGGAGAGTTCTTCCCTTCTCCCGACAGAAATTCAGCGAGCCCGGCCACCGGAATTTTCCGCTCCCGGAGGAGGGCCATCTGCTCCCTGAAGTCGGACAGGGGGACACCGTACCGGGAGTCGGCCAGATCGTTCGGAACCCAGCCGGACGACACTCCCTCCGGGTCGATCTGATGGTACATGAGAACGATGGCTCGCCTTCCTTCCATCAGGATTTCTCCCACTGAAGGACCGGAGCCGTCCGGCGTTTCAGGTACCGGACAAATCCCCCCAGAATCGCCGCGTTGCCCAGGGTAAAGTACAGGGGAACCGCAAAAAGCCTGGAAGAAAGCCCGAAGTAGGCGGCCGCTCCTCCCAGCGCGTAAAAGGCGACCTGGAGAAGAAAGAAAAGACGGAAGAATGGCCCTCCGATGAAAAGGGGCATAAAAAGGATCACCATCAGGAAAAAAGGCTGAAAGATCCGGAGAACCTTGTGCGACCAGAAAACAAGAGCCACCCGGGGAAAACGGAAACCCAGAAGGGATCGCAAAAGGAAGATCTGCTGGAAGTTCCCGTGGGAGATGCGGATACGGCGCTTGAATTCTCCGGAAACAGTCGCCTGATGGATCTCGAAGACGAGCGCCTCGTCTTCGTAAACCGTCCGGAACCCCTTTTCCACGATCTTCATGGGAATCACGAAGTCGTCATTGACCACGTCGCTTGCGATCTCCGGAAAAAGGTCTCTTCTGATCCCGTAAAAAGCTCCGTGCCCTCCGAGCGTCGAAAAGAAGAGACTCTCCTGAATGCGCTGAAAAACCTCGAATTCGAAATAGCCCCGCTCCCCCACGCTTCGCCCGTCCAGAAGTGGGGTCACATCGTGCCGGATCACATAACGGCCCGAGACCGCGCCCACTGTCGGATCGCTGAAGTTCGCCACGAGCTTTTTCAGGGCGTCCGGGGCCAGAAGGGCCGAAGCGTCGGAGAACACCACGATTTCTCCCGCCGCCATTCCGACCACCTCCTTCAGCACGCTCAGCTTTCCCCGGCGTTCCGTGAAATCCAGAAGGCGGATCCGGGGATCGGAAATGGCCCGGACCCTGTCGGCCGTCCGGTCGCTCGAGCCATCGGAAGCGACGAGAAGCTCGATCCGGTCGGCGGGATAGTCGAGAGCCAGGGTGTTCTGTATCTTCCCGGAAATGACCTTCTCTTCGTTATAGGCCGGAGTCACGATCGTGACCAGAGGAAGATCCTTCGGCAGTCCCTTTCGGACCG
>JAYWMN010000070.1:0-2745 GCA_035873205.1 Nitrospirota bacterium
GGCGCCTCCCCTTCTGGCCCCCCCGAACATTCCGGACCTTCCCTCTTTCGCCGCCAGGACGGAAGGACCTTTCCGGTCGACGTTGTTCTGACGCACCTTCCCCCCGAACATGGCTCTCTTCTCTACTGCTCGGCCCGGGACAAAACCTATGAACAGGTCCTTGTCGGAGACTTCAGAAGGCCTGCCGACCCGGACACGCCCCCGGACAATCTTGAGCAGCCCCTGGACAGACTCGACCGCCGTCAGGCAAATCAAGACTCTCCTGTTTCCCAGGAATTTCTTGAATCCCTCCCGTCGCCGATCGCAGTTCTGCATAACCGAACCATCATCCAGTCCAACATGTTTTTGGCGTCGATGCTGGGGTTCGGCAACACAAAATCTCTCGTTGGAAAGACTCTCCCCGACCTCTGCGCCGAGGACCGGGAAAAAAACCGGATCAGTGCCCTCGACTTCCGGCTTGAGGAGGCGGGACTGATTCGCATTCCCTCTTTGCGCCTCCGGAAAAGAGACGGAGAAACCTTTCCCTGTGACCTTTCCCTCACACTCCTTCCGGGCCGGGAAGGAATAACGGCAACCGCCACATTCACCGATGCGACCGATATCGCCCGGCTCAGAAATGATCTGGAACACTCCCTGGACTACCAGCGCACCTTGTTCGAAAAGAATGGGGCAGGGCTTCTCATTCTTGACGGGCACCGGACGGTCGTGGATGTCAACCCGGCCCTCTGCCAGATGACGGGCTATGAACGTGAGGAAATCGTCGGACACAGGGAGTGGCTCTTATCAGTCAACCAGGAATCCTTCCGTAACTTCAATCAAGGATTTCAGGAGACGCTGGAAGGGCGAATCTTCCATACGGAGTCCCGATTCCGCTGCAAGAACGGATCAACAGGATGGGCGGAAATCACGGAAAGCGAGATTCCTCTTCCGAACGGACGCCGTGGAGTCTTCCTGACCCTGACCGACGCGACCGCTCTCCACAATGCGCGGAAGGCGATCATCCATCAGGTCATTCACGATCCCCTGACCGGGATACCGAACCGCATTGCCCTGGAGCAGGCCCTTTCAGGAGCCATTGCCCGGGCGAGGCGAAATGGGACCGTTTTCGCCGTGGGGATGTTCGACCTCGATGACTTCAAGCCGGTCAACGACAAATTTGGCCACGAGGTCGGAAACAGGCTTTTGAAAGAATTCTCCCAGAGGCTCAGGTCCCAGCTTCGGGAAAGCGATTTTCTGGCCCGGATCGCCGGAGATGAATTTGTGGTGGTGATCGAGGACCTCGACGCCGGTCGCTCGACCTACCAGCTGACCCAGGTTATGGAACGGCTGCATCAGGCCGTGGAGATCCCGTTCAAGCTCGTTGCGGACAGCGAGGCCCAGGTGGGCATGAGCATGGGGCTGGCGCTCTTTCCTTCCGATGGAGAAGACGGAGATACCCTCTTGCGCAAGGCCGGCGCCGCCATGTATCAGTCAAAAATCGACAAGGGGGGGCGAACCGAATGGTGGTGCCTTGGACCTTTCCCGACAAACAGCCCGACCCAGGAGGGCCCGTTCGACGCCTACAGCCTGGACACAAACGACCTTCTTAGCCGGCACCGGCCCCATATCGACTCGGTGATTCTCCAGTTTGCCGAAACCTTCTTTGTCCAAATTTCCGATGATCCTGGACTCAGGGACATTCTGTCCACCATGGACGAGAGGGAAATCCAGACCATCGCCGCCTTTCAGTCAAAACATCTCTCCTTCCTTCTCGCCCCCTCCTCGACGAAGGAGATGATCCTGAAACAGGCCCGCCAGGTGGGAAAAGTTCATGCCCTGGCAGGGATCAACGGAGCCCTTCTCACCCAATCCATGGGACTCTACAGGCGCCTTCTTTCCGAACACCTGAACCAGACCTTCCTGACGGCCCGGGACCGGTACAGGATCCTGCTGGCGAACGAGGTCCGGCTTCAGGACGACCTCCAGGGGGAACTCCGGTCGGGGATCGATACGACGGGGGAATATTTTACCCTGCTCTCGGGAATCCTTCCCCGTCAGGGAGCCCTGTGGACCGATGTCAGGACTTCGGAGATCGACGCACTGGGGAAACTTCCGGGAATCCAGTGCGTCTTCCTGATGAGACTTGACAGCAACGGCACCTTTGTCGTCGAAGAAAGTTCCGGTCCCAGTGGACAGGAAGGGGCCGCCATCATGAGGGACCCCGCATTCGAAGCGGTAATCGATCCCGACACCCCCCGCGGGCAAGGACTCATTGCCCATGCGTGGAGAAGTCTCCAGATCCAGAGGACTCCTTCCTACCTGAAGGATGCTCGCCTTCCCCATTGGCGGGAGAAGGTTATTCCTCTCGGAATCCGGTCTGCCGTGAGCATTCCCGTCAAGAATCTCGAGGGGAAAGCCGTGGCCGTGGTCTCGCTGTATGGGGCCTATCCGAACCAGTTCGAGTCTCCCTGGATGCAACAGTTTGCCATGGGACTGGGACAGCGTTGGGAGAAGATCTGGGAGCTTTGCCGGACACCCTCGGCGGTCCTGCGCGAGGACCAGGCCATGGATTACCGAAAAGAACTGTTTTCGGGGGGGGCTATCCATGTATATGCAACCCGTTGTCGACCTCTCGACCGGGAAACCCGTCAAGGTTGAAGCCCTGGCACGGCTTAAACGTTCCGGCGGAGAGATCGTCTCTCCCGGATTTTTCCGTCCCATTCTGGGAGACAGCGAACTAGACCGGCTCTTCCGGATGGGACTGGA
>JAYWMN010000055.1:0-5659 GCA_035873205.1 Nitrospirota bacterium
CCATGAAAAGGTAATTGTCGCCCGACTCCGGGTAGATGTGTCCCGCTTCCCGCTGAATCAGGTCCCCCAGGACATCGTTGGGGATCCTGGCGCAAAGAGCGCCCGCAACCCTGTTTGCGGAGCTGACGGGCTGGTAGAACATCAGCGTGACTCCGTCATGGAAGCGGGAGGTCGAAGGCCCCAGGCGCAGGGTCTCGGGGTCGACGTAGGGTCCGTGAAGAAAAGGGGCTTTCAGTCCTTTGAGAAGGGCGTTTCCGAAAGGATGCGAATGCCCGGTGCGGTCGGGTCGGGTGGAGACGGAGAGGCAACCCTTAAGGTCCACGACGAAAAGTTCCGTAATTTCCGGAGTGCGACCGAGCGCCTCTTCGAGGATCTCCCCGTGTCTCTCGGGGGGAGCACAGGAAATTTCCTCTGCGACACTGGCAAGGAGCCGCCAGTTGTGATCGGCCCAGTTCTGGAGAATGGCGACACGGGTCTTTGCGAGTCCGATGAAGATCTTTTCTATTGTCGGATATTGTTCCCGGTTCAGAAAGCAGGAAAATCCCAGTGTGAGCTTTCCGTTTCTGCCAAACCAGGGAAGCCAGCGTCTTTCTGAAAGGGAGAGTCTCATCTTGCGGCTTTCAGGGTCCATGGAAGCTCCTTCTGATAGCGGATTTTGACAAGCGCAAGAGATATCGCAACATGTGTGCCACAAGATCCCGGTCCTGATGAAACCGGCAGGAAAGGGGAGCCGGGAACTATTTTTTCATCGAATAGTCCGGAGAGAGCGATTTTTGAAGAATTGACAAAAAAGATCAGAAAATGACGTTTTAGAATAAAAATATTCCTGAGTTGTCCTTCTTGTTGTTTTTTTTGTTTTGAGATTTTTGGAAGGGCCTCTTCCGGGAGGTTTCAGTGGGAGGAGGACGGTCCTGTGGGGCTCCGGGAAGAAAGGCGCACCGGGACCCCCGGAGGGACCGTTCCTTGGTGATTGTGGGAAAAGGGGAGGGCGCGGTCAGGTTTTTTTGGAATCGGAAGAGGAAAAAAGAGAGGGCCATTCGGGGTATGGCCGAATGGCCCCTTGTGTCCGGCTCCTCTTCCGCCAGGCGGGAGAGGGTTCCGAACGTCCGGAAGGACGATCAGGGGATCAGAGGTAGTAGTGGAAGCCCACCATGAAGTTCATGAGAGAGCCCATGAAGGTGAAGCTTGTGGTGTTGGGCCCGTTGTTGGGAAAGCCCCAGCCGAACGAGACGGGGTTCCACTGGGCAAACCAGGCCAGTCTGGGGATATCTGTCACTTCGGTCTCGAATCCGAGGCCTGCCGAAAGGGTCAGGGCGGAGGGAAGCCCCGCTCCGGTGTTGAGCGCCGGAATCAGGTCGAGGTTCGCATAGAGAAGGGAGTGTTGCCGGGTCACGATGGCCAGCATCGGCTCGATGTTCAATGTAGCGAGAAAGCTCGACTCGGGAGAGACCTGCGGGAATCCCAGGCCCACCCCTCCGCTGATTCCGAAGCGGTTGTTGAACCAGTACCGGGCATCCACGAACCCTACGTTGGCAAAGCCATCGGTCCCGTTCCCCTGGACCATGTCCATCGGGGCCCAGGCCAGACCCAGACCCAGGCGCCGGGCGTTTCCGTAAGCGTCGGAGGTGCCTTGGGAGGAGGTGGCGGAAGAAGGAGAGTCGATGCTGTTTGCGGCATTGTCGTCGGCCCAGGCAATCTGGCCGGATAAGGAGCCAAAGGCGATGGATGCCAATAGGAGTCCCGTTTTCAGGAACCTTGATGCAACGCTGGCGGTCATGCTTAATTACCTCGTCATGTAAGGGGAGTTTTGTGAAATCGCCGGCCTATAAAAATCCGGGCGATCCTGTCAATGAGTATCGACATCATTCTATCAGGATTTCCGGGGGGCCGACACTACCCCCGGCATACTTGTTTGTGATCCGTATCACAGGGAAAGGATCGTCCGGGGAGTCAGGTCCCGGATGTGGGAGACAAGGGTGTCGGCTTGTCCGAGACAGGACAGGGGGTAGGTGTGACCGACTCCCACCGCTTTCATTCCGGCCGCCTTGGCCGCTTCGATTCCCTGGACCGAGTCTTCGATCACCGCGATTCCTTCCGGGCCTCCGGTATGCAACCCCTCTTTCCGGAGCCGGTCGAAGGCCATGAGATAGCCTGACGGATCGGGTTTTCCCCGGGGAGTGTCTTCGGCGCTGACGATAAAGGCGAAGGCGGAGAGGAGGCCGTTGGTGTCGAGGGCGTGGAGAATCTCCGGACGGAGGGCTCCCGAGACGATGGCGAGAGGCAGCCGGGAGGAAAGCTCCCGGACCAGTTCCGCGGCCCCTTCGTAGAGAGGAAGTCCCCGGGCCATTCGTTCTTCGTAAAGATGCGCCTTTTGGTCGATGAGCTCCCGGAGTGTCTGTTCGGGAATGGAGACTCCCCGGAAGGCCTCCCATGCGGCACTGAGGCATCCCCGGTCGTCCATGCCCAGGTAGAGGGTTTCGTAGTCCCGGTCGGTGAGGGGAATGCCGTAGGGGGCCAGAACCTGGGCAAAAAGGTCCCGGTGAACGGTTTCGTCATCGAGGATGACCCCGTTGAAGTCGAAGAGAACGGAATGAATCATGTGACAGTCCTGTCCTGTGGAATGGGTGAAGGGTTGGAGGAGGAGACCGTCTTCCGGGGTGCTCCCCGGTAAAAAAAAGAGGCCCCCGGGTGGACAGAGGACCTCTTTGGGAAAAGGGGAAACAGGGCTCTAGAGTTCCTTGGCGTGGTGGGCCAGGTAGTCGGCCACCCCGGCAGGGCTTGCCTTCATGGCGGGCTTTCCCTTCTGCCATCCGGCCGGGCAGACCTCTCCGTGTTCCTCGTGGTACTGGAGGGCGTCGACCATGCGGATCATTTCATCCACGTTCCGTCCCAGGGGAAGGTCGTTGACCACCTGATGGCGGACATTGCCTTTCTTGTCGATCAGGAAGGATCCGCGGAGGGCGATGGCCTCGTTGAGAAGGACGTCGTAGGCGCGGCTGATGTTCTTGGAGAGGTCGGCCACCATCGGGAAATGGACCTGCCCCAGTCCGCCCTTGTCCACCGGGGTGTTCTTCCAGGCAAGGTGGGTGAAGTGGGAGTCGACGCTGACCGAGATCACCTCGACGTTTCTCGAATGAAATTCCTTGAGGCGGTGTTCGAAGGCCAGAATTTCGGAGGGGCAGACAAAGGTAAAATCGAGGGGATAGAAGAACAGGACTCCGTATTTTCCCTTGAGAACTTCGGAAAGGGTGAACTTGTCATTGAAGGAGTTGTCTCCCATGACGGCGGTAGCGGTAAAGTCTGGAGCGGGTTTTCCAACGAGAACGGACATGGTTATGGTTCCTCCGGATGAGTGTGTCGTGTTTGTTATTCGGTGTGATGCCGCGAGAAGAAAAGGAACTGGAACGCCCCTGTCTTCGACATGCCTGTCATATTGTAAGTCAAATCCGAGTTCGGTGTCGACCCTCATCGGCTTGCCGTCCGGAGCTTCCGGGAAGGTAGCGTGACTCCCCTCCGGCGACGGTTTTCAGACGGATCTGGGCCAGCAGGGCGGCGAGGGAATCATGCCCTTTCTCCCGGTAAAGTTTTCTGTCTTCGAGATGGCGGATCATATGGGTCACTTCGGACCAGAAGGTCCAGTCGCGGCGAAAGTGTTCGGTCAGGAATTCCTCGATTTCTCCAAGAGATAGGTTCCGGTTCACAGGTCCTCCGTCTGTTGAATGAGTGCTGCTCGGATGAAACGGACTGACTGTCCATGGACGAATGATGCATAAGGGCTCTTACGCCTATGTCAAGGACAGGTGACGGACCGGGGAGTCCTGAAACGGTCCGGAAGGAGACGGATAGATCAAAGATATCGGGGGTGGGGAAACCGGGAAGCGGGACCCGGTGCCCCGGGCCCTTCAGTTCTCCTTCGTCCAGCCGGCACCCTTGACGTAACGGTATCCGGATGATTCGAGTTCCCGGGCGGGATGGAATACATAAGCTCCCGAGGGAAGGATCTCGGTCATCGAGTTCTGGTCCTCCTGGATGACCTTTCCGCCCAGAGGTCCCCTGGCGAGGGTGGGCGAGGAAACGGGCGACGGGGGGAGGGGGCCCGGGGCAGTCTGGCGGATCTCTTCGGCTTCCTTCTTCAGGGCATGCGCCCGCTTCCGGTCCTGCTCGGCCTGCCAGTCCTTCCGGAAGGCGACGAATTTTCCGGTGTAGAGATAGCGGTAGGGGCGCCCGCCGACCGGTTCGATCCACCGGTAGGAATGCTCGGGTGGGCTGTCCGCGTAGACTCGGGTTCGCCGGAAGTCCATCAGGTAGAGACGTCCGTGGTAGGGACGCGGCTTGGCCTGGTAGATAAAGTCGAAGGGAGAGAGAAGATGACGGGTTTCGAGGCGGACCGACTTGATGACGACGAGGTCGGAGGTGTCCCCTGGGAGCGGCACTGTTTTCACGTAGTTCGGCAGGGAGCGGGTATTGATCAGGTAACGGCCCTGCCGGTCGTCCTGTCCCGACGAGGAATAGAGACCGCAGGATCCCAGAAGAAGGAGTGTACCGGCCAGAAGGGGGGCGAGGCGATGACGCATGATCTCAGTCCTTTGCATGAAGTCTTTTATTTTTGAAGACCTGTCGGCATGAAACATCGGCCGGGCCCGCTCGTTCCTATTCTGGCAGGTTGGAGCGGGTTCGACAATTGTTCCGGCCGGAAGTCCGGCGGGACGGGTCGGGGAACGTTGGTGTATAATCATTGTGTGTCAAGAGCATAGAAAACCGGTGTGACAGAAATCTCAAGAGGAGGAGAGGAGTGGGGGTGATCCGATCGTGGAAAGGGATCTGGCCGACGGTCGATCCTTCGGCCTGGATCGCGCAGACGGCCGTGGTGATCGGAGATGTGACGGTCGGTTCCGAATCCAGTCTCTGGTATGGTGCGGTTGTCCGGGGAGATGTAAACCGTATCCGCATCGGAGCCCGGACCAATGTGCAGGATCTGTCGGTCCTGCACGTGACGAGGGATCGGTACAGCCTGACGCTGGGGGACGATGTGACGGTCGGACACCGGGTCATCCTTCACGGAGCTGTTCTGGGAAGCCGGATTCTTGTGGGCATGGGTGCGATCATTATGGACGCCGCCGACATCGGCGACGATGTCATTGTCGGAGCGGGTTCGCTTGTGACGGAGGGAACGGTCATTCCCTCCGGCCATCTGGCCTTCGGTTCTCCCTGTCGGGTCCGTCGGGAGCTGACGAAGGAGGAAAGGGAGTGGATCCGGGAGTCGGCCCGCCACTATGCGCTGTACCGGCTCGAGCACGCCCGTTCGGAGACGCGGGATCGGCCGTGATATCCTATCCTCCCCCTTTCTTTTCCCGTCCTCCGGGCATCCGGGCCATTTTGGCCGTGATCGTGGCCCTCATGATCGTCGGAGTCCTGGGCATTCTGGGGGCGGCGGACGAATTTATCGTCCGCCACAACGCCTTCAAGATCCTCTCCCGGGAAGGGAGACTGGTGGCCCAGCAGTTTGCTTTCGGCGTGGATATGCGCCATGAGGCCGACCGATTCCTCAAGCTGTCGCAAAAAGACGGAGGGGACAAGCTGGCCCAGGTCCGGGAGCTTGTGGCGATCCGGCGGGAGATGTCGGCCGTCCTGGCCATTCGCCACAACGTCACGAGGGATC
>JAYWMN010000067.1:0-28017 GCA_035873205.1 Nitrospirota bacterium
GAATGAAAAAGAAAAAGGCGTTGAGCATGTAAAGTCCCATCAGGATCAGGGTTATCCCTCCGGCGACTTCGAAACCATGGCGATAACGGGTCAAGGTCTGAATCCGTTCAAGCCACCCGATCGCTCCCAGGCCGGCGATGATCGGAACGGCCCGTCCCACGGCAAAGGCCAGAAGCAGGGCCATCCCGTATCCGGGTGAGGCCATGCCGGCGGCGGCTCCCAGAAGAACGACCAGGGCCGGCGTGCAGAAGGGACAGACAGCCACCGAAAACACCAGTCCCATCCCGAACGCCCCCCACAAGGAGGTGGGTCGGATGGAGGTTTCCGGGGAGGTTCCGCAGAAGACAGGGGTCAGGAAAGGGATCCGCACCCATCCCGGCCAGACGAGGCCCAGAAGGATCAGCAGAGGCCCCAGGACGATCCCCCAAAACCGGCCGATCAGCCGTTTGACCTCCAGACCACCGAGTCCTGCGGCCGCACCCAGGAGAACGTGAGCCAGAAGGAAACCGGCGATCAGCATTCCTCCCAGAGCCAGGACCTGGCGGGTTTTCCGGGCTTTCGTGACGTACACCAGGCTGGTCGGCATAACAGCGAGGGAGACCGGATTGAAATTGAACGCCAGTCCCGCCAGAAAGCTGATTCCCAGTGCGGAGAAGAAGCCGGCGTGGGCCAAGGCGTGCCGCATCGTGGCAGAGGCGGACTCTGCGTGTTCAACGATGCGTTGAAGCAGTGCGGGATCGATATTCATGGAAGATTCTCCTATTTAAATCCGGAGGGGCGTTATACCTCTTCGTGTGGCTGGATTTTTATGTGAGGGATCGTCCTTTCCGCTCCCTCCCGTCTCATTGGTCTTCTCCCGGAAGGCGGTCAGGATCGGACAGTCTCCATCGGGCCGGGTCTCTTCGCAACGAAGATCCCTCCGCCGGTCGATCGTTCGAACCATCGTCTGCAGGATCCGGATCCGCTACGGTAGCGCCCTTTTCTTTTTCTTTTCTGCGATCCGTTTTCGAAGATCCCCGGAAAGGGTTCCCCCCGACTGTTTAAAAATCAAAAGATCACGAATTTCCGCAAGGCAGAAACCACACTCTTGTGCCTGACGGATGAAATAGGTCCTGCGAACCGACCCCGTATCGTAAAGACGGTAACCGCTTTCGCTCCATCCGACCTGTGCGGAAAGACTTTCTTTTTCGTAATAGCGGAGAGTATCCGGCGTCAGTCGTGTATTGTCATCGAGTGTTCCGATGGTGGAATGGAATATGTCCTTTTCCGGGATTGAAACCGCGGGATCCGGTAAAGGGGTCCCACGGCGTGCGCAAGATGCGGTCCTCGTTACAGTGGGTCACCCACCCCGGCCGCTTTCAGTTCGACCTCGTCGACCCCTCCCCCCTCACAACAGGCGAGGAGCTTGCCGTCGATGGCAACGGCGGGGATCGCCCGAACGCCGATCGTCCGGGCCCGTTCAATTGTTTCGGGATCCTGCATGTTGCGGACAGCCACGGAACACGACGGACAAGCGATCCTGCGCACGAGGGTGACGGTCTTTTCGCAAAGGGGACATCCGCCAGTGAAGACTTCCACGGTTCTTTCGGCAGCCATTTTTTCTCCTTTTCATGATGATCGAAAGACGATACCCTTCCCGGTCTCTTCCGGGAGGGAGCAGCCCGATGAGCTGACAACATCAGGGTAGACCCTGGAGTCTTCTCCAATGCAAGAAATTTTTTTAATGAATAATAATTAATATTTGCATTGTGTTATGTGTTTCCTTTTGCAAGGATTCGACGAACCCGTTCCTTTAACCGATCTTCCGGATATCTGATCAGGTGTGCGACATGCAAAGGTGCGACGTGTAAAACTGTTGCGATGATTGTTCAACATAAACAAGGAGTTACGTTTATGAGCTGAACTCCGTCTTCCCTGACGGATAGCCTACCTGCCCATGCGCGACCGGTAACGGTCGGGTGTGAAGCGGCAGGGACAACGCACCCTCCCCTTCGGGGGCGGATCGGACCGTGAGGCGAGATCCGGACCTGCCAGCATCGAGGCGGACCAGGGGCCAGGCTGGGGCGAAGGGTGAACACAGGTGAACCTCCGGCTGAAGGACCGTAAAGTCGCGACAGGCCAAAGGATGCTGACAGGCCTGACCCAAAACGGGATGCGATCGGTTGCTCTCCTCTTTGCTGAGAGCACAGGGACATAAAGGTCGCCGGTCTAGAGGAGGCACCCTCCCGCCTCGTGTCATCGCGCCGGAACACGGTAAACCGGTCGTCTCGCCTGTTGACATTGGAAAACAGGCAGGGGAAGCGTAAGCGACCCTGTGGAGTCGGCCGGCAGAGGATCGTGGAAAAAGCGAACGGTCGGCTGTAATGGCTGACATAGAGGTTGAGCCTTCAAGGCAATATCGCCTCACGGGGAACCGGGCAGACTTCCACGTGTTGGGTCGTCCCTCGAACCTGATCGAACTCCGTTAGAGAGGAATAGCAATGGAGCGGTCCTTTCAGGATCGTGTGCGCCTCTCGGCCTAAAGCCCCGGAGCTGTCAGGACCTCCCGGGAAGGCGAGAGAGAACTTTTTCTCTCGTCGGCTCTCTCTTGGAATAACAGGGGGAGCGTTGATCTGATCGAGCCGGATGACGGGAAACTGTCACGTCCGGTTCCTCGGGGGACCGGGCTCAGCAATGGGCCCCGTCTACCGTGCGCCCAGCATGGGCGCGATCTTGGAGGTGAAAGCCTTCCCGCAAGTTGACCACAACGAGCGAAGTGACGCCCCGGACACAATGCATAACTTCGAGTTCGACCGCGAGATTGCCTTGGACCGGCAAAAAAAATCTTCTTGACATCAGGCTTAAGAGGTTGTTTATGACATATGAGCCGATCGACCGACCCGGAAAGAGCCAAACGACTCAATGCCGCACATGCTCTTCTTTCAAGGGGGGAGGAAATGGCCAAGGCCGCCGACATTCTCATCCGTCGCTACGGTGTTTCGCGCAGACAGGCGTACCGGTACCTGGCGGAAGTCCAGGAGTTGGGCCATCCCGTGCCGGTGGGGGAGGTGTCGGTTCCCATGACGATCAAGGTGCCGGAAAGCGTGGCGCGGCGTCTTCGAGAAGAGTCCCGTTCCCGCGGTCTCGCGATCGGGGAAATCGTCTCCCGGGCCGTGAGGGACTGGGTTACGAGAGAACGGGGTCGTGGCTGAGAGGGCCCGAAAGCCCGTCGGCATCAACCTTGAGACCGTTTTCGACCGACTGTTGTCTGAAAAGCTCGAACAGAGCTATGGCATTCTTGTTCCCGAACATGCCCGTCCCGCCGTCGCGGGGCCGGGGCTGAAGGGAGGAGCGGCGAATGAACAAGCTGGCGGCGATCTACGCACGGGTGTCTTCGGACAAGCAACGGGAGAATCATACGATCGCCAGCCAGACGGAGGCCGTGAAGGAGTTCGCAAGTACGCCTACCAAGTCCTGCTCATGGAGGAGTTCGCCAAGAACGGGGTGGAGACGGTCTTCGTTCGGGCCCCCCAGGCCGAGACGCCGGAGGAACGGCTCCTTCTGCAGGTACAGAGGATGCTGTCGGAATACGAGCGGGCGCAAATCCTGGAGCGGTCCCGGCGGGGGAAGCGCCATCGGGCCAAGCAGGGAGAGGCCAGCGTGCTGAGCAACGCTCCTTATGGGTTCCGGTACGCCAAGAAAATCCCGGAGCGCCCGGGATATTACGAGATCTTCGAGCCGGAAGTGGCAGTAGTGCGGAAGATCTACGAGCTCTATACAGGAGAGGGCTTGGCCATCGGCGCGATTACGGCCCGTCTGAACGCGGAGGGAATTCCCCCGAGAAAGTCCGAAAAACGCTGGGAGCGGAGTTCGGTGGTGAGGATTCTCAAGAACCCGGCCTATCGGGGCATGGCCTGCTTCGGAAAGACGAAGAATGCGCCCCGTCAGAGGAAGATCACCCGGCCCGTGCGGCTTAACGGAGGGCGGGTGTCGCAAAGGGCGGCCACCGTCCGGCCCCGCGAGGAGTGGATCGAGATCCCCGTCCCGGCGATCGTGACGCCCGAGGTGTTCGCGATGGCCGAAGAGCGCCTCCGGCAGAACAAGCAGTTCTCCCTGCGCCGGACGAAGGTCGAGAGATCGGGAACCTTTTCAAAACTCCCGATCTTTTACGAAAAAATTCCGGTCGAAAACAACTCCGTCCCGCCGTGAGCGAAGAAGGAGGAGGTATTCGGCGTGTGCCCAAGCCAGGGGAGTTGCCGAACCGGTTCCGGCTCCGTTTGAGAGTCCTTTTTCAGGTAGCTCTTTTCCATCCCATACCTGTTCCGGAAGCAAACCCGTATGGCCGGCACAACATTCCATCGTCCGTATGGCCGGAAACGGATCCCGCCCGGAAGCCAGTTCATAGTGTCCCCGTTCACCGGAGAGAAGCGGCCATGGTCTTCCCCGGCCTGTGCCGGCAAACGGGCTCCCGTCATCGGATTCTCCATACCCGTCTCCATTGTAGCGGAGCCAGACGGTTCCGCACCGTGTTTCTCTTTGGCAAAGGGCATCGTACACCGAGAGGGTTTTAATGATTCTGGGATCCTGGGGATCGCGGATCCCCCGACGGACCAGCTCCAGAAAGGAGCTGTCGACGAGACAGCATTGGGAGACCTCCTTGGGACCGCCGGAAGGCTGATTGTGAAGGGGAACGGAGATCCGGCATTCGTCCAGTCGTCCTCTGATGTTTTCCGGAGAGAGCAGGGCAATCCGTTCGTAATGCTCCGGGTGGTCCGGAAGAAGCTGACTGCAATCGGTATAGGTCCAGGATTCGATCTTCGCGTCCCAGCTCTGGGCCACACGCCGGTAGGTTTCGCCCTGGGTTTTCTCGCCCCGCTTCTCCGCCAGTTCCGACGCACAATACAATGCCGAAATCACGGCCGCAAGAGTTCCCGGACTCAGGCCTGAATTTTCCTCCCACCGGTCCTGCGGGGTCCGGGGTCCATGGGCGATGAGGAAATCGGCCGCCACTTTGACAGAGGGGTAGGGATCGAACGGAAGGCGATTCGTCTCTATGAGACGATGGGCCAGAATGACGGGAAAGGCGACCTGATCCAGCTGAAGGCCCGACCAGAACGGTGCTCCGTCGACCCAGAAGTTCTGATGCCAGCTCCCGTCCGGATTTTGTCGGGAAAAAAGATAACGCAGAACATGAACGGGAGTCTGACGGTCTCCTGCCGCCAGTAGTCCCAGAGCGACATGCACCAGGTCCCGGGGCCAGACCAGGTGATAGCCCCCGACCGGCTTGTCGGCATTTGTCTCTTCCCCCCAGGGAATGGAAAGAGAGGCAACGGCGGCTCCCTTTTCCTGCTTGTCGAAATGGGTTTTCAGGATCGCCACACTCCGCCGGAACAAGACCCCGCCATCTCCGCTGACATCCGACAGATCCACCAGTCTGCTCTGATAGGAAATCCATCCTTTTCGGTATTCCTCCAGCGTCTCGTAAAACGGCCTACCAAGACTTCCTTCGGCCGTTCGAAGGGCTTGGCGGTAGGATTTTGCAAATCCCAGGGAAACGGTGAATGAAAGGGTCTGGCTCGTATTGATTTCGGCTGTCAGGGCAATATGTCCGGGCCCGACCTGGGGAAAGGACCACTCCATCCTCCTGCGCTTCATTAAATCCTGCCATCCGTCCGAAAAACCCACATACCCTGCCGACATAGTGAGAAATGGCACCGTCGCGGTCATAACGGCATGGCACGAGCCTCTCCAGGCCCACAAGACCGTTTTTCCGTCCCGCAGGTTCCGGGTGACCCCCTGGTTGTCGGCTCCCAGGTTCCCTATTTGAGGAGCCCAGAGCAAATACAGAAAAAGTTTCTCCTTCATGACGGGGAAGGGTTCGAGCCGGAAATCCATGAGCAGGGCGTTTCGACGGGGATCGGTGCAAATCGTTTTGATCAACCGGTAGCGGCACGTCGGATCGGTGCTTGCGATCCTGAAGGCCGGCACGCCGTCTTCGACCCATTCGACCGAGTGCGTAAAGTCTCTCCGGTCTTCGTGAACGAAAGTTTTTCCATCCGAAACCAAAATCTGGAGATCCCGTTGGACCGGCGTGTCGACCGACGGAAAGTACACTTCGCCGAGAACCCCTTCCCCAATGGTGAACCACACCCGCGACCGGGAACTCAACGCGGTTCCCACCCCCTGTTTTCTGGCGCTGCTCCAGTTGGAGGGAAGCCCGGGACCTCCAAACGGTTCGACGAAAAGTCCAGAGTTTTTGACTGAACCCACTTTATCGATGTCCATATTGCCTCCTTGCCGCGGTGCGGAGCCTTTGAATTTCCAAAAAACCGCCTCTTTTTAAAGAATATCCCCTGAACATAGGTCCAGGGTCAAATTTCTTTTTTTTTAAAGTTCCTGAAAAATGTGCTTGACTCTTGTCCTATATCCAGGGTTTAGACTTCATTGTGTCCAACTCCCGGGCCTTTGAAAGAAACAGGCGGATACGGATCAAGGCGTCCGGGACCGAGGGAGCCGGGTAGGGCCAAGGATGGACAAGAGGCGTTCTGCCGGCTTTCCTCGCAGGGATTGATTGAAAACAGGAGTTTTCGATGTCTTTCAACCTCGTTCCTTCCCGAATCGCGACACGATACGTCGATCAGTCTCCGCTTCGACCTGCGCGGCCCTGTGCGGGTCAGGAAAAGGGGGGAAACGGCAGAATCCGGAAGCGGATCGCCGGCCGTGTCCGATTCTTTTTCTTTATGTTGGCATGGATTGTCCCTGTTTTCCTGGCGGACCTCCAACCGGCCCGGGCCGAGGAGACCCTGACAATGGTTGAAGCGGTCCAAATGGCGCTCTCCCGGAACCCCCTTCTCAATGCGGCCAATCAATCGGTGCAAGGCAGACAAGAAGGACTCGGCGCCTCCCGGGCCGGCTATTTTCCCCAGATTTCCGCCAGCTACCAGAACCTGGTCGGAAACGGATTGATGGGATTTTTCCTTTTCCCCGGCTACAACTCCTACGACTATGAGATATTGACCGTCACCCTGACGGAAAACATTTACGATTTCGGCCGGAGGGAAGCCTTTGTGGCCCAAAATCATGCGGGAGTCGGAAAATCACGGTGGCATCGGGAGGCTGTTACCCAAAACGTGATTAGAAAAACCGAAGGAACCTATCTGGCGCTTCTGTCTGCGCAGTACCAGGAAAAAGCGGCCTCCCAGGGGGTCACAGACGCAAAGGCCCATCTGGCGATCGCCCAAAATCGATTTCAAAACGGGGAAGGGATCAAGCTCGATGTCACGCAGGCGGAAGTCAATGTCGAGGCCGCCCGTCTGACGCTGATCAATGCCAGGGAAACGAGGCAGACGTTGCGGGCGGCCCTGGCCCGGCTTCTGGGTCTTTCCCCCCAAAAGCATCACCTGGCGGCCTTGGACCCTGCCTCTCTGTCTTCCTCTGCCCAGCCGGTCGATCTTTCGAGAGATGTGGCGGTTGCGCTCAAGACCCGTCCGGATTTAAAGGAAATGGGTTCTGTCGTCGAGCAGAACAAGGCGGCATTGCAGCTCACTCGCGACCGGAATCTCCCGAAACTGACGGCGATCGCCCAGTACAATCTCGCCCAGCTCCCCTTCGGGGCTCTTCCGATGCCGGTGGTGCCGAGCAATAGTTCCTTCTTTTCGACGTATGTGGTTGGAGGAGCTGTTTCTATCCCCATTTTCGAAGGAGGACAGCTCTTTCATGATTACAGGCAAGCCCATGCGAAATTGAAAGAAACGGAGTATCGCATGGACGATGCCCGCCTTCGGGTCGAGAAAGAAATGGTCCAGGCGGCATTGAAAGTGGAAGCCGCCCGCCAACGCTGGACGGTGTCCCGACGGGATCTAAAGAAGGCCCGGGAGAACAACCGGCTTGTCGAACAGTCTTATCGGGTTGGAGGCGCACGGTCTCTGGATGTGATCGATGCCCAGACGGCTCTTCGAAAAGCTCGGGCGGAAGAAGCGGCAAGCCGTTACGGGTTGGCTCAGGCGAAAATCGATTATCAGTTCGCGATGGGGGTGCTCAAACCACCTGGCGGAATGTCCGGCACCACGATCCCGAAATGAGAGGACTCTCCGAAAAAGACTTTTTCTCCATCCGTGACAAGGATGAGGGAAGAAGGGGTTTTCACGCAGGAAGTTCGTCCGAAGTCAACAGAGGGGGATGAAATGCACCGGATCCTTCGTCACATAGGGGATTTTTTACACGATCACGAAGGGTGGCTCATCGGCGGGGGAATACTCATCGGCTTCCTTCTCCTGGCCCTCTACTTCGAACGACGGGGCATCACCTGGGAACGGGTGGCCCACTGGGGACCGGTCCGCTGGTATGGCGACCATCCGGCCGCCCGCCGGTTCACAGTGCAACTTGCGGGGGTGTTGCTGATCTTCTGGCTGGCCCAGACGTATTCCCTCTGGGTGACACCGACGCTTCGACCCAGCCAGCTTTTTACACCTCCCGTCGTGGGACCGCAGGGTGTGGATCTGGCCATGGCCCGTGTCGTCGACCATCTTGAAGACCGGGTGTCCTATACCGGGACCGTCCGGCCTTACGAAGAAACCGTCGTGTATGCCCGGACGGACGGGTACGTCAAACAACTGGCCGTCTATCCGGGGGACACGGTGCATAAAGGCCAGGTGCTTGCGGTTCTGGAAACATCCAACCTCGATCCTGTCCTGAAAAAAGCCCAGGCCGGTTTCGCCTATTGGCAGGCGGAACGGGCGAGGTCGGAAGCCCTCTTCAAGGGAGGGTCGATCAGCCGGTCCGCCCTCGACCAGGTCCGCCAGAACTTCCGGATCGCAAAGGCCCAGGTGTCTCTTCTCGAGACCCGCATCGGTTATGCCACGATCAGGGCCCGGACCGACGGCCTCATCGCCAAGCGGTGGATCTACCCCGGCGTGTATGTGAAAACGGGACAGCCGGTTCTGTCGATCGACAACCTCGACCGGGTCCGCATCCGTTTTTCGGTGGGAGAGCGGGATCTTCTGTACCTGCATCCGGGAAGCCGCGTCTATCTCCGTTTTCCCCAGATGGCTCCCGATCTTCTCCGGCAGTCTTTTTCGAACCGGCTTGCGGTAGAAAGGACCTCCCACCGTCTTCGCGTGACCGCAAAAGTGGCCGTCGTTTTCCCCAACGAAGACCCCCAGACCCGCACCGGAACGGTGGAAGTCCGCCTTGAGAATCCCCACCACATTCTCAAGAGCAATACCTATACGGTCGGGTCGCTGGTCCGGCGCGAAACGGATCATGCGCTCGTCGTTCCCCGTTCCGCCGTGATCCGGATTTCGGAAGGGAAACCGTCGGTCGTTTTCACCGGTCCCCGCTTTTCCGACGACGGAGAGGTCAAGCGGAAAAAAGTCGTGACCGGCATGAGTTCGCAACGCTACATCCAGGTAATCAAAGGGATTAAACCGGAGGAATTTGTGGTCACCCGGGGCAACCGGATCATCACCGATGGCCAGACCGTTCACGTTCTTCACCGGGAAGGAGGGTCGTGATGGACCCTGTAACCCCTTCGCCGGCTCCCGGCCGCCGCTTCAGTCTTCCCCGCTTTGCCCTGAACCATCCGCACTTTACGCTGGTGGTCTCCCTTCTGATGGTGGCTCTGGGAGTGTGGGCCTACCTTGCCATCCCGGTCCGCATGGTCCCGCGGATTCCGACTCCGGATATCGGCGTCGTCACGCAGTTTCCCGGGATGTCGGCCGAAGACATGGAGCGCTATATCACCCGGCCGCTCGAAAAGCGGATCCAGATCGTGGGAGGGGTCAATTATCTTCTGGGAACGTCCCAGCCAGGGTACTCAAAGATCGTCGTGTATTTCGATTACGACGTCGACTTCAAGAAGAAATGGCAGGAGATGCAGGCCCTGCTGAATGCCATTTCCAACGAGCTTCCCAAGGCGGGGGCCAACACGACGGTCCCCCGGCTGGTGCATGTGAACATCCAGAATGGTCCCGCGATCCAGTTCGCCGTCGAAGATCCGGGGATGTCGCGAACCGCGCTCAAGACTCTCCTGAACAATATTCTCCTCACCCAGTTCCAGGTGATCCCCCATGTCCTGTCGGCCTCGACCTTCGGCGGGCCCGACCGGCAGATCCAGGTGGTGGTGGACCGCCAGAAGCTGGCCGCGTACGGATTGCCCATTGTCGCCCTCCGGAAAGCCATCGATAGCGCCAACTTCAATCACGGCGGAGGCCCTCTTCTGTCGGGGGACGACAAAATCGATGTCCGGGTCGACAACGAATTCCGGGACGCGGATATTCTGCGAAGGCTTCCGGCCCTTCCTGTGGGGGAATCCCGGGGGCGCGTCGTGTATGTCCGGGATGTTGCCACGGTCAAGGACACCCACGCCCAGCTTTACGGAGATTTTTATTATAACGGCCATCCGGCTGTCTGGCTGGGGGTTCAGGCCGAAGGGGACAAGAACTACCTGTCGGTCATCCACCGGGCCAAGAAACTGGCCCGGCTTCTGGAAGACGAGTATCCCGGAATGAAGTTTCATGTGGCCTTCGACCAGAGCTTCTATATCAAGCTGAACGACACGAACGCCCTCCACGAATTCTTTCTGGCGGTTCTTCTCGCCAGCCTGTCGATGTTCCTCTTTCTGGGAGACTACGGGGGCACCTTCATCGCCGCGGCCATTTTGCCGTCGGCGGTGGCCTTCGGTTTTTTCCTGATCAAGATGCTCGGGTTCCAGCGGGATTTCGGAATCATGATGGGGATGGTTTTTATCGTGGGGAAGATCCTGGACGATTCCATCGTGGTGGTGGAGGTCATCCGCCGGAATATCGAACGGGGACTTTCTGCCCGGGAGGCCGCCATCCGGGGGGCCGAAGAGGTCCAGAAGGCCATTACGGCCGCCACGCTCACCTTTGCCGTAATGCTCTACCCCATGACGCGTCTGACGGGGGACATGGGGGCCGGATTCAACTCCATGACCACCCCCATGATCACGACCGTCGTGACATCGCTGTTCCTGGCGCTGACCCTGACCCCCCTCATGGCGTCCTATCTCTTCAAGGCAAAAGAGGGCGTGGAGGAATTTCGCGAACTTACGGTCGAAGAGCAGCTTGTCATTTCCGAAGAGGCGCCGCCGGGGAAGATCGGAAAGGTCATGGACGCTCTCTTCCTCCGCCATTTCCATCGCTTCGAACACTTCTTCGCCCGCGCCGTCTCCTGGTCCGTGAGCCACCAGTGGATCATCCTGGCGGCAACGGGAGCGGCCATTTGGGTGGCGATTTCCCTCTTCGACACCCTTGGGCAGGAACAGATGCCGCTCACGGACACCTCCCTGATGTTGGGATACGTCCGGGCGACTCCCGGGACCAGCCCCGACCGCATGCGACAGATCATCGGGCAGATCTCCCGAATCGCCCTTGCGGAAAAGAACGTGAAAGACATTTCGGCGACGACCGGGGAATCTCCTGTGTGGGGAGACTACTTTACCGGCTATGGTGTCAACCGGATGAACGAGGCCAGACTGCTCCTGAACCTGACGATCGCCCGGGAGCAGCGGACGGAAACCCTCTGGGACATCGAGGACCGGATCGTGAAAAAAGCCCGGGCCACCCTCCCCGATCTGGACGTCCTTTTCTTTCAGCCGCTCTCTCCCACGCCGGTGGCGGCCGCCCGGGCCCCCGTGGAAGTGCTGGTGAAGGGAACGGATCTGGACCAGGTCTACAGCTACGGCCAGCAGATCATGGAAATCGCCCGCACCCAGGCCGTGGGATTGCACAATCCCTATCTGGACATTGTCCACGGGGATCCGCAGGTCCGGGTCGAGGTGGACGAGTCCCGGGCAAGCCAGCTCGGTCTTTCGGTTCAGGATATCGTGGGACAGATTTATTATGCCATCAACGGGGGGATGACCGGAACCTTCTTCAACCCCGACCCCATGTACTACCATAGCCGCCTGCTGATCCGTTACCGGTCGGACCAGCGCCGTTCCGTCAAAGATCTGGAACAGCTCAAGATCGGGGTTTTCGACGGCCATACGATGCGATCCGTTCCGCTTTCGGCCGTCGCCCGGATCCGACAATCGGTCGGATATAACCGCATCCATACCTACAACACGCTCTATGCGGCCAGTGTCCTCGGGTACTACAAGGAGCTGGGGCTCAAGGAGACCACCATGAATCTCCTGGCGCCCTCCAAAATGCAGCTGGCCCTCCCGAAAGGGTATGCCGTCGGGCCGGCGGGACTCGTGGGAACGATGCTCCAGGCCTTCAACGAGTTGCAGATGGGGCTCAAGATCGCCCTGGTCGCGGTTTATCTCCTCCTGGCCGTCCAGTTCCGATCGTTCGCGATCGCCCTTGTCCTGATGCTGGCCATTCCCCTGGAAGGGATCGGAAGCCTTGAAGCCCTCCGTCTCCGGGGCATGGACTGGTCGCCTCCGGTGTTGTGGGGGATGGTCATTCTGGCGGGCATTGTTCTTTCCAATTCGATTCTCGTCGTAGACAAGATCCTGCATCTCCGGAATCTGGGGGTCGAACGAAGCCGGGCCGTGGTGGCGGCGAGCGTCCTTCGTCTCCGTCCCGTTCTGATGACGGCGATCGCCGCCGGGATCGCCATGTTCCCGGTGGCCCTGAATCCGCCGCCGGCCACCGAGCAGTTTCGAAATATCGCCACGGCGATCACGGGAGGACTTCTGACCTCGACCGTCATGACGCTGATCGTGATCCCCGTCGCTTACACGATCATGGACGACCTGGTTTCCCTGATACGTCGTTTTTACATGAGCGACCGGATGGAGTGGGAAAAAGAAGAAACTTCCTCTTCCGGATAACCCTCAGGAAAGGAGAGAAAATATGGCATGACAAGACATCTTTCTTTCCCCCTTTGTCCGAATGAAGGGGCCAGGGGTAACGCCTGATGGCAGATTCAGGTCAATCGTTTAACGAAAATGAAGGAGACAATGATGTTCAGACAAAAAATGATCGGGTTCTTGAGTGCAGGAGTTGTCGGAGGAGCTGTTTTCCTCATGCAGCCGGCCGTGGGTGAGGCCGCCAGCGCCGTCAAAGTGGCGACACATCAGGATTTCGCCACCACGGTCGCCAATCTGAAAAAGGCCGTTTCCTCGAACGGAATGATGGTCATGGGATCGATCAATCAGGGCAAGATGCTGTCCATGACCGGATTGACCCTGAAATCGGAAACGTTTTTTGTCGGCAATCCCATGATGGCCAAAAAATTGTTCACATCGGAGCCGGGCGCCGGGGTGGCGGTTCCCATCCGGGTGACAGTCTATGTCGCCGGCAACGGAAAAACCTATGCGATTTACACCCCTCCCTCGGAACTTCTGGCGGGGACCCATAACAAAATGGCGGTCAAAATGGGGAAAATGCTGGACAAAAAGATTGGAATGCTTGTCAGGGGATTGGGCCGGTAGCCAAACGATTTTGGGGTGGCGGAGGATACTCCGTCACCCCTCCCCGTTTTTTCCTGTCGACGGCGGTTCTGAAAACAACTGATCTCAACAAAGGAAGGACATCCCATGAACCGACAACCGGTTGGATTGATGAAAAACGTAGTAACCCTTGTTTTCTTTTCAGTATTTCTGATGCTGGTCGCCGTTCCGTTCGACGCGGACGCAGCGGTGCCGGGATTGGTCGAGCAGACGTCGCACAGCGGATTCGATCGGACGGTACAGCACCTGAAGCGGGCGATCGCTTCGAATGGTCTGATGATCATTACTACCCAGGATCATCAGATGATGTTGGGAATGGTCGGTGTTCACGCCCAGAAGGCTCTGGGATTCGAAGTGTTCCATCCCAAGTTCGGCAAGATCATTTACGCGAACGATCCCACGGCCTATCTGGCTGTTCCTCTCCACATTCTTGTCCAGGAGCATGGGAGCAAGGTTGTCGTGATTTACCGGAAACCCTCGGCCGTATTGGGAAACTACGACGGCTTGGGCGACCTTGGCCAGCAACTGGACCGGGTCTTCGCCCGTATCGAAAAGGAAGCTATTCAATAGGCTAGATGCGGAGGGAACCACCTTTATTCCACCCCCTCCGAAGGACGGAGGGTGCCGAGCATAAGCCCTTCTTCCCGTCCCACGGACGGAGATCTGGCTTGGGCCGCCAAAGAACCCCGCCTCAGACTCTCCATTTTTCCCGGGAGACGGTCGTGATCGTTTCCCGGGTCCGGATTGGCTTGGTGAGACCGCCTTTATCGTTCGGAGAACAACGGGACTTGGAAGGTAAAAGATTCTATGCAACTTTTTCTTGAAGAACACGGTTTTTTTCTGGCCGTTCTGTCCGTCTTCCTGGAGCAACTCGGCCTGCCGATCATTACCCTTCCCATCGTCGCGGGCATTTCCGCGATGTATTCCGCCAGACTCCCCCTGGAAGGAGTGCTGGTCGCCTCCATCACCTTGTCGGCTGTTCTTGCCAACGGGATTTGGTACTTCCTGGGGTATTTTTCGGAAAACTGGGTGCTCCGTCAGGTCTGTCATCTGACTCTTTCCCCGAACATGTTTCTCCGGAAAGCCAGGAGATTCATCGAGCGTTGGGGTCCGTTGAGTCTCCTTCTGGTCAAGTTCGTCCCGGCCCTCTCGGTCGTCGTCAGCGCGTTGGCCGGCATTCTGCGGATGCCGGTCTCCCTCTTTTTTCTGTTTGACACTCTTGGGGCCTTCGTCTGGAGTGCGGCAGCCATCGGAACCGGCGTTCTTTTTCACGACCAGTTCTCATTTCTTTTCGGAACCCTGGCACAAAAGAGGTCTCTGGCACTGGGAATCTTCGTCGGGTTTCTCCTGATCGTCGTGTTGTGGAGGATCATCCGGCGTGGGGTGGCGAACAGGAGCCTGCGGCTGGCCAGTATCGAGGCTCCCATGCTGAAAGAATTACTGGAATCAGCCCATCCTCCGATGGTGATCGATATCCGCTCCGAAGCGGAACGCCGTCAGGACAGCCGAAGGATTCCCGGGGCCATATCGCTGGATGCGGAACAGTGGGACCGGGAATCGCTGCATTTTCCCAAAAATCGCATGATTGTGGTTTATTGCGCCTGCCCGAACGAGGCGGACTCCGTGCGCTGTGCCCGAATGGCTCTCAATCTGGGGGTCAAGAATATTCATCCTCTGAAAGGAGGATGGAAAAACTGGTTACAGACAGGAATGCCGCTTGAAAAAGGGAAGGGGGCCTAACGTCGTGATTCCCATAACCCGGATTTCGACCAACGTGACGGATCCCAAGTCCACTGAAAACGGATTTCCCGATCCGTCCTTTGTTCCCGGGGAAACGGGCAAAAGAGCGCTTTTGACCGCCAATCTCAGAAAGAGCTTTCCTCTTGCCTGTTCAGGACTTTCCGGTGGCGCCGCTCTCATGTACGAAGTGCTGTGGAACCGCTCGTTTCTGACCCTGACCGGATCCACCACTTTGGCGGTCGCATCCGTCGTGGCGTCGTTTCTGGGGGGGCTGGCATTGGGTTCCCTTCTCACTGGAAGGAGAATCCGGGCTCTCCGGAATCCCAAACGGTTCTATGTTTTCGCCGAATGCCTGATTGCCGTCTACGCCCTTCTTCTTCAGGTCGTGTTGCCCAGGGCAGGGACGGCAGCGTATGCCGCGATCTGGCCCCATCTGAACGGTGATGTCTGGACCCAGTCAACCTTCCACCTTGGGTTGGGACTGCTCTTTCTGGGACCTGGAGCCTTTTTGATGGGGAGCACCTTCCCCCTGTTGCTGGCGATCATGGGTCCCTTCCGGGTTCCGGAAAAAGCGGGGACCCTCTATGCGGCAAACGCCTTCGGCGGATTCCTGGGGGCCTTGCTGGCCGGTTTCGGGACTCTTCCCCACGGAGGAATGGGACTGACCCTGATCGTCGCCGTTTTCCTGAATCTCTCCTCTGCCCTGTTGGGTTTGTTCAGCGTCTCTCCAGAGCCCCCTATCGATAAACGACCTCCTCCTTCGGAAAATATCGTCCAATCAACCCGAACAGGGTTCCCTGTGCGGGACGGGACCCTGATCCTCGTTCTCCTGGGGATTTCGGGCATGACCGCTCTGGGCCTCGAAATTGTGTGGACGCGACTTCTGATCCTTCTCATCGGATCCTCGACTTATGCCTTCGCACTTTTGACAGCCGTCGCCGTTTTGGGGATCGGACTGGGGAGTTGGGGATCCTCGCGTCTGGCCGGTCGTCTCCGGTCTCCGCGTCTGGTCGTGGCCCATCTGGAACTGGGAATTCTGGTTTGTTGCATCGTCGCTCTGCTTCTTTTCCAGAAGTTGCCGTTTTTTCTGCTGGAATGGCTCGGGACCACGGGATTCAACTATGCGAACACCCTGATCGCCGATGCGGTCACGGCCCTTCTGAGTCTCTTTCCGCCCTTTTTCCTTTTCGGATTTCTCTTCCCCGTCGCGGCGCAGTCGCTTCAGCCGGAAGGAGGCGGGGGGGCCGACCGCTCTCCCGCCATGGTCTATGCCGCTCTGGGGTTCGGCAACATGCTCGGTGCCTGGGCCACTCCCGCTTTCTTGATCCCACGCTTCGGACTTCAGGGAACGGTGGAGGTACTGGGCCTCATCGCCCTGGCTATTGCCGTTGTCCTCGCCCTCGAGCTCAGGGGATCTCCCCGACAGCGTACAGGAACGCTGGTTGCGGGAGGAGCCATCGGACTGCTCCTGTTCCTTCTCCCTCCCTGGCACCCCCTCCTGATGACGACGGGGATCTATCGGGAAGCCCCCCTGTACTGGAATCTCCTTCAGGAGGGTGTGCCTCTGCATCGGCTCCTCGCCTCCTACCGTCTTCTTTACTACAAGGAAGGACTTCAGACGACCGTTTCAGTGGTGGAACGGCCGGGACTCGCAAAAATGCCCTACCAGTTCCTCGCCGTGGACGGAAAAGTCGATGCCTCGACCGGGGCTGACATGAACACCGAAATTCTGTCCGGCCATATTCCCCTTCTGCTCCATCCGGCCCCCCGCAATGTTTTGGTCATCGGCCTGGCCAGCGGGGTCACCGCCGGCGCCGTCGAACAACACGGCTCCGTCCGCAGTCTGACCGTAGCCGAGATCGAACCGGCGGTTGTCGACGCGGCCCGGACCTTTCAGGGGGTCAATCACCGGGCGCTTTCCGATCCCCGCTTCCGTCTTGTTTTAGATGACGGGCGCCACTATCTGTCCACCACCCGGGCGTCTTTCGACGTCATCGTTTCCGAACCCTCGAATCCCTGGATGAGCGGGCCCTCCCGGCTGTTCACGCGGGAGTTTTTTCGGACGGCCGAAAGCCGGCTGACCCCGAACGGGCTCTTTGCCCAATGGTTGCCGCTTTACGGACTGCCGTCGTCTCTTCTGAAAACGGAAATCCGGACATTTCTGGACGTTTTTCCGCATGCCGATCTTTTTCAGGTCGCCCAAGGGGATCTCCTGCTCGTCGGAAGCTCCTTTCCCCTCGACCGTTGGTCCCGTTCCCGTCTCTCCCGGCCGGTCGTCACCGATCTGGCCCGTCTCAAACGGACACCATCGGAGGTCTGGGGGATGTTCGTGGCCGGAACACATGGACTTCGCGCGTGGGTCCGGCAGGGTCCGTTGAACACCGACCGGAACGCTCTTCTGGAATTCGGATCCCCGCCCTATCTTCTGGTCGATACGCTCCCCCGAAACCGGCGGTCGCTGGACCAGATCCCCTGGAAGGACGATCTGGACCGATGGGTCAAAGGAAACGACGGCGAATCCTCTCCGGCTGTCGCGTACGCCCTGGCCCGGATTGCCTTGAACCATCGTCAGGGAGCTCGTGCCGACTATCTGACGACTCTCCTTCCCCCTCCTCTCCGGCATGAAATGAGAGGGCGCATCGCGGATGATCAGGGCTTTTTTCGGATCGCGCAACGCGAATGGACCCTTTCTTCCAATCCGGCTTCAATCCGTCTTCTGGCCCGCCGGGCCCTGGAGGAAGGGAAAGGAAAAGTGGCACGAAAAATCCTGTCCCGTCTGGGTCCGGGGGAGGTCCATTTCGAGGAGCGGTATCTCCGCGGACTCGCCTTCATGGAAGACGGTCGAGTTCGGGGAGCCCTGACGATTTTCTCCGGGGAAACGCCGTCCCTTTCGGACAGCCGGCATATCCTCCTTCCATTTCTCAAGTCCGTTCTCGAAAAAAGGCAAGGGGATCCGAAAGGAGCCGAACAGTCTTTGCGGTTGTTCCGACACCTTCTGGACGGGTTGAGGCAAGATCGGGAGATGGATCAGGGCAACTTGCGGATGACGCAGGTCCTCCACACAATCCGGCAATGGTCCGGACCGGTTCTGAAGGACGACGAAAGCGATCTCCTCAAACGGACCGTCCAGGAACGTCTTGTTTCTCCCCTGAGTCTCTATTACCGGGGTGTCAGTCTTCTCTGGACGGGTCAGACATCAAAGGCCGTCCGGGTTTTGAAGGCGTACCTGAACCTCCTTCCTCCCGACGAACGGAAAAATTCCCGCGCCTTCGTTTTTTTGACGGAGGGCTCTCGTCCTGTCTCGAAAATCTCCTTGGGCGCCCTTGCATTCCCGGGATTGCCGATTTTTTCTTCATTGGTCGTCACTCGGCGGACGGGAGGCTGCGATCACTGTTACCCTGCCGATCGAGAGGGGTATGTGACATGAAGGGTGTGAGGTCCCTTGTCAGTTTGGTCGTTTCTTTTTCGTTTCTGGCACTGAATGTCGTGGCCGCATACGGAGGTTCAGTCCTGTTTCCGGACCAAGTGTCGGGAGGACTCGGCCTCAATGAAACGTCGCTTCATGACAAAAAGGGAAACAATGCCCAAGGAACCGGCCTCTTCGAATCCCTGAGCGGTCTGTTCTTCCTCCCTCCGGATACCCGCTCTCATGGGGCTCCGGTTTTGAATTTCAATATCGGGCTGATTCAGATCCCGTCCCTTTCGGCCACGTATCCGGGAAGCGCTCCGGGAGAAAAAGGGAACGTGTCCGGAACCCTGGAATCCCTCCAGGGCGGAATCGGGGGAGCCATGCACGAGGGACCGATTATCGCAGGTCTTTTGTTGGAAGGCGGCGAGATCGTTCAGGATTTTCTTCCCGGAAACATCGGGGACCGGCCTGCCCCCGATGCGGCCTTTCTCGGCTCCATCCCGGTCCCTGTTCTCGGGCTCCAGGGATTTCTTCAGGGTCGCTGGAATTCCTGGGGAGGTTTCGCAAATTTCGCCGCGTTGTGGCCTTTGGGAGCTCTCCGGAGTTATGGGGATCCGATCGTCGAAACACCCGTCGCCCCGGTTTTTTACCGGGGGGAGGTGGGGGCGGATTATTTCTTTCAGACGAACCGGGCGGTTTCCCTTTCGATGAACCTCCTGTACTGCTCTCTGGTGGAACTCTTTTGGGGTCCGAAAGTCGGGTTGACGTTCTTTTTCTGAAACCGGGGTCTTTCGGGAAGAGGTTCGGGCAGAACAAAACCTTCCGGTCCGCCATCTTTCCGGAAAACATTCGTTGTTCCGAGATGGAGAAAAGTGAAGTGAGGGGAGGAGGACACGAACCCCCCTCGTCGGCCTGAAACAGACCCCGTAATACAGAAATCCTGTAAGAAAAACCGATCTTTTCCGACCAATGGGAACACATTTGGATTCAATGCCCCGTTCCTCCTCAGCCCGGGAAAAAGGGGGGCTCTTGGCCGTCCACAAATGAAAGTCAAGGATCGTCCAGCCAGGGCCATCAGCCAAGATTCACCCGTCGGAGAATTCATGCCCATGACCGAACAGTGCCTTATGAAGGTTTTTCTTGTCGTCGTCCTTTCCGTATTTACCCTGCTGGAGCCCCCCCTGGGCGCTGGCGGAGTCGGTATGGCGGCGGGGATGGTTCCAGACAACGTCACGCTGGACCAGGATCCGGAAATTTCTCCCTCGTCACCCCAATCCGGAATGAGGACGATCCTTTTTCCTTCCCAGGACGTTTTCACGCCCCTTCTTGCCGATCCTCGTCAGCCGACCTCCGCGGTGCAGTTCTTTACTGTTTCCAATAATGCCTACGGACAATTCAACGGAACCTTTGGGGGAGACTTCGGAATCGTCCGGTTCGAATCCCCTACGGAAGGCGTCAACAGATCCCTTCAGATCGGCGTCATGGGCGCCGCTTTCAACAGGTTCGGATTCTTCGGCTCGTCCACCTATCTCATCGATGCCGATTATGTCATCGGCCTTCCCGTCACGATCCGTTTCGGGAAATTTTCTGGACGGATCTTCTTTTACCATGAAAGTTCCCATACCGGATACAATTTCACCCGACTCAGCGGTTTGAACAAGCTGTCGGACTTCGGTCAAGAGCTTCTCCAGGTGATTCCATCCTACGATGTCACGCCCCAGGTCCGGATCTTCGCAGGATTCGCCTATCGGGTGGTCGACCTGGGATATTATTCCTCCTTTCGGGACTCAACCATCGGATTGACGGGATTTGAGCTGTATAGCGATCCCCTGAAAGCTCTGTTCGGATCGATCGGACGCGCCTATGCCGCCTTTTATCTTGAATCGCGGGGCATCAATGGATTTTCGCCCAATGAAGACGTCCAGGCGGGTTTTCTTCTTCATCGTCCGGGATCTTATTTTCAGATCCGTCCGGCGATCGATTTTTATAACGGGTTTTCTCCCATGGGTGATCTATTGTTCACGAGAGACCAATATCTGGGTTTGGGGCTTTATTTCGATTATTGAGAGAAGTGGAATCCGGGGATAATAAGGAGGGGGAGAGTGGAGAGCCGCTGTCGTTACCCCCGGAATCCGACGGAAGGGGATGGCCGGGAGCCTGTTTTCTCTCCGGGTTCATTGTCCAGGGGGGCCAAGGAGACGGGCGATCGCCTCCAGACGTTTGACCTTGGCGGCGCAAAAGAACAGAAAGTCGGAATGTTCGAGGATTCGGGCTGGCTTTTTTCCGGGTGTCAAAGAGGTTGGCGGGTGGGAGGCCATTTCCCGTGTTCTCCCGCCCTTTTTGTCTCGAAAAATATCCTGTAGGAGGGGGGATCCATCCCATCCCGCCCCCCGGACTACTGCTCCCTGGGTCCTGTTCGCCGTGAATCTCTTCAGAATCCCAAAAATAATCCCTTATTTGGGGAGCGTAATTTTGAAAAATCACTTGACCCTGGAGTATAGGCGAGGGTTTACCATTTAAAATGGTAAAAGAGATCCTGCGGAAACCTAAAAAACGGGTAGGAAAGCCTTCCGGTCTGGAGGGCGTGGCATAATACCTGGTATGGTGGAGAGCGATTACATGGAAAAAATCGATTCGGAAGAATCCTCCAATCCCGAGGTCAGGAATAACCCGTCAATCGGGGTCGGGATCGTGGCCGCGTTTGTGACGCTGACAGCGGTTCTCTGCTGTGCCGGTGTTCCCCTCCTGCTTTCGTTTGTCGGGGCCATCGGGTTGGGGGTCCTGGTCAAAAAGCACCTCCTTTTCCCCCTGATGGTCGGATCCCTTCTTTTGGGTTCCTGGGGAGCTTGGCGTTCCTGGCGGACCCATCGCGACAATGGAATTCTGGTCGGTTATCTTGCCAGCGCCCTGGCCATTCCGCTCGGCATGAAGCTTTATCAGCCGGTCATGTATGCCGGGCTGATCGGACTTCTTCTGCTGACGGGAGGCGACCTCGTCCGAAAACTGAGACACCCGGCGGTCTGTGCGATCGAAAAGCCATCTCCCCCCAAGGACAAAACGGATTGTCCCGTTAAGGGAGAGGAACAATAATGACAAAACAAAAGGCACTGCGATCGGGACGTTTTCCTCTGTTGGCGGGTTTTTTGGCATCGGTTCTTTCAGTCGCGTGTTGTGTCGGTCCGCTTCTTCTGGTGTCGCTCGGGCTGGGGGGCGCATGGGCGAGCCGTCTGGCGGCCCTTGATCCCTACCGGCCCGGGTTTGTCGCGCGGTCCGTTCTCTTCCTGGGATGGGGGGCGTGGGCGGCCTATCGAAGAACTCCTGCCTCTTGCGGTCCGGGAGCCCTCTGCCGGCCGCCTGTGAGACAGTCCCGACGGATGCTCTGGGGGATCCTGGTCCTGAGCCTGTCGATTCTCGCCTTTCCCTGGTATGCGGCCTGGTTTTTCCATTAACAGTGACATAAAGGCAAGGAGGGAAAATGAGAAAGCTCCCGTTTCTGATTCTTTCAGGAGCCCTGGTCGGATTCCTGATGGCAAGCGTCCCCGGGATGGCGAGGGCCAACCAATCTCTGACAGAAGAAGTCCGTCTGTCGATTCCGTCGATGCATTGCGAGCTGTGTCCATTGACGGTCCGGAGAGCCCTCGGGAGACTTCCGGGGGTTCTCCGGGTTCGGGCAAGCCTGGCGTCAAAAACCGCCACGATCTGGATAAAGAAAGGAGCAGTCCGGGTCCGGGATCTCGAGCGGGCGACGAACGATTCGGGATATCCGTCCTCGCTTCTTTCGGTTCGGAATATCCAGGAGCCTGAAAAATGAACCTCCCTTTTGCGACAGAACACTATAAACCGACATTTCCCCGATCAAGGAGGAGGAGCCCGTGAAAAAGATCTCTTTTACTGTGCAGGGAATGACCTGTGACCATTGTGCCCGGATGGTGGAGCAGACTCTCCTCCAGAACCCGAAAGTCATGTCTGCCGATGTTTCCTACAGCGAGGGACTCGGAGAAGTTGCCGTGGAAGAGGACATCTCCTTCTCGCAGCTTAAAATGGCCGTCCGGAAGGCGGGGTACGATCTTTCCCCTCTTGAGAAGGAATCTGCCCGGACAGCATCGCCGACTGGATATGAACCCCAGGAATCGAAACGACACGTGGTCATCATCGGCGCCGGATCCGGAGCCTTTGCCGCGGCTATCCGCGCCTCCGATCTCGGCGCAAGGGTGACTCTGATCGAACGGGGGACCCTGGGGGGAACCTGTGTCAATGTCGGGTGCGTTCCGTCGAAGATCCTGATCCGTCAGGCCTATCATGTCCATCAGCCATTGGTCCAGCCATTTGATGGCATTTCGTCCGCAATACCCGCCTTTTCCGATCTTCTTCTCAAGAAACAGCGCGAACGGAGAGTCCTCGAACTGCGGGAGGAAAAGTACACCCAAATTCTCCGGACCCTTCCCAACGTCACCTTTCTCGAAGGGACGGCTTCCCTTGAGAATGACCGGACCGTGCATGTCCGACTGAACGACAAGAGCGAACGTTTCCTGTCGGCTGACCGTATTTTGATCGCGACCGGGGCCCGGCCCTCTGCACCGAATATTCCGGGACTGTCCGCCACCCCCTTCTGGACCTCGACGGAGGCGTTGTTTTCCGAAACGGTTCCGCGCCATATGATTGTTCTCGGCGGGGGATTTGTCGCGGTCGAAATTGGGCAGGCCTACCGGCGGTTGGGGGCAGAAGTTACGATCATCGAACGGAACGCCCAGATTCTGAACCGGATGGAGCCGGATCTGGGGAAAGCTCTCCAGACCTATCTGGAAGAAGAGGGAATCAAGTTCCTGTTCAACGCCGAACCCCGGAAGATCGAATACCACAACAGACTTTTTCGCGTGGCCTTTGACGATTTGACGCTGGAAGGCGACGCCCTTCTGGTGGCGACTGGCCGCACTCCCAACACGGAAAACCTGGCCCTGGAAAAAGCGGGAGTTCGGACCAGCGCGGAAGGGGCGATCGTCGTGAATGAGAAACTCGAAACGAATGTGCAGGGAATCTATGCCGTCGGAGACTGCACGACCTTCCCAAAATTCGTTTATGTGGCGGCGGCGTCCGGAACAAGGGCGGCGATCAATATGCTGGAATCGGAATCCGTGTTCCTGGACCTCTCAGTCCTTCCGGAGGTGATTTTTACAGACCCCCAGGTCGCTGTGGTCGGACTGACGGAGTCGGCGGCTCTTTCCCATGGACTCCAGGTCGAAACCCGAATTCTTTCCCTCGACCAGGTTCCCCGGGCCCTGGCCAATTTCGACACGCGGGGATGGGTCAAGATGGTCGCAGAGAAGACGACCGGTCGACTGGTCGGGGTTCAAATCCTGGCTCCGGAGGGAGGAGAGGTGATACAGACTGCCGCAATGGCCCTTCAGGCGAAACGGACCGTGCGGGACATCGGAGACCAGTTTTTCCCTTACCTGACCATGGTGGAAAGCCTCAAGCTGTGCGCCCAGTCTTTTCACCGTGACGTCAAACAGCTCTCCTGTTGCGCAGGATGAATCGAAGGTCAAAATGAGTCTGACGATCGGGAAAGTGGCCAGGATGGCTGGCATGAGCATTGATACGATCCGCTTCTATGAACGGAACGGATTGATCCCGGATCCCCCGCGAAAAGAATCCGGCTACCGGGATTATCCCCAGGAAATCGTTCTTCGCCTGAAATTCATCAAGAATGCGAAAGAACTCGGGTTCACCCTTCATGAAATCCGGGACATTCTGCTTCTTAAAAAAATCCCTGGAGCCAAATGTCAGTCTGTCCAAAAACTGGCAGAAGGCAAGGTCCTTCTGGTCAAAGAGAAGATCCGGAGGCTCGTTCAGATCCAAAAGGCCCTGGAATATCTGGTTGATGCGTGCAAGGATCCGGATCATACCTCTGAATGTCCCATTCTGGAGGTACTGGAACGATACAGAGAAGGAGAAGAATCGTTGCTGGTGGAAGACAGGAGTCTCAAAGAATCTTCAGATCAGATTCATGATCCCTATAACTGATCCGAATCCCGTGAAACAAGAGCTATCCCTTTTCCTTCCGCAGAGGGATCCGATGGGACAGCGGTTGGCACTGTCTTTAATATCGACTTCTGGAAATGGAGATTGCACCGACTTCAAAGGATCTGGTTTGCGAGACTATTCCGCGTTTCTCGTCACTTGGTCGAGCAGACCGACATCGACGCAACAGAGAGGATCACGGGTTATTGGTGGCTAACCATCCGGCCGGCCCGTCATTTTCTCCGGATTTTCGGATGGTCTATCTTTGCGTTCTGCAGTCGGGATCTGTTGTTTTTGACAGGGAAACCCTTCCGAAAGAATAATCGTCCAGAGAAACCCGTGGTTCCGTCATAAACGAACGAATCCATGTGTCCATCGGTCTGGATTCTGCCGAACTTCCTGGCCGGAAAGGGCTCTGATGATCTTTCCCTTCCCTGCCTCAAGGGACTAAAAAGAGACATATCACAGAGATTTTTTGTTCCCATACTCTTTTATATGCCTCGGAAGCCGGGTGAGCATTGTCCGGGGATCAAGCCCCGGATGGCCGGATAACTGTCTTCGTGTTTCGCTCATCTGTCGAAAGGTCAAGCTTCGTCACTGATTCAAGGTCAAAATGAACAACGTCGTTTTCAATAAGCCAGTTCATCTGTTCGGAGAAAGTAAACTCTGGGAGCGGCAGTTTGTCCGGTAGGATATGGTCATCTGTCGCTCCTGAAAGAGGTTTTCATCCAAGAACTTGTCAATAAAGTCCTACATGCTGAACGGATTTTGCAAGGGTTTTTGATTCGGTTCCGGTCAGAGAGGACAGAATCTCACCTTTCTATACCCAGGGAGTCTCCGGGATTCCCGGAATTGGAGTGGGTGGATATCAGGAGTGGACAACGAAGAGCTTTTCGAGAATGAGAAGGTAGGGAGAGAAGAGCGAGAACACGATCGCAAGTCGAACGGATGAGAGAGTCGAGACCCCTGAAAACGATTCGAGCGTCATGTTTGACCGAAAAGGAGAACCGGAAGGACGCTGCTCGGTCTGCCTGGGTGTTAGATGACCTTCCGAAACGAGCGGCAGAAATTCATCGAGGACGGCCTTGTTGCATGCTATCACTGGCCGAGATTGAAATGAGTACCAGTGGCAGGTTTTCAAGGGCCCGGTGACATGAATCCGGGCCGGAGAGAGGAGGAGATGTGAAACTATTACGGTGGTTTGGGTTGTGTACAAAAACCGTTTGTCTTCCTGTCCATCTGAAAAAAACCGGACTCACCACTGCCATCGTGGGAAGCTGGCTCTCCGCTCTCAATCAGGGCGAGAACATTCTTTCTCACCAATTCAGTCATGGAATATGGGTCAAAATCCTGCTGAATTTTTTTACGCCCTTTGTTGTGGCCAATATAGGTCTTCTTTCCCACTCGCACAACCCGGGTCGAGCGATTCCGACCAACAGTCATCCCCCCGTCGTGAAGGGCGGAGATTGAACAAGTTGTTCTAACCCAACATGAAGGCCTTCAAGTCGTTTGAGAATTTCCTCCTGCTATCCGACAGACTTCTGGACGATGATTTCACGCGGATATTCCGCAGTTCAGAAGCGCCAAAAAATTAGAGGGGTATTCAGCTAAATGCTATGATTCAAAATCGGTCGAAGTTTTACTCACATGAGCCAGCCGCCACGTATGAATAGCCCTATGAACGGACCCGGCGAGGGGTGCTAACGGACCGGAAATGTCCCGAATGCAGTGCCACTGCAAGTAACAGCATTTAGCTGAATCCCCTTTTATCGTCTTTCTCTCCCTTGTTATAGCCCTGCGCGTTAAAGAACTCCCGCACGGTCACGATCGGGACGATCTTTTCCAAAAGGGCCCGTCTCCGGTAGACCTCGAACCCGATCGAGAGCAGAACGACAAAGACGCTGTTGCGGGGTCCGCGGGTCGTCTTGTCGATGTCGTCGGCCAGCTTCCTGGGGAGAAGCAGGGCAAAAGGCCTGCGCGACAGGGATCCCATCCGCCCCTCGACGGAGAGACACGGGACCGGGGGAAGGGGTGTCTTGAGAGGGGCGGCCAGATACTCCGCCATTCTGTCGGAGAGATCGGGGTTTAAACCGTATCCGGACGCCTCGATCTCTTTGTCGGCGTCGACAAAAAGGGGGGACCCGACCATTTCGGCGCGTCTTTTCAGAAGGTCGAGCCCGGCCTGGAGAAGGACGATGAAGGCGGTGTTCCGGGCTCCCGCCACCCGGCTGTCGATCCGTTCCGCCTGCGTGTCGGGAAGAAGCAGATGAAATTTCCGGGGTGCGGACTCCGCAAGCGACGGATACCCCAGAAGGGCGAGAAAGAGCGGGGGGTCCCCGTCCTTCCGGGCGTCTTTTGGTTTCTGGACGTCTGTCATGGACTCTCCTTTGGTGGCTCCGATCTTAACACACCCGAATTTCGGACTTGACACCCCACTCCTTATTACTATAATATTACATTGTATAAAGTTCAACCGGACGACTATTCGTTTGGAAGGAGGTTCGATCCGATGTCTTCCTCTCCCGGTCTTCAACGATTCTTCAAGGACGATTCCCCCACCCTGCCCCAAGCCCCCCGGGGGATCTCCTGTCCCAAGGGACCGGAGACCGGGGAGTGGGAGGTCTTTTACGACCGGGTCGTGACCCGGGTTCTGAGGGGCACGCCCTCTCCCGGACGCCACCGCCTTTTTGATCCGGAGGAGGCGTTCGATTTCTGGCACGCCCTTGTGAGCGGGTCCGGCGAGGGCGTGGACCGGGTCCGCGACGGCTTCCGGCGGCTGATCGAGGGACGGATCCCCGACAATCCGGCCGACCTTCTGACCGTCCCCCTCGTTCCGGCTCCCGACGTGTCGGTCGTGAGGGCGCTTGCCCAGGAGTTCCCCCACTTCGCCCGGGCCGGGGTCATCGAGGCTCTGGAGGAATCCCTGGTGCTGGCCCGGGCCGGAGACGGGAACCTCTTTTTCCCTCCGATTCTTCTTCTTGGAGATCCGGGGGTCGGGAAAACCCGGTTCTTCCGCCGAATGGGGGAGATGTTCGCGGTCCTAAGCCGGTTCGAGCTCGACTGCGCCATGGCGTCCGCCGGATGGATCCTCTCCGGCTCCTCTTCCACCTGGGCCGGATCCAAGGCGGGCGCGGTCTTCTCCCTTCTTGCCACCGACCGGGGAGGGCTCGGCAATCCCCTGATCTTCCTCGACGAACTCGACAAGGCCCGGGAGATGAGGGATTCGACGCCCCTCCAGACCCTCTACACCCTTCTCGAGCCGGAAGGGGCGCGCCAGTTCCGGGACGAATTCTTTCCCATCCGTCTCGACGCCTCCCGGATCCTCTGGATGGCGGCGGGCAATGAGCTCTCGCCCATCCCCGCGCCCATCCAGTCGCGGTTTCGAATCTTTGTCGTTCCCGCCCCCTCCCCGGATGAGAAGCGGAGCCTTGCGATCGGGATCTGGAGAGAG
>JAYWMN010000076.1:0-11496 GCA_035873205.1 Nitrospirota bacterium
TGGGGATGCCCGTCCCGGCTCCGGAGGAGACGGAGGGTATCGGCGACGGGGCGGCAGAAACGGCATTGAAGACTCCGTCCCTTTTCGCCCGGTAGGTCTCGAAGCGGTGATTCATGAAGAGACGAACGGAGCCGGGAAGGACTTCGATGATGTCGGAAGCGATCTTCTCGATGACATACCGGTCGTGAGTGATGAAGACAAGGGTTCCCCGATAGGCCTCCAGAGCTCCGACCAGAGCCTCTCTCGAGGGAAGGTCGAGATGATTTGTCGGCTCGTCGAGCAGGAGCAGGTTGGCCGGAGAGAGAAGGAGGCGGGCCAGCGCGAGCCGGCTCTTTTCCCCTCCCGAGAGGACGCCCACCTTTTTGAATACCTCCTCCTGACGGAAGAGAAAGGCTCCCAGAAGCCCCCGGATCCGCGTCTGGCTCTCGGAGTCCGGAGCGACCGACTCCATGCTGGCAAGGACGGTGTGGGAAGGATCGAGGACTTCGAGCTGATGCTGGGAGTAGTAGGCGGTGGTGACACCGGTGCCCGTGACGTAGGTTCCGGCATCCGGCGTCACCGTTCCCGCCATGATCTTGAGCAGGGTGGATTTTCCGGCTCCGTTCGGACCGATCAGGGCCACTTTCGACCCCCGGCGCAGGACCCAGTCGAAGGGACGGATGATCGGTCGTCCGTCGTAGGATTTCTCGATCCCGGTAAAGGTCGCCACGATCTCCCCCGAGCGGACCGGCGCCGGAAAGGTAAACCGGACCGTCTTCTGGGCATCGTCCTTTTCCAGACGCTCGACCTTGTCCAGGGCCTTGATGCGGCTCTGGACCTGCTTGGCCTTGCTGGCCTTCGAACGGAACCGGTCGATGAAGTCCTGGGTCTTGGCGATCACTTCTTCCTGACGCGCGATGGCCGAGTCGAGGGCCTGGGCCCGTTTTTCCTTCTCGGCAAGGTACGCGTCGTAGTTTCCGACAAAGACCGTCGCCTTGCCACCGGACAGTTCGATCACCCCCCCCACCACACCGTTCATGAAGGAGCGGTCGTGGGAGATGAGAATGACCGACCCGGGGAAGTCGAGAAGAAAGGCCTCGAGCCACTCGATGGACGGAATGTCGAGATGGTTGGTCGGTTCGTCCAGAAGGAGGAGGTCCGGGCTCGTGACCAGAGTCCGGGCCAGGGCGACGCGCATGCGCCATCCCCCGGAAAGGTCGGAGATCTTCGCATTCATCCGGGCCTGGTCGAAACCGAGCCCCGCCAACACCTTTCTTGCCGTCGTTTCCTGCTCGAAGCCGCCAAGGGACCCGAACCGGCTCTGGACCTCTCCATACCTGTCCAGGACCCGCACGTCCCCCTTTTCCAGCTGTTTTTCGAGGACCCGCATCTCCTCCTCAAGGTTCATGAGCTCCTTGTCTCCGCTCATCACGCAGCCGACGGAGGTCATGTCTCCCTCGATCGTGACTTCCTGGGGAAGATACCCGATGCGGTATCCCGGAGGGATGCCGACCACGCCGTCATCCGGCTCGGTCAGTCCCGCGAGAATCTTCATCAGGGTCGATTTTCCCGCCCCGTTGGGGCCGACAAGAGCCATCCGCTCCCTCAGGGAGATCCGGAGAGAAAGGTCCGAGAAAAGCGTTTTTGTCGGATAATGCTTGGAGATTCCTGAAAGAGTGATCATGATCCGGCTGAATAGTTTTGAAAGAGGCCGTCCGAAAGAGGTCCCGATGGGTCATTCGTTGGCATTGTGCGTTGAAAACAGGGCATTTTTAGTCCTTTTTCCTTTTTTATCCATGTCGGACGGCCGTCGGGCCGACTGAAGGCGGTCGGATCACATGTCAGACGAAAATCCTTCAATATGAGCATGGATCTTTAATGATACCGGAGTTCTCCGGCCAGAACAAGTCGGACCGTTGGCCACCCGAAAATCCCAAGGCCTACCGCCCTTTCCGACGTGTTCAAGGATCGGTGGGACTCCTGTCCGGGGAGATCGTCTCTGTCACCCCCTCCCCCCAGGGACTCTGGTCCGGCCGAAGGCTCCCCCTGGCATTGGCGTCGAGCACCGACTCCGGAGGGCGTCGACCCGGATCGAGACGGTACCGGGGAAGACGGGCGTCGACCTTCAGGGCATAGGCGTCGATCCCCCCCTCAAGGTTCCTGATTTTTGAAAAACCGTTTTTCGAGAGAAGGTAACAGGCGAGAAGAGACCGGATTCCCGTATGGCAGTAAACGATGACCAGACCGTCGGAGGAAATGCGCCAAAGGTTCTCGGGAAGACGGGACAAGGGGATGTTAAGGGATCCGGGAAAGCGGACGAAGCGGTGTTCCCATTCCTCCCGGACATCGAGGAGAAAGCAGTCGCCATCCCCGCCTTCCCGGTCGAGCCACTTCTTCATCTCCCCACAGGAAAGACTGATGTCGGTTCCCCCGAAAAGAACGGAGAGATCGTTCATCCCTGGCCTCCTTCCCTTCCCAGAATCAGGCCAGGGAGACTAGTTTCTTCTGAACCTCCACGATCTCCGCGATCCCTTTCCAGGCAAGGTCGAGAAGACGGTCCATGTCCTTTCTTGAAAAGGACCGGTGCTCTGCCGTCCCCTGGACCTCCACCAGCTCTCCCCGACCGGTCATGACCACATTCATGTCCACGTCGGCCATCGAGTCTTCGGTATAGCACAGATCGAGACAGGGCTCCCCGTCCACGATTCCGACCGAGACCGCGGCCAGATAGTCGCGAATCGGCATCTCGGCCAGAACCCCCGCCTTCCGGAGATTTGAAAAGGCAAGCGCCAGGGCGACGAACGCTCCCCCGATGGAGGCGCAGCGGGTGCCTCCGTCGGCAAGGATCACATCGCAGTCCAGTGTGGCCGTCCGAACCCCCATCTTCTGGAAGTCGACGACGGAACGCAGACTGCGGCCGATCAGACGCTGGATCTCCTGGGTCCGTCCGCTCTGCTTTCCCCGGGCGGCTTCCCGTGCCGAGCGTTCGTGGGTGGACCGCGGAAGCATCCCGTACTCGGCGGTCACCCACCCGCGCCCCTGGTCCTTCAGAAACGGAGGAACCTTCTCTTCCATACTCACTGTCGTCAGGACATGGGTGAAGCCCATTCGCACAAAAGCCGACCCCTCCGCATATCGGTTGGGTGCCGGTTCTATGGAAAGATCCCTCAACTGGTCCGGCTTTCTTCCGTCACTTCTCATCTCGTCCTCCCCGTTCTTTCCGTAAAAACATACTCCCCCACGGGGATCACCACCTCATGAACCTCCGGTATGGACTGCCCCAGAAGCCTCTGTCCGACCGACTGAAACCTCTTCCGGCTGTCGGTGACCAGATAGGTCACCCGTCCCGCCCGTCCCCGGATTTCTCCCTCTCCCCGCGACAGTTCCGCAAGGGCCAGCTCCTTTCCCGGGTCGATGAAGACGACCTCCGGCAGGACCTTCCTCAGAAGCGGCAGGAGAGGGGGGTAATGGGTGCAGCCGAGAATCAGGGTATCGACCCCGGACGCCGGAGAGAGAAATGGCGAGAGATATTCCCGAACGACTCGCTCTGGAATGTCTCCGTCGATCCATCCTTCCTCCACCATGGGAGCGAAAAGGGGGCAGGCGACGGACAGCACCTCGGTCTCCTTGCCGGAGAGACGCTTAAGGATGGCGGGATAGGCCCCGCTCTGGATCGTTCCCTCCGTTCCGAGGACACCGATGCGCCCCGTACGGGTCGCCGACAGGGCCGCCCCCGCCCCCGCCTCGACCATGCCCACGACCCGGACCGGGGAAAAATGGGCGACCAGGTCGTCCAGAGCCTGGCTTGACACGGTAAAACAGGCGGCTACGAGGGTCCTCGGCCGGAACTCCATCAGAAACCCCGCATCTTCCAGGGAAAATTTCCGGATCATTTCCCGGGATTTCGACCCATAGGGAAACCGGGCCATATCCCCCAGATAGAGAAAGTCTTCCCCCGGAAAATGGTCGAGAAAATGGCGAAGCACCGACAGCCCTCCCATCCCGGAATCGAACAGCGCGAATCCCGGGGGAGAACTTTCGGAGTCTCTGGCGGCATTGAACACGGACTCCCCTGACGTTGAACCGGACGGACCGCCCCCTGTCTCACGGGGACGGCAATGAAAACTCCGCAGATTATCTCATAAAAACCCTCCCATGCCTATCCGACCAAAAAAAAGGGGGGACATTTGTCCCCCCATGATCTATTGACCTTTTGTCGATCCCCTCAGAAAGGGATCACAGGCGAGTTCATTCCGGATCGGATCGCCAGACCCGGCCGTCAGTCGACATTGATTTCCACGGCCAAGGGTTTCGCCTCCGCCAGTTTCTCGATCCGGATTGTCAGAACCCCGTCTTTCATATTGGCGGAGATTTTTTTGGGATCGGCGTCGTCGGGAAGGGTGAAGGACCGCAGAAAGGCCCCATATTCCCGTTCCACCCGGTGAAAGCGGATTCCAGTCTTTTCGACCTTGCGGGTTCTTTCTCCCGACAGTGTCAGAACCCCGTTCTCGATCACCACCTTGACGGCCTCTTTCTGGACTTCGGGAAGCTCCGCCTTGACGATATACGCCCCTTCCTCCTCGGCGATATCGACGCTCGGAGCCCACTCCACCGTCTTTCTTTCCCGTCCCTCCGAACGAAGCTCCTGACTCCGGTACATCGGGTTCAGCCTCCGGGCCAGATCGTCGAATTCTTTCACCGGATCCCATCGAAGCAGACTTGCCATGACTCTCTCCTTTTTACTTGCCGGGCGCAAGCCCGGAACACGTGGTTTGTTTGGCTGTTTCATGCTCTTGATTCCTTTCAATAAAAATATATCCCCGAAATTTTCCGTGTCAAGACTCCGATATTCCTCCCGCGCCGTTCTCCGGGAGGCCCTGCCCTTGCCATTTGGTCCACTCGACTCCGACCTCTCCGGCCCGACCGGTCACGTCGATTACCTGTCCGGGAGGAAGCCCCGACAGAACAAAAGGGCCGAACGATATCCGGATCAGATGAAGAACCCGATATCCGTATTCTTCCAGAAAATTCCGGATCTCCCGGTTCTTGCCTTCCATGAGTCCGACCCGGAGCCATCCGGTCCGCCGGTTGGACGCCTCTTCCTCTACCCCGATACGGCCGTATCCAAGAGATTCCCCGGCCTTCCCGGCCAGGAACAGCAGCCGGTCCTTCTCCCGTAGCGGAGGAGTGATCTGCACCCGGTAGGTGCGGGGAGTCTTCTGAGACGGATCGAGAAATTCGCTGAAAAGTTCCGGAAAGTTCGTCAGGAGAAGCAGCCCCGCCGACGCCCTGTCGAGGCGTCCCAGAGGCCTGATGGCCCCCCGGCTCCCGGTTCCCCACGGGGTGTTCCGAAGAAGCTCTCCGATATGGCTCCGCCCCTGTGGATCGAGACGAGTGACAAGAATCCCCCGGGGTTTGTTCAGCAGAAGAAGGAGCGGAAGGGGGGGAACAAGGGGAACGCCGTCAAGTGTGAAGGGCGGAAGGATCATTCGTTCCGGGGACGATCCGGAAGAGGGAATGGCCTGGTCGATCCGGACGGGACGCCCCCCCAGTCGAAGGCGGGTCGCTCCGATCCACTCCCGGACTTCGCCCCGGGACGCAAGGCCGGCCTTGGACAGCCAGCGGTCCGGGGTATGAATCATCTATCTTTCTTCCAAATAAGGATAAAATAATAAATTCCAGCCCTGAAAAGCAGGGGGTTCAGAAGGGGATCCATATCTTATTTCTATATATAGGTTTTCCGATCTATCAGCATTTTCTTCTTGACGGGGATCCGGCAACCCCCTATAATCCAATCTATCATCGTTCCCGTCATCGCACATTGTTTCGCTCTCTCCTCTGGGACCATGCACCCCGCAGGAGCAGCCGGCGCCCGGTCGGGTCGCTGGCGCGATGAAAGTTGCACGGTCTTTTTTCGGGATTATCGCGGTATTGTGGCGGTTTTTCCGTTCGTGCAGGGGTAACGGCACAGTGATCTTCAACAGGAGGTTGCGCATTGAACTGGATGATCCATCACTCTGTTGCCTGGTGCCTGAGCGCCCACTTACTCTCTTCATCCGTTCCTTATTCGAATCTCATCACCGAAATATCCTGCACCAGCCACATTAACCCTGCCCTTGTCGCAGGAATCATTGCCCAGGAATCCCGCTTCGACCCCACCAAGAAAAGGGTGGAGAACCGGATCCACGATGTGTCGATCGGCCTGATGCAGATCACCACACGAACCGCCCGCTGGATGGGACTCCGTGGATCGCCACGGAAGCTCTACAATCCTGCGGTCAACATCACCTACGGAGTCCGCTATCTCTCCTTGCTTCTCCAGAAGCACCCTTACGGAGTCGATGCCGTGGCCGCATACAACGCCGGTACTCCGCGATGGCGCCACGGGGGATACGTCAACAGCCGGGGATCCCTGAATGTCGAGCGCTACGTCGTCCGGGTCGTTCACTGGACACGGAGGTTCACCACCCAGGCCAAGGACGAAACAGACCGCATGATCGCCCTCTCCCGGCACAGGAAGGGAGAAAGTTCATCCGCCTTTGACCGGCGCTTTCTGGCCTGGCTTGCCTGGCCCCCCGGCACCCTTTACCCGAATATCGGGGGCTGATTTCGCCAAATGGCGGTTGCGATAGTTGAAGTAATGTTCGGCGTTGACGATCACGTTGTCGGCCCGTGTGGCGAGAGTCTTGTGTTGCAGGGACTTGTACATGAGCGTCATCCCGGCTAGAACGACAAGTCCGCCGATCGTCAATGCCACAGCTCCGCGTATGGGGTGGCGTATCCCCAGTCCCAGCGAGATGGACACCCCTCCAAGGGCGATCACGATGGTCGCCAGCAGAACCAGAATCAACAGAGTCAAGGCATGTCTCCTTTGTTGGACGTCATGGCGACGGGGGGGTTCGTCCCTCTGGACTTCCGCGTCCGCCATCGATAACGCACCCTTAAAGAATAGACCTATTTCCTGTGAAGGGCAATCCTGAACGTCCCGATTTTCAACGGTTTCCTCCCGGGAGGAAACCGGCGAGGGATCCCGGAGCTCCCCCTCACGCTCCGGCTCTCCGGGAGCGGAGCGAGATCCATCCCGCTTCTCCCCTGATTCCGCGAGATATATTCTAAAAAATAAATGCGCCCATTTTCTGGAATCACCTCCGCCACAAGCCCCTTCCTCTCACCCGGATCCGCTCTATTGCCGGGTCGGAGGTGATCTCCCTGGCCTGTCCCGGCGCTCGGGTCCGCCGTCTGGAAAACCGCACCCCGGAACGCCTTTATCGGCTTCTCCGGAGAACAGCACAAAAGGACTTCGCCTTCGTCATCACTTCTTTCCCCCTCCTCAAGACCCGCTCCAAGGCTTCAACGAACGCTTACCAAGTTGTTAAAGGGGAACGGAACGAGCGACATGGAAACTCTCGAGCCGGAAAAGCCCCCCAATGACAGAACCAGCGAAATCATGGCTCCCGGACACGGAGTCTTCTCTTTCCCCCCCCAATAATACGGACTGAAACAGAAGAAATTCAGGAGGCAGATACCCTTAACGGTCCGCCCTTCTGTCCAACAGGAGAGGAACTCGTTGAGAATCCGTCAGATCTGTCAACTGCGGATGAAATCCCCGTTGCCGATCTGAGCGGGGGGATCCGGCCCATTCCCCTCTGCGAACAGAAATCTCCCTAAAACATAAAAATAAGGAGCAGACGCAAAACATTGAAGAGATTTCGACAGCAAGGCGGGAGAATTCTGGCCAGAGTATCGAAACTCTTGTTCTGGTGATTCGGAGGGAGGAATCGGGCTTCCTCATGGCACGATGGACATTGATGCCGAAATCTCTTGCGATCCATATTTTATGAAAAACTTGTCCTGGATCCAAAGAACAGAGAGATCCAGGACAACCTCGGTGACGATATCGATCATGGGCGGTCGTCCCCCTCCCATCCGGATCTCGGGACCGTGCCAGGACAATTTTTGATGAAGATGGAACGGTGATGAAAATTCTGGATCCTATTGATTTCGTCATCCGCAAGGTGAGACGGAGGATCGAACAATGCGATCTTCTGAAAACAACACTCCAGGAGATCGAAATCGACACAAACTACCGGCCACACCCTGACAAACCTCCTGGATCCGGAGGGCCCTCACAGTGAACTATGGCTATCCTCGATCTCATGGAAACGGTGGCCATCCCGTCGGACGCCACACCCGCCCTCGGAAAACAGGGAGCAATTCCAAAAAAAATTCTCCATTTTTCCGGGAATGCCCGAGAGGATTCCTGTCGCGAAATCCAGGTCCTCGGTTCGTCTTTCACCGGAGGCTTCTCTGTGGTATTCTCAGGGTTCGGGAGTCTCCGCAACCGCATCATCGGGTCTTCCTCCGAGACAATACGCGACACAAAAACAGGAAAGGAGCCCTGACCGATGGACCTGACCGCCTCTTATCCGCGAAGCCCGGTCGATCGCCTTCACGGCATCGACCACCTGAAGAGAATGATCGACAAAGCCAAGGCCCATAACGCCGGAACGCTCGGCGAATACAGCTACAACTGTCCAATGGACCAGCTTCTCCTGAACCACCTGGGCCTCGACTCCGAGGATTTTGCCTCGACCGTCCGGCGCCTCGTCACCGACGAGGCCATTTACTCCGAACTGGAAAAACGCCTTCCCGACGCGCTCTCCCCCGACGCCAAGTCCCGGTTCAACGCCCGGTACGAGTCGGCCGCGCCGGACACCCCGGAAAAGCAGGCCTACTTCGATTCGCTCCTCCAGGCGATCGATCCGGGACGGAAGGACATCAGGACCTGGGTCCGCCTTCTCGACCTCGACGAGAAGCGGGTCGTCCCGAAAATCCCCTGACCGGCAAGGTTTTCTTTCACCGATAGGCCCGGATCCGGGTCGATATCGCGATCTCACCCTTTTAGGGAGGAACCAATGCCAACTCGTTTTTCCGTCTTCCCGGTCCTTTCGCGCCGGGGCCCCTTCCTTACCATTGTCGCCCTCGCTCTCCTTCTGGCCGGCTTTCCCGTATCGGGAATATCCATCGCCTCGGCCGGGGCGCCCGGAGGTCCTCCTCTTTCGCTCTCCATGACTCCGCACGTGCATCATTACAGGAACGGACTGACCCTGGTCTATGTCGAGGACCCCTACAGCCCGACCCTGACCTTCCAGGTCTGGTACCGGGTCGGCTCAAGAAACGAGCACAAGGGAAAAACAGGCATCTCCCACTTCAACGAACACATGATGTTCACCGGAACGAAAAAGTTCCCCCACGGGCGGCTCGACACCCTTATCAACGGAGTCGGCGGGCAGCTTAACGCCTTCACCGACTACGACTTCACCGCCTACTTCGAAAATGTCGCCCCGGACAAGATCGCTCTTCCCATCGCCATCGAATCCGACCGGATGACCCATCTTCTTCTTCACCCCGACCAGGTCGAGCGCGAAAGGAACATTGTTCTCGAAGAGCGTCGGAACGACTATGACGACCCGACGGAAAAGCTCGTGGAGCAGGTCTATGCCACCGCATTTTCCGTCCATCCCTACCACAATCCGGTGATCGGCTGGGAAAAAGACATACAAAAGACGACCCCGGCCGACCTTCGACACTACTACCGGGCCCATTACATGCCCAACAATGCCACCATCGTCATCGTGGGACCGGTCGACGGAAAGAGCCTGATCGCACAGATCGGCCAGGCCTTCGGCCAGATTCCTCCCGGACACCGCATCAACGATCACATCCCTGTCGAGCCCCCGCAACGCCATACCCGCATGACAGTTGTCCGCAAACCGGCCATGTTGCCCATCACGATGATGGCTTATCACGCCCCCAACTTCAAAAGCCGGGATGCCATGGCCCTCGTCGTCCTGGCCCAGGTTCTCTCCGGAGGGCGGACCTCGCTCCTCTACCAGGACATGATCTACCGGCATCCGGTCGCCGTCGATGCCGAAGGGTCCTACGATCCCATGACCGCCGATCCCGGACTGTTCTATTTCTATGCCCAGGGCCTTCCGAAAGTCTCTCCTCCCGTGCTCAGGAAACGTCTTGATGCCGTCATCGGGGATGTCCGCTCGAATCTGGTCACCGACTCCCTTCTGTCCTCCGCGAAGAAACAGATTCTTACCCAGTTCATCATGAACCAGGAGTCCGTCTTCGGGATGGGAATGCTGCTTGGCATGATGGCATCCGACCGGATCCCCATGGACTACCTCACCGGGTATGTCCGGAATATCCAGGCAGTGACAGCCGAAGATGTGCGACGGGTCGCACGGAAATACCTGACCCCCTCAAACCTTACGGTCGGATATCTGTTTCCGGCGGGCAAAGTGAAGAATCCGTCATTTTCCCGACCACGCCGGATCGTCCGGTAGTCGGTCAATTGTCGATCAGTTCCGAACAATCAACCCGGAGACAGACCTCAAGCGCCCAGGAGGGCGCGCCGGGTCATTCGAAAGGCAGGAGAGAACGATGCAAGGACACACCTTGATGAAAAATACAGCCAGACGGATCCCGTTCGGGGGCTTCACATTCATCGCCCCCCTTTTCCTGGGGCTTGCCCTTGTGGGAGGATGCGCCCACACTCCCGCCCAGCCCGGACAGGCCGTCGCCGCCACCAAAAACCCGAAAAAGACCGAAGAACTGGCCAAGTTCCCCATTCCGGCCATGCATACCCATGTCTACTCCGGAACCCTCGACAACGGACTGTCGGTCTATATCATCCCCCGCCCGGATCTTCCCGTCGTCTCCTTCCGGATCGGGTTGCGCGCAGGGTCTGCCGACGACCCGAACGATAAGGGCGGCACCGCCTCGCTGGCCGCAAGCCTTCTCGGCCGGGGAACCAAGAGCCATGACGCCCTCTCCCTTTTCCGGATCATCGACGCTTCGGGCGGCTCGCTCGACGCCTCCGCCAACCGGGACCTGACCATCGTCTCCGGCGACAGCCTGACGACCGAGACTCCGACCCTGCTCGGGCTCGCTTCCGAAATGGTCCGGAGTCCCGCCTTCCCCCAGGCCGAGTTCGAAAACAAGAAAGCGAGCTTCACCGCCTCCCTGATCGATTCGGAAAGCCATCCGGGTCCGATGGGATCGAACCTTTTCTACAAGCTGGTCTTCGGTAACGGCCCTTACGGACATCCGGCCTTCGGAACCTCGGACTCGGTCTCCCGGATCACTCGCGAGGATCTGGCCGCCTTTGCCCGGGACCATTACCGCCCCGACCGGGCCGCCCTCGTCCTTGTGGGGGACATCACGCCCGCGACAGGCATGGATCTCGCGAAAAAATACTTCGGGGCCTGGACCGCCCCCCCCGGCACCGCCCCTGAACAGGACGCGGGAAAGGCCGCCGCTCCCCCCGTTGTCTCCGGAACCTATCTGCTCGACAAGCCGGAGCTCCGGCAGGCGACCGTTTTCTATGGCACCCGGGGAATCGCGAGAAACGATCCCGCCTTCTACAACACCCTGGTCTTCGACATGATCCTGGGAGGAAGCAACACATCGACCCTGAACCATATCATCCGACAGAAGCAGGGGCTC
>JAYWMN010000097.1:0-3183 GCA_035873205.1 Nitrospirota bacterium
GGGGGGGTGATCCTGAATCTTGTCCTGGGATTCTTGTCCAAAATGATGCCCCAGATGAACTTGATCTCTCTGGGGCTTCCCGTGATGGTTCTGGGGGGGATCGTTCTTACTCTGCTGGGTCTTCCGTTCTTCGGGGCCGTCCTTGAAAAAACGATGGGATCGTTGGACGGGACCCTCGGGGATCTTCTGGGAGTGATGGCCGGCCATGGCGGATAACGAAAAAGACGGCCAGCTGAAACAGGAAGAGCCGACACAAAGGCGGCTTGAAAAGGCCCGGGAAGAGGGGCAAGTCGCCCGGAGCCGGGAAGTCGGATACTTCTTCTTCCTGATGGCATCGCTGATTTTGATGGGCTTCTATGGGTCCCGGCTTGTGACCGGGCTAAAAGGGGACATGGCCCTTTATTTTCGGGAATCGGCGACGGTCAGGCTCACTCCTGAATCGATCACCCCCTTTGTCAAAGGAATTTTTGTCCATGAAATGTCGGCCGGACTGCCGGTTTTTCTGGTTTTTCTTCTGTTTTCCGTGGGGGCCCTTGTCGTTCAGGGAGGGATCATGATCACCCCCAAGGCCGCCGCAATCAAGTGGAACCGTCTCTCCCCCATCCAAGGGATGAAAAGGATCTTTTCCCTCAAATCGATAGAGGAGCTGTTTCGCTATACGGTGAAGGTGGTCGTGTCCCTGGTGATTCTTTTTTATGCTCTGGAAAAAAACTGGCTCGAGCTTCCGGCGCTTGTCGAAACGGGAGCCCATCGCATCGCGGCTGAACTGTACCGGATGACCTTTCTTGTTCTGGTGGCCTTTCTTCCTCTCTACGCTCTTCTGGCCGCTGCAGATTATCTCTTCCAGCGGTTTATCCTGACGAGGAGTCTGCGCATGAGCCGGACCGAGATCAAGGAAGAAACGAAGGAGACGGAGGGGGATCCCCATGTGAGGGCCCGGATCCGGTCAATCCAGCGGGCCATGGCCCGACGCCGCATGATGTCCAAGATCCGGCAGGCAACCGTGGTCATCACCAACCCGACCCACTTTGCTGTTGCACTCAAGTACGATCCGGAGACGATGTCCGCTCCGGTGGTGGTGGCCAAGGGAATGGATGAAATCGCGCTCAGGATCCGGGAAGTGGCCGGGGAGGTTGGCGTTCCAGTTGTCGAGGATCCTCCCCTGGCCCGAGGACTCTACCGGGACTGCCCGCTGGACCGGGAAATCCCCGTCTCCTTCTACGAGGCGGTGGCCCGAGTGCTTTCGGTCCTTTACAAGAACACCACCGGGGTGATGAACCCTGTTCGGGAGAGGTAGAGCATGAAACGGTTCCTGCAGGGAAAATCCGCTGATTTTTTCGTGTTCATCGGGGTTGTCGGCCTCCTGTCGATCATGATCGTTCCGCTTCCCCCGATGGTACTGGATCTTCTTTTGTCGACCAATATTGCCTTTTCTCTCATCATCCTTCTGGTTGCGCTGACGACGCGCTCCATCCTCGAATTCAATCTGTTTCCCACGGTCCTTCTTTTGTCGACCCTCTTCCGGCTCTCGCTGAATGTGGCCAGCACACGGCTGATCCTTCTTCACGGTCAAAACGGAACGATTGCCGCGGGCCATGTCATCCAGTCCTTCGGACGCTTCGTGGTCGGTGGCTCCTATGCCGTTGGTCTCGTGATCTTCCTGATCTTCGTGGTGATCAACTTTGTCGTCGTCACGCGGGGGGCCGGGCGCATCGCCGAGGTCGCCGCCCGGTTCACCCTCGATGCGCTTCCGGGAAAACAGATGGCAATCGACGCCGATCTCAACTCGGGATCGATCAAGGAGGACGAAGCCCGGAAACGGCGCAAGGAACTGACCCGGGAATCGGAGTTCTACGGAGCGATGGACGGAGCCTCCAAATTTGTGCGGGGTGACGCGATTGCCGCCATCCTGATCCTTTTCATCAATGTGGTCGGGGGATTGATCATAGGGACAGTCCTTTTGGGGATGCCGGTAGAAGACGCCCTGCAGGTCTACACCCTCCTGACAATCGGTGAAGGCTTGGTGGCCCAGATTCCCGCGCTGATCGTCAGCGTGGCGGCCGGCATTGTGGTGACCCGCTCTTCCGCGACCAACGAATTGGGCATGGATTTGAGAGAGCAGTTGTTTTCACGGAGCCGGGCGATGGGCGGGACCTCAGCCATCCTTGTTTTCTTGTCCGCGATCCCGGGTCTTCCCCACATGGCTTTTCTCATGCTGGGAAGCATTCTCGGAGGCGTTGCCTGGTCCGTCCGGAAGTCCCGCCTCAAGACGGAGAGAGACCGGAAAGAGGAAGAATCGCAAAAGCCCCCACCTCCGGAAAACATTGAGCAGTATCTTTCTCTCGACCTTCTCGAGATCAATGTGGGGTATGGTCTCGTCTCCCTTGTGGAGGGAGGGGGAGGGGGGGACCTGACCGAACGGATCAAGGGAATCCGGCGGCAACTTGCGGGAGAGCTGGGGATCATCGTTCCGCCGATTCATATCCGGGACAATCTTCAGCTCAAGCCCGACGAATACATGATCCTTCTGAAAGGGAATCCTGTCGGGCGATGGGAGCTCAAGCCCGGTTTCCTTCTGGCCATGAATGCAGGGGGAGGGATCGATGGAATTTCCGGAACCCCTGTCAAGGAACCGACATTTGGGTTACCGGCCATCTGGATTTCACCCGAGGAGCAGGAGACCGTTGAAGCCAACGGTCTCACTGTGGTTGACCCCATCACGGTTCTTGCCACCCATCTGACGGAAATTCTCCGGACCCATGCGTCGGAACTGGTGGGACGTCAGGAAACTCAGCGACTCCTGGAAGCGCTTTCCAGAGATTACCCCAAGCTTGTAGAAGACCTGTTGCCGGGTCAGATCTCCCTCGGGACCTTGGTGTCCGTCCTTCATGCATTACTGGGTGAACGGGTGTCGATACGTGACCTCCGGACGATCCTCGAAAGCCTGTCCGACCAGATCGCATCCGGGAGAGATGCCAAAGATGTGACACTTCTCTCGGAGGGGGTCCGTCAGTCTCTGGGCCGGACAATCGTGAATCCCTACCTTACGGGACGCTCCCGTCAGCTGTCGGTCATCAGCTTCGATAACCGCTGGGAGGATCTGTTGCAGAAACATCTCTCTTCGGGAGGGGGAGGTATGGGGCGGCCCCTTGTGCTGGATCCGGGAATGGTCCAGAAATTGCT
>JAYWMN010000022.1:0-8658 GCA_035873205.1 Nitrospirota bacterium
CAGGATGAAGGGCATCTCCGAGGTGCGGCCGATGAAAATCGGCTTGATCACATTCTCGAGTCCCCCGACAACCACCGCATTCCAGGCCAAAAAGAGAATAAAGGCCATCGTCCGTCCTTGCGCAAGAAGGACGAAGGAGGCCGGAAGCCAGACGGCCACCGCTCCCATGGGAAAGAGAGCCAGAAAAAAGAGGAGGAAGGTAAGGAGGAGAGCCTCGGGTATCCGGGCGACTTCAAACCCTATTCCGGCCAGGACTGCCTGAGCCAGGGCAGTAAAAAACATACCGTAGACCACCCCTCGAGTGACCGGAGCGATCTGTCGGAAAGGCTCCTCGACCCCGGGCCCCCCCCACTTCACCAGTATCGTACGGATCCCTTTCCAGAGCGCCGGGCCCTTGAGGTAGAAACTGAAAAGCCCCAGGAGGAGAATCAGGGTCTTCACGAGAATTTTACCCGCATCTGTCATGAGGGAAAAAAGCCTGTTTCCCCAAGACAAGAGGTGTGACTGAATCCTGTCCAGGAGAATTGAAAGCGTGGGTGTGTGACTTCTGAAGTCCTGATACCAGTGTTCTGCCTTGGGGCCGATAAAGGGAATGTGGTCGATCCAGGTCGGAAGCGTGGACTCTGGATTGGCCAGAAAACTCTTTATTCGGGCCGCTTCCACGAGAACCTCCTGGGTGAGCGGCAGGGCGAAGGAAAGCACGGGAAGAATGATGAAGCTCAGGAAAAGGACGGTCATCAGCAGCGAAGACAGAAACGGTCTCCGGACGAACCGTCTGAGGAGGGTCAGGAGGGGGAAGGTCGCAAAGGCCAGGACCCCGGCCCACAGGAGGGGAACGAGATAAGGAAAAAGGATATAGCCGGCAAACCCCAGAAGGGTGGCGAGCAGAAGTCCCCGGATGAGCGGAGACCCTTTCGGGATCTCCGGATTCCGGGGAGTCTCTTCGGTGGAGGTCATGCGGCGTCTGGAGAAAAAGGGGTGAGCCAGGGAGCCTCGCCGAAGCGTTTTTTCTCGAAGTCGCCGATCGCGTCCGCTTTCTTCAGGGAGAGACCGATTTCGTCGAGACCTTCGAGAAGATAGGTTTTTCGGACGGGGTCGACCGTGAAGGAAAAGGAAATCCCGGACGGGGTGATGACCTTCTGCGCCGGGAGGTCGATGGTGAGCCGGTATCCCGGAGAGGCGAGAACATCGGCAAACAGCTGGTCGATCTCCCCGGGGGAGAGGACGACCGGAAGAATGCCGTTCTTGAAGCAGTTGTTGTAAAAGATGTCGGCAAACGAGACCGCGATGATGGAGCGGAAGCCGTAATCGAGAAGGGCCCAGGGCGCATGTTCCCTGGAGCTTCCGCAACCGAAATTTTCCCTGGTCAGGAGAATCCCGGCTCCCTGGTAGCGCGGGTTGTTCAGGACGAACCCGGGATCAGGCGTCAGGTTAGCGGAAGAGCTGTCTGAAGGGGCATCCTTGTATCTCCAGTCGTAGAAAAGGCTGACGCCAAGCCCCGTTCTCTTGATGGTTTTCAGAAACTGTTTGGGAATGATGGCATCGGTGTCGACGTTGGCCCGGTCGAGAGGGGCGACAACGGCTTTCAATGTGACAAAGGCATCCATGGGGTCATTGTCCTTTCCTGATTGTTGTCCGGTTCATGGGAACTCCCGCGCAGGGAGGCCATGCCCTATTTTCGAATGTCGACAAAATGGCCGGCAATCGCCGCGGCGGCAGCCATTTCAGGGCTCACGAGGTGGGTCCGTCCGTTTTTTCCCTGGCGTCCTTCGAAATTCCTGTTGGAAGTCGAGGCGCAGCGTTCGAACGGGGAGAGCTGGTCCGGATTCATTCCCAGGCACATCGAACATCCAGGCTCCCGCCATTCAAGGCCTGCCTCGAGAAAGACCGTATGGAGGTTTTCCTTTTCCGCCTGTTGCTTGACCAGCCCGGATCCGGGAACGACCATGGCCGATACCCCGGGGGCCACCTTTTTTCCTCTGACAATTTTGGCGGCGGCCCGCAGGTCTTCGATCCGGCCGTTGGTGCAGGACCCGATGAAGATCCGGGTCACGGGAATTTCGGTAATCGGCGTTCCGGGAACGAGACCCATGTAGGAGAGGGATTTCACGGCCGATTCCCGCTCGACCGGATCGGAGAAATCCCGAGGATCGGGAATGCGGCCATCGACTCCCACCACCTGGCCGGGGTTGGTTCCCCAGGTCACCTGGGGGGCGAGGGAGGCGACATCGAGAGTGACAGTCCGGTCGTAAACGGCGCCGGGATCGGAGGGAAGGGTTTTCCAGAAATCGACGGCCCGGTCCCAGAGATCGTTCTTGGGCGCCCAGGGGCGGCCCTTGATGTAGGAAAATGTAACCTCGTCCGGGGCGACGAGCCCGGCTCGGGCTCCCGCTTCGATCGCCATGTTGCACAGGGTCATCCGGCCTTCCATGGAAAGACTCTGGACGGCGTTACCGGTGAACTCGAGGACATATCCGGTGCCTCCGGCCGCTCCAATTTTTCCGATGATGGCAAGAATCAGGTCCTTGGCGGTCACAGAAGGGGGGGGCGTTCCCTCCAGGCGTATTTCCATGGTCTTCGGTTTATTCTGGAGGAGGGTCTGGGTCGCCAGGACATGTTCGACCTCCGAGGTTCCGATTCCGAAGGCCAGGGATCCGAAAGCCCCGTGCGTGGCCGTATGGCTGTCTCCGCAGACGATCGTGAGGCCCGGAAGGGTGATTCCCTGTTCCGGGGCGATGACGTGAACAATCCCCTGACGGAGGTCATTCATGGCGAAATAGGTGATATTGAAGTCGTGGGCGTTCTTTTCAAGAGTCTGGACCTGAAGGGCGCTGACCGGGTCGGAGATTCCCCTGGACCTGTCGGTGGTGGGAACATTGTGGTCAGGAACCGCAAAGGTCAGGTCCGGTCTTCGCACCTTTCTCCCGGCCTGTTTCAGGCCTTCGAAGGCCTGGGGGCTGGTGACCTCGTGGACCAGCTGCCTGTCGATATAGAGAAGCGCCATGCCACTCTCTTCTGCCACCACATGGGAGTCCCATATTTTTTCAATGATTGTTCGGGCCATCGGAATTCACTCCTGAATCGAAAGAGGTGAAGGATTTTCGAATGTGATGCTCCATTATAGCAAAGAAATCCGGTCGGGTGGATCCTTCCTCCGGAAGGGTCGGGTCCGGAGCCCCTGATATTTCGGAAGTATTGCATTCTTTGTTCCAATAATAGATCATGAAAAATGATAAGTAAATTGAATCTTTTTTAATAAAACGATGAAAATAAATGATCAAATATGACCTAAATCTCGATTATCTGAAGACATTCATGATGGTAGCGTCATCCGGAAGCATGCATCGCGCGGCCGAGGACTGTCACCTGACCCAGCCGGCCGTCACTCGCCAGATGGCCCTTCTGTCGCGAGGAGTCGGGGCACCGCTTTTCGTGAAGTTCGGACGCGGGGTGCGGCTTACCCCGGCGGGAGAGGAGCTTCTCTCGGAATCCCGGAAGATCGTTCTGGCTATCGAAGGAGGGATACAGAAGGTCCGTGAAAGGGACGGGCAGTCCCAGAAACGGATCTTTCTGGGAGCCAGCCATTATGTGGCCCTGAACGGACTGTCGACTCCGGTAAGGGAGTTCGGGAAGCTCCATCCCGAGATCGGGATCACTTTGTTCTGCGGTTCTTCCGGAGAGGTTGTCGAAAAGGTGAAAAATGGAGAGCTGGACCTGGGGGTCGCGACTCTTCCCGAACGGTCCGGAGGGCTCGACCGGGTCCGGCTCTGGAAGGACCGCTTCGTGGCGGCGATTCCCTTGTCCCACCCCCTTTCCATAAAGGCGGAGGTGACCCTCGAAGAGATGGCTGAAAATGCACTGATTCTTCCTCCAGCGCTCTCGACGACACGAAACCTGATCGATGGCGCGTTCCGGAGGAGGCGGGTTCGCCCGGGCCGGTTCACGGAAATGGATACCCTCGAAACCATTGCGGCCGGAGTGGACATGTCCCTCGGACTGGCGATCCTCCCCCTTCGGATGCTTGAGCGGACGGACAGGTTTTTTCCCCACATTGTTTCCAGACCCATTCGCGACTTCCAGGGATCAAGGGATCTGGGAGTTTTTTCGAGGACAGGGAGACCCCTTCGGAATCACGAAAAACCATTGCTCCGGCAACTTGAACAGGATCTGGGAACGGCGGGGAGATCTAGCCAGCCAGATCCCTGACCAGGATCTGGCTTTTCCGGTCTTCCCGATAAAGGGCTTTCCGGGAAGGTGGCAAAACCCCGATGTCCGCCAGCCTGAATCCCCTCTCGAGGAACCAGTGGGAGGACTGTGTGGTGAGGACGAAAAGTCGGGAAAGTCCCAGGCGCCTGGCCTCCTTCTGGCACCAGGCGAGAAGCTGGTCGCCTCTTCCCTCCTTCTGGTACCCGGGAACAATGGCAAGGCACGCCATCTCGGCCATGCCATGGTCGGGATAGGGGTAGAAGGCCACGCACCCGATGACCGAACGGTCCCTTTCGGTTACCATGAAGCGGTCGAGCTCCATTTCGATCCGTTCTCTCGGCCGCCTGACGAGGACGCCGCTTTCCTCGAGGGGCCGGATGATTCCAAGAATCTCCACCAGGTCATCGAGGGTGGCGGGCCGGATGTGCTCGAAGGGGTCCTTGGAGATCAGCGTGCCGACCCCGTCTCTTGTGAAGAGTTCGAGGAGGAGGGCGCCATCCCTGTTGCGGTCCACGAGATGGATCCTGGGAACCCCCATCTCGCAGGCGGTCAGGAGATCGGCCAGCGGCAAGGCGGACGGGGTCCTCTGTACATCGGACAGGGAAATCTGCCGGATGATTTCTCCTTTTCCGTCCCTGATTTCCGGGGAATTTCCCAGGACGACAAGCTTTGACGCCGAAAGGGAGACGGCGGTCCGGGAGGCCACCTCGAAGGCCAGGAGATTGAAGATCTCTCCTGTCGGGGAAAAAGCGATGGGGGAGAGAAGGACGGTGTCTCCCGCGGACAGATGTTTCCTGATTGCCTCGGATTCGATGCGGCGCACCGTTCCGGTGTATTGGAAGTCGATGCCGTCGATGACTCCGATGGGGCGTGCGATGACAAAGTTTCCGCTGACGACGCGAAGGCGCGATCCGGCCATCGGAGTGGCATCGGTTCCCTGAGAAAGCGCGGCCTCGATTTCGATCCTGACGGCTCCCACCGCTTCCCTGAGGGGGAGGAGGGAGTCTTTGTCGGTGATCCGCTTTCCTCCGACCCGGGTGGTTTTCAGATGATGGCGTTCGAGAGAGAGGTCGATCTGGGGTCCGGCGCCGTGGACGATGACGATGTGGATTCCGAGGCTCACCAGAAGGGCGACGTCGTGGGCCAGTCGCTCCATTCCTCCTTCCCGGACAAGATCTCCGTCGAAAACGATGACAAAGGTCTCGCCCCGGAAACGGTGAATGTAGGGAGAGGCTTCTCGGAACCAGTGGATGTACTGCTGCATTCGGTCGTTTTCCATGTAGGGTCGCTGCTCCGGGGATGCCGTTGGCGAGGCCTTGTCGAGTTTCCTGAAAAGAGATCATACCCGTTCCGTCCGCTTCCTCCAAGCCTCGGATCAAATTTGTTTCCACACCCCGTCAGGAAGACTGTTCAATGAAAAAAGAATCGGTTAGGATGAGGGTGGGGTCGGGGTTCATTCGCGGGCAGGCGAGAACACGAACCGGTGCAACTATTTGATGGGGGCGAGCGTGATTTGTCGGGGTGAGCGATGAAGGATTGCTGGATTGTGACGGGCGGGGCGGGGTTCATCGGTTCGAATTTCGTTCATAAGGTTCGAGGGGCCGACCGGGCCCGGGTCGTCACCTTCGATCTTCTGACCTATGCCGGAAACCGCGAGAACTTAAGAAGCCTGGACGGAGATCCGGAACACGTCCTTGTCCAGGGAGACATCCGGGACCGCCCGGCAGTGGCGAAGCTCTTTGACACCCACCGGCCGACCGGGGTTTTTCATTTTGCCGCAGAGAGCCATGTGGACCGGTCGATCGAAAGTCCTGGAGAGTTCATCGAGACCAATGTGACGGGAACTTTCATTCTTCTCGACGAGGCTCTCCGGTACTGGAAGGGAGGGGGATCAGGGTCGGATTTTCGCTTCCTTCATGTCTCGACGGACGAAGTGTACGGCTCCCTGTCCCCTTCGGATCCGCCCTTCACCGAACGGACCCCCTACGCTCCGAATTCTCCCTACGCCGCTTCCAAGGCCGCGTCTGACCATCTTGTCCGGGCCTATCACCATACCTACGATCTTCCGGTCGTTACCACGAACTGTTCCAACAACTACGGTCCCTGGCAGTTCCCGGAGAAGCTGATCCCGACTGTCATCCTGGCCGCGCTGGAAGGTCGGCCGATCCCTCTCTACGGGGACGGGGGGAACATTCGGGACTGGATCTATGTCGGGGACCATGTGGAGGGTATCCTGGCGGCCTTCGAAAAAGGACGGGCAGGGGAGACTTATGCGATCGGAGCGGGAGAGCCCCGGGCCAACCGGGATATCGTCCTCACCATTACGGAAATTCTGGACCGCCTGGCGCCCTCCCCCTCCGGAAAGCCCTATCGAACCCTGATCACCCCAGTGCCGGACCGTCCGGGCCATGACCGGCGATACGAGATTGATTCGGCGAAAGTCCGTGCCGAGCTGGGATGGACCCCTGCACACACCTTCGAAAATGGGCTCGAAAAAACGGTTCGGTGGTACCTTGAGCATCGTGACTGGTGGATCGCCCTCCGGAAGCGCTACGACGGTTCGCGGCAGGGGGCAGGGCGCGCGATCAGCGACAATGCCGGTTCTTTGGAAGGGAGGCGCCCATGAAAGGGATTCTTCTCGCAGGTGGTTCCGGTACCCGTCTCTATCCCTTGACCCGGGCTGTCAGCAAACAGCTCATGCCGGTCTACGACAAGCCGATGGTCTATTACTCCCTCACGACGCTCATGCTGGCGGGGATCCGGGAGATCCTCCTCATTTCCACTCCGGAAGATACCCCTCTCTTCGAAAGGCTTCTGGGGAGCGGGAGCCAGTGGGGCCTCCGGTTGTCCTATGCCGTTCAGCCGAAGCCGGAAGGGCTGGCCCAGGCTTTCGTCATCGGCGCGTCTTTTATCGGAGATGCGCCTGTCTGTCTGGTTCTGGGAGACAACATCTTCTATGGTCATGGCCTTTCAGAGACCTTGCAGGAGGCTGCGGAGCTGACCTCGGGAGCCCATATCTTCGGTTATTCGATCCGGGATCCTGAGCGATACGGCGTTCTTGCCTTCGACGCGCAGGGGAAGGTTCAGGAGATTGTGGAAAAGCCGGTGAATCCCCCGTCCCGGTATGCTGTTCCGGGAATATACTTCTACGACCGGACCGTTGTGGACCGGGCCCGTTCCTTGGTCCCATCAGCCAGGGGCGAGATCGAAATCACCGATCTGAACCGGCTGTATCTGAAGGAAGGTGCCCTGACCGTGAGCAAGCTTGGCCGGGGAACGGCCTGGTTTGACACAGGAACCCACGAATCCCTTCTCGAAGCGTCTATCTTCATGGAGGTGATCGAGCGTCGCCAGGGGATTAAAGTGGCCTGTCCCGAGGAAATCGCATGGCGCATGGGGTATATCGGTCGGGAGGAGGTTCTCTCTCTGGCCCAGGTTCTAAAGAACTCCTATGGGGCATATCTCAAGGACATGCTTGCGCTGGAGGACGATCGGTGGTCGTGACGGAGACGCCCCTGCCCGGGCTTCTGGTTCTTGCTCCCAAGGTCCACGGGGATGGTCGGGGGTTTTTTCTGGAGAGCTACCATGCCAAGACCTTTACACGGCTCGGCGTTCCCCAGCTCTTCGTTCAGGACAACCATTCCAGGTCCGGAAGGGGGGTCACCAGAGGGTTGCACTTCCAGAAGAAGCACGGTCAGGGCAAACTTGTCCGGGTCGTGACCGGAAGCGTGTACGACGTGGCTGTCGATCTCCGGGCCGGATCACCGACCTTTGGTCGCTGGTTCGGAGCGGTATTGTCCGATGAGAACAAGAAGATGATGTATGTTCCCGAAGGGTTTGCCCACGGCTTTCAAGTCATGAGCGAACAGGCCGATTTTTTTTACAAGTGCACCGACTTCTACGATCCGGAAGACGAAGGCGGGATTCTATGGAATGATCCGGATCTGGCCATCGACTGGCCTGTGTCCGAGGTGCTGGTTTCGGGCAAAGATTCGGAGCTCCAGCCATTATCGAAGACCCCTCCGGACGCTCTTCCCCGGATTCGCTGGTAGGGATTTTTCCGGAAAAATCAGCGCTTGGGGTCCGGGTTCCTGTTGACAGAAGAGTCATGATGAAAGTAATATGGTAAAGTTTTTCGCCTCCTTTTCGTCCCCATCGTCTAGCCGGCCTAGGACATCGCCCTTTCACGGCGGTAACCGGGGTTCGAATCCCCGTAGGGACGCCATATTTAAGATGGCAACATCTGATAAAAAACCCAAGCATAATGACTTGGGTTTTTTTTGCCTGAAATTTCTTAGCCATCCATTCCAACGCTTTTTTTGGCTTTCTGCACTAATCCGATTAGAATACAACATAGATTAGAATTTCGGAGTCGTCATGCAATACCGCTGTCCTCAATGCCAAAGTCCAAAAATTATGCCTGTTGCTCAAGCAGGCGCTCCAGTAGCACGT
>JAYWMN010000054.1:0-59896 GCA_035873205.1 Nitrospirota bacterium
GTCTTGTCCCTCAATTGGCCGGAATTCCCCGCTTCCTGTTCCCGCAGGGATCGCTTCACGATTACAGGGAGAAAACCGATGACATCCGGGCGACAGGAGGGCGTTTCTTGGGCCTGTGGGCAAACAACTCGGGGCATCCGGTCGTTTACTCTGCCTTCCTCCTGAGAGAAGGGCTTCTGGTCCTCTCGGTTCCGCTCGACCGGGAAGGAGGCCGATGGATCTTTCCATCCCTTTCCCCGATCTTTCCGGCCGCCATCCGGTTCGAACGTACTGTCATCGACCTGTATGGGTATCATCCGGTTGGACTCCTGGATACCCGTCCCTGGATCAATCACTCCCTCTGGGACTCCCCTCCGATGGGAGCGCCTGAAGACAGGGATTCCTGTTTCGGGCATCAGGGCGGGACGGAGCCTCACCTCGCCGATTACCCCTTCGTCCGGGTGACCGGTCCGGGGGTCCACGAAATTCCAGTGGGACCCGTTCATGCAGGGATCATCGAACCCGGTCATTTCCGGCTACAGGTCGTCGGAGAGAAGATTCTGAGACTTGAAGAGCGCCTGGGGTACACCCACAAAGGAGTCGACTCGCTATTTTTAGGGCGCTCCATCCTTGACGGATCCTCCCTTGCCGGTCGGATTTCCGGGGATTCGACGGTCGCCTTTGCCTTTGCCTATGCTCAGGCGGTGGAGAACGCGCTGAAATTTTCCCCCTCCTCCGGCGTCTGTTTCATGCGGGCCTTCCTCCTGGAGAGGGAACGGATCGCGAATCACCTCGGGGATCTGGGAGCTCTTGGAAATGATGCCGGATTGTTCTTCGGCCTTTCGCAATTCAGCCGTCTCAAGGAAAATATGCTGAGGAAAAACCAGATTCATTTTGGATCCCGCTACCTGTTCGACCTCATCGTTCCCGGCGGAGTCACCCTCGCGTTTAAAGAGGAATCCACGCAGGATCTCCTCGACGAGCTGGATATTCTGCTCGAAGAGGTCACCCTCCTCAAGAAAATATACGATGACCATGGGGGCCTTCAGGACCGTTTCCAGAATACGGGTGTCCTCACACCCGATACGGCTTCCAGGATGGGGCTTGGGGGTGTTGTCGGCCGCGCCAGCGGCCAGGCGTGGGATCTCAGAATCGATCACGGATGGGATCCTTACCGGAGGTTCCCTCCGGCGATGGCCCTGTTCCATGTGGGAGATGTGGCGGCTCGAGTCTCGATCCGCTTTCTCGAGATTCTGGAATCCCTGTTCCTCTGCAGGGCGATTCTCTTACACGGTCCGGAACATTCCATAAGGGAGAATCTCCCGGACAATGAAGACTGTGTCGAAGGCATCGGTGTGGTGGAAGGGTTTCGGGGAGAGATCGTCTCATGGGTCCGAATCGGGAAAAACGGCAAGCTCGAGGGAGCCCACCTTCAGGATCCTTCCGGAATCCTCTGGCCAGCGCTTGAGGTTGCCGTTCCGGGAAATCTTGTCGCCGATTTTCCCCTGATCAACAAATCCTTCAACTTGAGTTACAGCGGTAACGACCTTTAAAAGGCTGCCCGGATAAAAAGCCAGGGAGAGAGATCATGTGGAAGCTTGTCTGGAAAATTCTCAAAACCGGGATCCTGACAGAGTCCTCCGACACTTCGCCGGGGGACGGAGAGCTCCCGCGAATCGACCCTCCGGAATATCGACACAGCCTCGCCATCCGTCATGTCGATGCCGGCTCGTGCAACGGGTGCGAACTCGAATTGCAGGCCCTTGGAAATCCCTACTATTCGATCGAAACCCTCGGGATGAGATTCGTTGCCTCTCCCCGACATGCCGATCTTCTCCTTGTAACCGGACCGGTGACATGTGCCATGAGAGAAGCTCTCGCCCGAACCCATGAGTCGATCCCCGATCCAAAAAGAGTCGTTGCGGTCGGAGACTGCGCGAAAAACGGAGGGATTTTCCAGGGCAGTTATGCAATCGTGGGAGGAGTCGACAAGGTCCTGCCGGTCGATGTCCTGATCCACGGTTGTCCGCCGGACCCCGTCTCCATCCGGGATGGACTCGCCAAAGCATTTTCGATTTCCCCCAAGAAATAAGGAAGGTGTGCCCCTCCTGACGGTCGCCCCCCGGGAAATTCCCTGAGGTCTGCCCTATCCGACAGGTCCGTCTTGCGTTCGGACCTGTCTCGTCGTACGATCAGGGAACATGACTATTTTCACAAACAGAACACTATTTTCGTTCCATCAATACTAAGGGGATGGATTATCCTATGAACAAGCAGAATCTTTCCAATGAATATGCCTCTTCCACTGCAGATATTGCCCGCCATGAAGCGGAAAGAATGATCCGGGATCTTCTGACTCTTGAAAAACCTGTCCTCTATATCGGCTCGAGCCTAAGCTGGGGTTGGAATGATTCCGATCCGGCGCGCAAATCCCTCTTGTCACGCTTCCAGAAAACCATCCCAGGAATGGATCTCGTCCATGTCCCCGACCGGAAATCGGGGGAGGTGCAGGAATACTCGTCGGGCATCTCCGTTTTTGCCGGCGTTCCCTTTTCCCGTCTTGAGGCGATCATGAACTATCTCAACGCACTTGAGAACCGGCCGGGACGTATTCTGATTTTCCACGACCACGAGACTCCGCTTGTCGCAGATCACGTCCTTGATGTCAGAAACATCCGAAATGTCGAGTTCCTCATTGAAATTGCCGAAGACCTTCTCAACTCTGGAGACCTGGTTCCCTGGGGGATGACTCCCGAAGGACAGACACACCAGGAGCTCCAGCAAAAGAAGCTCGAATCCCAACGCAGAAACTGGACCTGGGATGAGACAAGGGAAATCAACATTCCCGAAGAATTTCGACACGAACTCGCCGCTGGCCTTGATGAAAACGCAGAATAACTCCCGATCGCACCAAGCCCGTTACCATGCCTCCGGACCTGTTTCTGCGGCCTTGAACCGGAAGCCGACAGGATGGGACTTGGTTTGACTTGGCTTAGAAACTGGTGGTAGTGTATTGGGAAAACAGAATTGTTTCAAAGCTCGTTCTGTCTCTAAATTTATCAACAGTGACGGGCTGAGAGGCTCTCCAGAGACCGTATCCGGAATTAGATCCTCATCCTTGTACGGGGGCCCTCGAGAAAATCATTATTCGAAACTCCTTCAAGTTCGGGGGCTCGATACCCGATGAATGAGGAAGACTGTGTCTCTTGGTTTTTTTCATTTTAAACGTTTTATCATCTCTACATTAAGGAGTCATTAATGTCTGATTCGGTAGGAGTTCAGGACGTTCCAGCGGAAAAAACAGCAGCCACCAAAGCAGGAGCGGTCTCTGAGGAGCTTACTGCAGGTGACAAACAACGGGTCGTCACCCCGGAATACATGTTCTTTGAAGCCCCGCGGGAAAGAGCGTTCATAACGGGATCCGAAGCAGCCAAGGAAGCCATTCGCAGGTCCAATGTCGATGTCGCCATTTCCTACCCCATTACTCCCCAGAGCGAAACCATGCAGCAGGTGGGCTCCCTTTGGGCAGAAGGGTACGTCAAGGAATATTACCGCGGTGAGGAAGAGATCGGCGTGATGTCGGCCATTGCAGGATCTTCCCGTGCCGGTGCCCGGTCGATGACGGCAACGGCAGGTCCGGGCCTCATGCGTGGAATGGAAGTGATTGCTTCCTGGCCAGGAGGAAGAATTCCTGCTGTCCTTCTCATTATGTGCCGGGTCGTCAACGCCCCCCTGGCCATCCAGCCGGATAATGTCGAGCTGGCCTACCTTCTCAACTGCGGAATCATACTTTTCCATGGGGAAAATCAGCAGGACTTCTTCGACTACACGATGAAGGCCTTCATCATCTCCGAAAGACCAGAGATCACCCTTCCCGTTGCCGTAGCAGTCGATGGATTCTTTGTGACTCACGCCAGAGGCTATGTCCAACTGCCCTCAAAGGACATAAAGCTTCCTGGGCGGGACCCCTATGCAGAAGCGGTTCCAACGATGGACAACGAAAATCCTCCGGCCCGTCTTTCCCGTGATGCGCCTATTCAAAAAAGCAACTTCATCAGCTATCAGGTTCACGCCTCGTGGCAACAGGAAGTCTGGGCTGCCAATGAAAGGGCGAGACGCTATATCAATATGTATATGGGCGGATTGATCGAAGTCATCAACCCCGATGCCGAAATTATGCTGATCGCTTCAGGTAGCGCCGTTTCCCAGTCCCGGGAAGCTGTCCGCCAGGCCGAAGAAGAGCACAACACCAAGATCGGTCTGATCAAGATTCGCTCCATTCGACCATTTCCCACCCCTGAACTCAGGGAAGCATGCAAGAATGTCAAGAGAATCATCGTTCCCGAGTTCAACAACATGGGATGGCTCCATCGGGAAATCTCAACGGCCCTTTACGGACATGCCAAGGCGGAAATAGTTCCTGGACCGAGGGTATATGGTGGCATGTCGATGCCGACGGAAATGATTCTGCAGACCATCTTTCCTCACAAGAAATTTATATTCTAGTAGACGATGGGGTAGGTTCTGCGATACAGAGGGTATCGCAGTGTTTGGTGATTTCACAAATTCATAATTCAGAAAAATATTGGAGTCAATGATGAGCCTCAACAATATCAAGATCAGCCCAGGCTGGGAAAAATATATGACAAAGGAATATCTCGATCTGGTTGAGAGAGGTCCTTACGGAAAACAAAAAAAAGTTTCGGAAATGGGGTCATTCAAGGAAGTTCTTGAAGAACACCCGATGTGTGCCGGCTGTGCCATGACCCTTTTCATCCGTCTCACGATGATCGGCCTTCCGAACCCCGAACATACCGTTCTTATCGGAACAGCCGGGTGTGGACGCCTTGCCCTTACCCAGACCTCGATCCCCTTCATCTACGGAAACTACGGCGATACCAATGCTGTGGCTTCCGGGCTCAAGCGTGGTCTTGAAGTGCGCTTCAAGGATCAGGCCAAGGATGTCGTCGTCATGGCAGGAGACGGTGGACTCGCCGATATCGGCTTCAGTGCCGTCATGCATTCCTGGTTCAGAAAAGAAAAATTCACGACCATCATGCTTGACAATGAAGTTTATGGAAACACTGGAGGTCAGGAAAGCGGAATGACCGAGCGTGGCGCCCTTCTCAAGATGGCCCCCAAGGGCAAGATGTTCGAGAAGATGGACATGATCGGGCTCGCGAAGACTTCCGGCGTCGCCTACATTGCCCGCCTGACCCCGACCAATCCAACCCGGGTCGCTTCAGTGGTCAGAAAGGCAGTCCTCATTGCCAGGGAAGTCGGACCGACCTTCATTCAGGCCTATACCTCCTGCAATATCGAGTACGCCATTCCGACTCCGAAGGTCATGGATGATGCCCGCGACATCGAATCGAAACGTTACGGATTCATGGAAGTCATCTCCGATGAAGCCAAAGCGTTTCTTGACTCGCTCGAGGCCGAGAAAAAAGGAAAGAAGAAGGAAGTTGGGGCACAAGCCTGAGATTGACCTGTTAATCAAGGAGAAATCCGAATGCAACTGAAACGCTACAACATTCGTATGGCAGGAATTGGCGGGCAGGGTGTTGTCACGGCCTCCCACATCTTGAGCAACGGTATGGTTATCAACGGAGGAGAAAGCACTCTGGTCCCCTTTTTCGGGTCAGAAAAAAGAATGGCCCCCGTCGAATCCTACGTCAGGATCGCGATCGACCGCATCTATGAAATTGGAGAAATCATCTATCCGAACGTGATTATGATCTTTCATCCCCAGGTCATCACTCACGGGAAATCCTACACGATGCCCTTTTATTCGGGGCTCAAGCAAAAAGGGGTCGTCCTGATCAACTCGGATACCCCGATTGCACTCCAGCCAGATGAAGTCCGGGAGCTTCAAGAACGGGAAGCAAGAATTCACTACCTTCCGGCAACAACCTTGGCCAGGGAAATCGGCGGGACCGATCTGGCAACCAATATGGCCATGGTTGGAGCCATTGCATCCATTCTCGGAATCCCGACAATGGAATCCCTCGAACAGTCTGTTCGAGAACGCTTTTTGGGAAAAGGATTCGTCGTGTCCGGTGGAACAGCCGCTCTGGACAATGTGATCGAGAAGAAGTTTGCCAAGAAGGAGCAGCTTCTGAAAAGCAACATGGCCGTTATTGCTGAAGCTTACAAGTATGCCCGGGAACATGGTTGGGCCGCTCAATCCCAGACAGCCTCTGTTTGAATCACATTTGAAGGAGTTGACCCTTGTATCTAGTCGCACATATCGATCAAGCCATTTGCAGTGAGACCGCCTGTCGCCTTTGTACGCAATTCTGCCCTGAAGCCAATACCATTCTTTACGACAATGCAGCCAAGACCGCATTCGTCGCTGTGGATCGCTGCAAGGGTTGCGAAATTTGCGTCGGAATCTGCGATGACCTGGCAAAACACCATGCAATCAAGATGGTCATGATTACCGATCTGGAAAATCAATTTGAACTGTCTCGCGACGGATTTCATCCCGAACGATGGGACGGAAAGCATCCCTGACTCATCGGTCTTATGGACTGTCGCATTAAAAGTCAGCCAGAGGTGTGAAACAAATAGAAGAGGGGGCCAATCTGGCTCCCTTTTTATTTTTCTCTAATAAAAACGGAACGATTTTCATAGGCTTGGCCTCTCAGAAATATCCCTGGAATGAACAATGAGGAGACGATAAACCGGTGCTTGTTACGTTAAAAAGAAGCCCCATGAGAAAAATGACTTCTCGACCCTTCTTGCCTTACTGGGTTGCAATTCTTGTCTTTCTCACAAGCATCGCTTCTTTGGGATCCTCTGCCTGTCATGCGGCGGAGAATACAATGATACCGGAAAAAGGGCTTGGGGGGTGGCTTGGACCAAACGGTAAAATCCCCCCTCCCAATCTTTCCGGGAAGGTCGTTCTTTTCGATTTTTGGGACTATACCTGTATCAATTGTATACGGACTTTTCCTCATCTGAACCTGTTATACGAGAAATATAAGGACAAAGGTCTGATCATAGTCGGAATTCATTCCCCTGAATTCTCCTTTGCGGCACAACCTTCCCGAGTCCAGCATGCCATTGAGCAGTTCGGTCTTGCATTTCCTGTAGTAATGGACAGAAATCAAATTCTCTGGGATAGATTTCATAATCATTACTGGCCAGCTGATTATCTGTACGACAAAGAAGGCCATCTCGTTTACCATGCTTTCGGTGAAGGGGGATATGGGCGTCTCGAACAAAAAATCAGGGCAACACTTCATCTTGACCAATCCCCAACCCCCCTAAAACCCGCTGGTGAGTTCCCGGATGGCCTTACCCCGGAACTCTATGCCGGATATCAGAGGGGCCAACTTGGAAACCGATCCGGCTACCACCCTGGAACATCTTATTTATACTCAAAAGACCATCTGAGCGAGGACCGAATCACTCTTGAGGGCCAATGGAGATCTTATTCCGACCATCTCGCTTCGGGAAAAATTATTTTGGCCCATCCCCCCGTTATGACCGTTCTCTATCATGGAACAGGAGTAAACGCTGTCCTCAAACGTTCATCCTGGAAAAAGGGACAGTCCGATGATCCGGTCCTGATCCGTGTCGATGGCAAACCCGTTCCCAACAAAATTGCAGGTAAAGACATTCGATTCCTTTCTTCCGGGGAAAAAAAACAATCAATCGTGCCTGTACACCGAGCCCGAATGTATTCCCTTGTTTCAGGTCTACCTTTCGGATCTCATCGCATCGACCTTCGGTTCCTTCGCAAAGGAACCGAAGTCTATACCCTCACCTTCAATCCCTAAGTAAGGATCTATGAAAGATAAAGATAATATCGCCCCTCCAAACAATCATTATGCTGTTGCAACTACTTCCTGCAATGTTGAAGACTCACCCCTCCTTCAGTCCTGGATTTCGTCAAGGATCCAGTCATCCCTTCTTCTGGAGGAAGGTTCTGAGATCCGGATAACCTTTGCACTTCCGGAGCTTTCCCCGCTGGAATGGGCCCTGTTCAAAGAAGCGGTCTCCTCGCTCGGTGGCATCGATCTCGACATCCGTTACTACGAGGAAGAAGACTGGCAGGAATTATGGAAAGAGCAGGGTTTCAAGCGATTCCGGGTGCTCGATTCATTCACCGTCGTTCCTGCCTGGGACACCGATCCCGCGGAGTCCCCTTTCATCCTGATCGATCCCCATCTCGCTTTCGGAACAGGATGGCACGAAACCACTCATCGATGTCTGGAGGTTCTGGTCCGGCATATGCCGAACATGCCTGAAACCTTCAACCTGCTCGACTTTGGTTCGGGAACGGGAATCCTGGGTATTGCAGCGTTGAAACTTCATTCCGGGGCATTTTTGACAGCTATCGACGACGATCCTTACGCGGTCGATGCGACCGTCGAAAACCTGAAGCTCAATAATTTTCATGCTCGTTCAAAGGTTTACGGATCGTGGGAGATCTTTGAAAAAGAACAATTGAAGGAAACGGGCCAGAAACCCAGAAGTGCCCATTTTTCAATGATTCTGGCCAATGTCACAGGAGGGGTGATCCGGGCGATAGCCCCTGTACTCTGGGATTGCCTCGATCCGGGAGGAATTCTTATTTTGTCGGGAGTTTCGGAGGAAGAACGGGGTATGGTAGAGGAGATCTTGCAGTCTTTATCCTGTCAATTTGAAAATATTCCCGGAGAACGGTATACCTCTTATTGCCTGATAAAAGCCAAATAAAGGATCGCCTGTGAACTCATTAACGCCAGGATTCTCAAATAGATGGCTGAGAAACCCCCTGTGCCTTTCCCTCGATCTTGATGACAAATCACAAGGGCTCTCGCTGGTTCAAACGCTGGGTTCCCTTGTAGGAATGGTGAAAGCCGGTCCCATACCCTATCTCTCATTTGGACGGGAACTTCTGGAGATGGCGGAAAAAACGGGGATTCCTGTCTTTCTCGATCTTAAGTGGCATGATATTCCCAACACGGTACACGACGTGATCGCATCAATTCCATCCCGATCGATCCGGATAATCACGATTCATTCGCTGGGCGGTCCATCCATGATTTCAGCGGCGCGAAGAGCCTGCGATTTACTGGGAGAAGACCGTCCTCTGCTGATCGCCGTGACCGCATTGACACATCTTTCCAGGGAAGAACTCCGCCAAATAGGTCTTCCTGACCGGAAAGAAACAGTAACGCGCCTCGGATCAATGGCACTGGACTATGGAGCAGACGGCCTCGTCCTGTCTCCGGGGGAACTCCCGGAGGCAAGGGATCTCTGGGGAGAAAAACCATTTCTTGTTACCCCGGGTATACGATTAACAGATTCGTCTATCGAAGGAGATGACCAGCATGTTTCAGACACTCCGTCGGAGGCCATTCGGAATGGGTCGGACCTTCTGGTCGTGGGACGACCCATTCTTCGATCTCCCATCCCCATCCAGACAGTCAGGAAAATCCTTTCCGAAATAAAAGGGCCTCAGGTGTCCTAGACCTCCTCGACATTTTTTTCTCCCTTGATCCAGTATCGGTGAAACTCGCCCAGATGGGTCAGGGTGGACATATCCTTCATCCTGTCGACAAACAGGTGGCCTCTCAGATGATCGATTTCATGCTGAAGAACAACTGCAGGAAAATCTTCCCAGTCGAGAATGATCGACTCCCCCGACCGGTCCAGGGCCTCAAGTTTGACAGCCCGTGATCTCGTCACCTTTCCCCGTAGATTATCAAGGGACAGACATCCTTCCCAGCCAGTTCTCACCTCCTTCGAGAGGTATTTGAACACCGGATTGATCAAAACAAGCAAAGGAAATTCAGGGGCGTCAGGATAGCGGTTGTTTTCCAGGGACTCGATCACGACGACCTGTTTGGATACATGCACCTGTGGGGCAGCGAGTCCGAGCCCGTCCTCATCGCGCATCGTTTCAATCATGTCGTCGATGAATCTCTGAAACTCTTCTGTTCTTATCTCTTTTACCGAAACCGGTTCCGATATTTTTCGAAGAACGGGATTCCCCATTTTTGCGATTTTCAGCAAAGCCATTAAAAATCTACCCCTTTCTGCGCAAGTATTCCCTGGTCAAAGGGATGTTTGATCATTTTCATCTCGGTCACAAGATCGGCCCGGGCGATCAGGACTTCCGGAGCATTCCTTCCTGTGAGTATCACGTGTTGCCCCGGATTTCTTCCATCCAGGAAAGCAAGAACTTGGTCCACATCAATATAATTATAACGGAGGGCAATGTTGATTTCATCGAAAATGACGATATTGTAATTCCCCTCCCTGGCCTCTTGTTCGGCGTAAGAAAACGCCTGCTGGGCAACAATCCTGTCCCTGGAGGCGTCTTTTGTTTCCCAGGTGAATCCCTCTCCCATGGGAACAATAGTGATCCTGTCTCCGCAAGCCCGGACAGCATCCCTTTCTCCGGAGTGCATGCGGCCTTTCATGAATTGAACCATCAGGGTGGTCATCCCATAGCCCGAGGCCCGGAATGCGACCCCCAACGCCGCTGTGGTCTTTCCTTTTCCGTCCCCTGTGTAGACGATGACCAGACCTTTTGGAGAGCTGTCTTTTTCTGTCACGAGCCGGCCCTCTTGATGCGATTCCCGGTTTCCATATCGTATTTGTTGCGGTATCCACGGGGAGTCACCATTCTTCCATGAACAACACGGGTCTGCGAATTTCCTACAAGGATGGTCGTTAACATTCCGATCGGATGCTGAAGCATTTCGTCCAGCCTTGAGATGACAACGATCTCGCCTTCTCTCATGGCACTTTTGACGATACCGACCGGAGTTTCAGGAGGCCGATGGGTCAAGAGGATTTCCTGAGCTTCCTCGACTTGCCGAACACGCTTTGATGATCGGGGGTTGTAAAGGGCCACAACAAAATCAGCTTCCGCAGCCGCTACAAGCCTCTTTCTGATAACCTCCCAGGGCGTCAGCAGATCGGAGAGGCTGACCGAGGCAAAATCATGCATAAGGGGAGCTCCAAGCAGGGATGCACAGGCAGACAAGGCCGTAATCCCCGGTAGAACGGTCACGGAGATTTCTGGTCCCGTCCAGCCTTTCTGTTCCAAAACTTCATATGCGAGACCCGCCATGCCATATATTCCGACATCCCCGCTACTGACCAGAGCCACCTTGTGCCCTGCATAGGCCATCTCTACAGCCTGCGAAGCCCGGTCTATCTCTTCGGTCATCCCGGTTTCGATGACGGTCTTGTCTTTGAGGAGAGGTCTGACCAGATCGATATAGGTCCGATACCCAATGACAATGTCCGCATTTTCAATGGCTCTTCTGGCGATGGGCGTAAGGTGGTCTTCTGATCCCGGACCAAAACCGACCAGCGTCAACGAACCTCCCTTGGATATCTGGGAGGGTGTGATATAGCTTTTCGTCATATTCTTGTTTCCTTCAATGATGGGGTTATATTGGAATCAGCGTCAGAAACCGGAATCCAGCGGGCCAGCGCCAGAGTGACATTTCCGGTTTTAATTTTTTCCACTTCAAGTCGGGGCTCCCCCTTCCAGGGAGGAGGGGACTGGGAAATGGCCAGAATGGCTGCGGGTTCTGCAACCGAAGGAGTGCCGACATAGTGAAGAACCACTCCGGATGGATTGGGAACAGACACCTCTGAAAGCCGTTCTTTGGAAAAAAAGAAGAGTGATCGGGAAAAGCGGGAGGCGACATCAAGGATTCCAGCCTCGTCGGATTTTAGATCGATCGAACCAAAAGCCTGGATACTCTTGGGATGGATACCTCGTTCGTCGAGAAGCGTCAACAGGGCGGCATGAATCTCTTCCACTGTCGTGCCCCGGTTGCATCCGATCCCCACACCATAAATTTTTGGCACAAGTGTGATGGATTCGATCCCGGGAGGAATTGCCGGCAACGGACGCTTTGAGGAAATAATCGTGACGGCCCGGACTGCGGGAAAATGGTCAGGCATAGAGTCCGCCACACTGATATTTGGCTTCAGGGATCCGGAGAGAGTCGGAACAGGGATTTTTTCCAGATTCAGAAACAGGACGGGATCTCCATCGACAATGGCTGAACTGACCCTTTTCAGTTGATCGATCGGATCGAGTTCTGCTCCGATTTCCTGGGAAATAAGATCCGGTGCCACTGTCTTTGTGACATCTGTTCCGGTTGTAATGACCGGCATGGCCCCAATGAGTTCAGAGATTTCTGAGGCAAGCTGGTTGGCCCCTCCCATATGGCCGGAAAGAAGACTGATCACGAACTTTCCCTGTACATCACTCACAAGGATGGCCGGATCCTTGGTCTTGTCCACAATCAGGGGTGCAATGGATCGAACGACGATCCCGAGAGCCATGACAAAGACAATTCCGTCGTAGCGGTTGAACAGGTCAGAGACGAGATTTTTGACAACACCGTCGAACGGCTTTGACACCTCTCGCAAATCTTCAGGAATATTGGAAATATATCTTTCAGATACAAATAATGTGGCGTCGACCCCTCTTGCGATTTTTGATGCCACAACAAGACCCGGCCGGGTGATTGTCACGATGGCGATAGCCCTTCCAATGCCCGCTTTTTTCTTAACCTCTCCCTCTTTGTCTGTCATGCCACCTCCCGTTCGGAAAGAGGGTTGCCCAATGCCACAATCCAGACCGGGTTCAGAGCCTCAATACGGTGAAGTCCCACGATCGGCGCCCCCCGACCAATCTGGACATGAATGATATCGGGCTCGATCTTTCGCGATTTGGCCCAGACCATGACCTCGGAGAGATTCTCGATGGTTGCAAGATTGCAAACAATTTTCGGATGGGTCGTCCCCTCCCCATAACACGTATCCAGAAGGTCAGCCATCTTCCCCCCGGAACCGCCGATGAATACGCGGTCGGGTCCAGGCAGTTCAGATAGGACCTCTGGTGCCTTGCCATAAACGGGCTTCATCCTTGATGCCAGCCTGAAGACCTCTATATTTTCCAGCAGGCACCGAAAATCCTCTTCGTCCTTTTCAATCGAACAAACCATGAGATCGGGGATCAGCCTCGCAGCTTCAATCCCGACAGAGCCCGACCCTGCTCCAATATCCCAGAGGACCTGTCCTGGCCGAAGGTCCAGCTTTGACAGAGAAAGCACCCGGATTTCCGTTTTGGTGATCAGGCCTTTTCGCGGAACGGTAAATTTGAACGACTCCTCGGGAAGTCCTATCAGTGTCTGACGATCCTGCATAACTCACCCACTCCTTCTGAATAGATCCATTACTACGATATTGAGCGACTTGAATTTATATGGGTATTCCGTCGATGCTGTCACACTTGTGAAGACTCCAACACGCTGACCGGGAAGTCCGATTTCTTCAAGAACAATCATTTTATCTACTTCAAACCCTTGACGATCCGCCATGTCAACCAACGAATGGGGACCATTGGAACCATCTGTGTAAAAAGCCCATCGCCCTTCCGAAAGAACGATCGGAATTTCCTTCCGACTATGAATACTGCCAACACGGACATCTTCCCAAGGGTCCCCCAGCAGGGAAAATGCTCTTTGTATCAGCGTCGTCGCCGGTGTGTAAATCACAAATTCCCGTGGAATCCGCCCGGATATCGGACGGCCGATTCCATAATACAAAGGATCTCCCGTGGCGAGCACCACAGCAGTTCCCTCACCATCCCGATTGCGGACAAACTCCTCAAGAACTGTCAACAGTTCAGAAATATTGTTGGAAATCGGCAAGACCACTGCACCGACTGGAACATGGGGAGAGATCTTTTCGAGGTGTCGTTTCCCCCCACAGAGGAGCTGGCAATGCTTCAGTATCCGTGACAGCGGGAGAGTTGCCGGATCGGGTCCTTCCGGTTCGACCCCGACCACATGGATCATGCGACCCTCATTCCTGTTTTCTGGCATATCCAACCTGTTCCCCTTTGAAGTTTGTCAGCAGAACCTCAATGACTTGAGGGCGAGGCTTTATCTTTCCGATATGACAGATAATGTTTTCGCAGAGGAGTCCGAAGAAATCCCTGTTTCCCGATTCTTCTATGATTTCACCCACATGTCGGGCAGTATTGGCTGTTCTGATTTTTTCGCACACTTCCTCGGACGCGCCGGTCTCCCGCGCAAGACCGACTAGAAAATCGAGGTCGACCTGGGATCCGGCCGCATGGGTTTGAGTCACCCCCTTTGCAAGCTTGGAAAATTTTCCAAGGAAACCCGCAAGAATAACGTGCTCTATTCCAATTCTTGCCGCCTGCCTGATGGAATATCCCGTAAAATCCCCGATCTGAATAAATGACTCGGGCGGCAACTCTGGGTGAATTTTAGCCGCAAATGCTTCACTCTGACCCCCGGTTGTCATGACGACTGTCTTGATGTCCTGGGCACAGGCAACTTCTATCGCCTGGGTAATGCTGGCACGGTAAGCCGCCGTACTGAAAGGGACAACGATCCCTTTCGTCCCGAGGATCGATAAACCTCCCACGATCCCCAGCCTGGCATTCAGGGTTTTTTTCGAGCGCTCCTCACCGTCGGGTACGGAAACGGTAATCATGATGCCGGGATTGTCCCAGTGATATTTCTCCCTGATTCTTCCGAGTGACTCCCTGAACTCCCTCGACATGAATTCCCGGGGAACTGGGTTTATGGCCGGCTCTCCAACGGGAATGGCAAGGCCGGGTTTTGTCATCGTCCCGACTCCCGGTCCCGACGAGAAGCGGATGGCTCCGTCGGAAGTCAGACGGACTGTCGTGACAATTTCTGCCCCATGGGTGCAATCTGGGTCGTCACCACCATCTTTGATGATTGATACAGTAGCTTCCGTGGGATTTATTGGATCAAAACGAAACGAATGCAGGGTAAAGCGGGTAATCTTGCCGTTTGGAAGTTTTACTTGAACCGATGGCTCCCACCTTCCAGTCAATAGAGCATCGACACATGCCCGAACTCCCCCCTGGGCACACGCACCCGTTGTAAATCCCGTCCGCAAGACATTCTCCTGTATTCCGGTAGCAACTTGCCCTGAACAACCCGCAGTGTTATCATTGCCTTTTAAATTCTTTGTATCATGCTAGTCTATCCTGAGACTTCAGGATCATCAACCAATTTCTATCCCGAAATTCTGAAGGGAATGATTTTCGTTGATCCCCCGAAGAGGGGCCGATCTTTTCGTGCATCCGCCCCCTTCACCAACGGGACAAGTATGTATTCAATGATGAACCATGGAAAAATACATGCAACTTGTTTGCTTGTTGTTTCGATCTTCTGTTAGACTGTTCGGGTTTAACATTTTAAATGTGGGGACATGATGGGAAAGACATCGGTAATTTTAAAACAAAAACTTGATAAACTTGGAGAACCGGGAGATCTTGTTTCAGTGTCTTCCGGCTACGCCAGAAACTACCTTCTTCCGAAAAATCTCTGTGTTCTGGCAGGGAAGCAGGAACTCGCTCAACTCGAGGTTCGAAAAGCGCAGATCCGGAAAAAAGCTCAAAGAGATAAAGACAATCTTTCCTTGATTGCTCAGAAGATCTCCGAACTGACATTGAACGTTCCCGTCAAGGTCGGGGAAACAGGGAAGCTTTTTGGCTCTGTCACCACGATGCACCTCTCAGACCTTCTGCTCTCGCACGAGATAAAAATCGACAAGAAGGACCTCCATATCGAGCATCCAATCAAGGAAATCGGGAACTTCTCGGTGACGGCAAACCTCGGGCATGGTGTCCATGCGGAACTGAAGATCAACGTCGTCCCAGAATAGAGCACCTTTATAAAGATGATTCAGGACTTTTGGGTAAACTCACCCGAAACCGCTCAAAGGGTCGACCTTCCCAGTCTCTGAATTTTCAACGTAACGTTTTCTCAATGTTCTTAATGACTTTCTAATTCAGCATTACGAAGGAGTCTTCTATGTCTTTGACCTTTAATCCAAGCAATCTTCGCCGAACACGGACTCATGGATTTCGGAAGCGCATGGCCACAACGGCCGGCAGAAAAGTACTAAAAAAACGTCGTGCAAAGGGTCGATACCGTCTTTCGGTCTGATCCGGCAATCTGACGATTGAAGCCGACTCCACTCACCAGAAGGCAGATTCAAAGTCTTGTTGCCTCTCCCGAGATCAAGTTTGTCTCTCCTTATTTTGTACTTCTATGCCGAGCTACTTCCGATCACCGGTTAAGTATTTTGACCGGAAAGAAGCTCGGCAATGCCGTTCGGAGAAACAGGATCCGGAGGAGGCTAAAAGAGGCATACCGCCTCACTGAAGGGTTCCCAGTGGGAGAATATGCCATTCTTGGAAGAATACCATCCCTGACGGTTCCTTTTCAGGTTCTATCGGAACAGATGAGGGCAGCTCAAGCAAGGTTGAGCAAACTGAAGGCCTGAATGATGCAACGTGCGATCCGGTTCTACCAACGGTTTCTGTCGCCACTTCTCCCCGCATCCTGTCGCTTCTACCCGTCTTGTTCCGAGTACTCTCTTCTGGCCTTCAAGAAGTATCCTTTTCACAAGGCCTTCCTGAAATCAATCGGCCGGATTCTGAAGTGTCACCCGCTTCACCCGGGCGGAGTCGATATGCCCTGACCCTGATTTCGAACTGTTTCTGCCCGATTTCTCCTTAGCTTTTATGGATTTTTAAAATGAGAGAGTGGATTTCTAAATGTTCAAAAAATTACTGCCCCTGATTTCGATTGTTTTGGCCTTCAATTTCTTTCTTTATTACTACTTTTCCACAAAAAAACCAGAGGTTCCCGCCAAATCGCCTGTGGGGGGGGGTGCTCTCCTCAAAGCTCATTTCCGTTCCCATGATCAATGATCCAGGCGATGATCTTCTCGTCATCCACAACGATTCCTTGCGGCTTTCTTTTTCAAAAAAATCGGGAATTCTCACTCAATGGTCCCTCGTCCACTACCTCTCCGAAGATCGAAAAACACCCATTGATTTGCTGAAATCGCACCCGGGATATATGGGGGGGGGCTTACTTGTCAAAGAAAAAAATGGACTTGTCCCGCTTCCTCTCACGGGCCTTCTTGCCAATAATTCTCCCCTCTCCTCAGACAATGTTTCCGCCCCCTCCTCAGGACTGATTTTGAGAGAAAATTTTTCCTTTGAAGGTCACCCTGTGTTCATGACCTACACGATTCCCTCGGCCGGATACAGGGTGAATGTATCGATTGACAATCCTGACAAGCTTCCCCTGTCCTTCATGCCCGGCCTTAATTTCGGGATGACCGAAGGCGTCCAGTCTTACGGTACAGAATTCCAGGGTCCCATCTATGCTGATTCCGCAGGCAAAATGACCGAATTCAAAAAAGACCAAGCCGAAACCTTTTCTTCCGGCATGCTTTCCTGGGTCGGCAATGAAACCAAATATTTTATCGGATATCTCTCACTTTCCGATCTGAAGTCCAAAACCGAGATCATCAAAGACAATACCCAGTCACTCATCAATGTGGAAATACCTGAGGGGACCTCATCATTCAGCATGGTCGCAGAACCAAAACGATACAGCCTTCTCAAAAAAGCAGAGCCCGGTCTTATCGACACTGTTGACTTTGGATGGTTCCTTTTTGGACGGATTTACCTGATCAGTTTCCTTGCCAAATTTCTTTTCCTGATTCTTTCCAACCTTTTCGCTCACCTCGGCAATTACGGTTTTTCCATCATTATGCTGACCATCCTCATCAAGCTTCTCTTTTCTCCATTGACCTATCTTTCCTATCGGTCCATGCATCAGATGCAGCAACTTCAGCCGGAGATAAAAAAACTCCAGGCAAAGTTCAAAGATGATCGGGCTCAATTAAACCAGGCCATGATGGAACTCTATAAAGAACGACGGATCAACCCCTTAGGGGGATGTCTTCCGGTTCTTGTTCAAATTCCGGTATTTGTCGCACTATACAATATTCTCAATAACACGGTCGAATTAAGACAGGCTCCCTTTCTTCTTTGGATTCATGATCTCTCCCTGAAAGATCCCTACTATGTTTTTCCCATAATTATGGGAATATCAATGCTGATTCAAACCCGCCTTACTCCAACAACTCCCGATCCCATGCAACGCAGGATCATGCTTTTTATGCCAGTTGTCATGACCTTCTTCTTTCTGAATTTCCCTTCAGGTCTTGTTCTCTACTGGATCGTAAACAACGTTCTAACGATCGGACAGCAATACTTTACAATGCGCTTCATTTTCAAGGTCTCCCCTGCAAAATGAGATTCGGCATTGAGGACTGATCATGGACCCGATTATCGCTCCTGTGACACGTCTTGTCCCTCAACCGGTCGGGATCATTAGAATATCGGGAGAGAATTCCTGGTCTCGTTCCAGATCTTTTTTTCCAGAACTTCCGGACATTCTCGAACACCGGAAGGTCTACTTCACCCGCCCTGTTTTCCAGAACTCCCTCATGGATGAATGTCTCCTTATTTATTTCCAATCCCCCCATTCCTTCACCGGAGAAGAGGTTCTTGAAATCCATGCCCATGGCAACCCTCACCATATAAGAGCGCTGCTCGAGATTTTTCAACGGCACGGGTTTCGCCTTGCCAAACCTGGTGAATTTACCCTCCGCGCTTACCACAACAAAAAAATCTCCTTACTGAAAGCTGAATCCCTTCATCGGATGATCCAGGCCCCTTCGTACGGTCAATTCCTTTCCTCCCACCAACATTTTTCTAATGAAACACTTCATCCTCTTTTCAAGTTTCAACAGGAATATCTTGACCTGATTGCCCGATTCTTTATGATTCTTGACCACCCGGAATCAGAAGAAACAATGTCCAACTCCCTTTCCCGGGATTCCCTGATTGCCCAGTTCAAATCCCTGATCACCCATGGCTCAAGGGTATCCAACGAATACCGAAAAAAAAGGCGTTTTTTCAACGGGTTCACCATCCTTCTCGCCGGATTTCCCAATTCGGGTAAGTCCTCACTTTTCAACCGGCTTCTTAAAGACAATCGGGCCATCGTTTCCCCGGTCCCAGGAACCACCCGGGATCTTGTCGAAGGCCGCCTGACATTTTCCTCCGGGGATGTCATTCTTCTTGACTCTGCAGGACTACGCCCTACCAAAGAAGCGATAGAGCTGGAAGGGATCCAGAAAACCCGAAAAATGCTGCACCAGGCAGACTGTATTTTCTGGATTTCCTCCCCCGATTATCCGGACGAGGATTCTTTTTTAACCAACATGAATCTGAAGACAAAAATTCTTCGTCTTTGGAACAAGGCGGACCTTTCCCTCCCCTCCCGTTCTTTGACGAACTTCGACCATGTTGTATCAGCCCGAACCAGGAAGGGTCTCCCGTCTCTTGTCAAACATATAGAACGCCTGTCAGAAGATTTCTACCGGTCAAGCCTGACCTCAGAGTCCGATTCTCTCGATTCGGACAGACAGCTTCAGGTTCTTTCCAACGTCCTCCACCTCATTAAACCTGTTCCCGGTTTTTTAACAACGAATCATTTCGATCTGGCCCTCCATTCACTTGAAGAGGGTCGGAAAGTATTGGATGATGGAGTAGGACTTATTCCCGCCAGTGATATTTACGACCGTGTTTTTCGCATGTTCTGTTTGGGGAAATAATATGAGGGTTCAAGACTTTGATGTTCTCGTCATAGGGGGCGGGCATGCCGGGATTGAAGCAGCCTTCGCGTCTGCCCGTCTTGCCCAAAAGACGCTCCTTGTCACGATGCATCTCGACCTGATCGGACAGATGTCCTGCAATCCCTCTATTGGGGGTATCGGAAAAGGGCATCTTGTGAGAGAAATTGATGCCATGGGGGGAGCCATGGCATCGCTCGCTGATTCCTCAGGACTTCAGTTTAAAATGCTCAATACACGCAAAGGGGCGGCGGTTCAAGCCATTCGTGCCCAGTGTGACCGGACGCGATACCGCATCATGGCACGAAAGCTTCTCGATTCAGAACCCAATATTCTTCTTCGACAAGGGGAAATTGTCTCCCTTGATGTCCACCATGGCCGAATTATGAGCGTTACACTCCATGATGGCACACGGGTCCATGCCCGATCCTTTGTCCTGACTACTGGAACTTTTCTGAATGGACTTCTTCATGTCGGTCTTGATTCGGTCTCGGGCGGAAGGGGTGGAGAGAGAGCCTCTTCCAGAATTTCGCAGATTCTTTCTCAGGAATGTGGTCTGTCCCTTGGACGAATGAAGACCGGAACCCCCCCCCGCCTTTTGGGGCGGACGATCAATTTTGAAAAAATGGAGATCCAGCCAGGGGATTCTCCCATCCCATTTTTTTCTATTTTTTCAGGATCTCCCCGATCCCTTTTTTTTTCTGGTCCACAAAAACCCTGCTATCTGACGACAACAACAGAGAAAACAAAAGAGATTATCGAAAAAAATCTCGATCGGTCTCCCCTGTATAGCGGAAAGATTCGAGGAGTAGGTCCCCGTTATTGCCCCTCCATTGAGGATAAGGTCGTTAAATTCCCCCAACGGGATACCCATCATATCTTTGTAGAACCGGAAGGGCTAGATGTAGATGAGTTTTATCCAAACGGAATCTCCACAAGTTTACCGGTCGATATTCAGGAACGTGTTGTAGAATCCATCCCTGGAATGGAAAAGGCTGTGATTCTCCGCCCTGGGTACGCTGTCGAATATGATTTTGTCTTTCCCGACCAACTTACCCATTCTCTTCAGACAAAGACGATCGATAATCTCTATCTTGCCGGACAAATCAATGGAACCACTGGCTATGAAGAAGCGGCTGGACTCGGGCTTGTCGCAGGGATCAATGCTGCTCTTCATGCGAGGGACCTTCCCTCCTGGCAACCCGACAGAATGTCTTCCTATCTAGGGGTTATGGTCGACGACCTTGTCACCCATAGTGTCGACGAGCCCTATCGAATGTTCACGAGCCGGGCTGAAAATCGTCTCTACATACGAAACGACAACGCAGCGGAAAGACTCTCCCCCGTCGCTCATCTTCTTGGACTTCTCCCGGATCAAAAAAGAGTCGAGCTTGAAAAACGCCAACATTTTCACCATGAAACAAAGAAGCGGCTTCTATCCACCCGTTACATGGGAAGACCGCTTTTGGAGCGCGTCAAATCTCCCGATGAATCGTTGCACGAACTTCTGAAAACCCACATACCTGACTTTCCTATTGACTCTCCGGATGATTGGATCTCCTCTCTTGAACAAGACATCAAATACGAAGGATATATCAAGATATCGAACGATCGCTGGAACCGAATGGAGGACCTCTCCATACCCCCGGAGATTTTTGAGATGGATCTCCCAGGGATTTCTAACGAGGTTCGGTCCAGACTCAAGAAAGAGCGACCCAAATCATTAATGGAAGCACACGCGCTCAGAGGTGTGACTCCAGGGGCCATCGACCTTCTGAGAGTTTCCATTCTGAAATTTTCTGTGGCAAATCACAAAGCTCATCCCCGCATAAAACCCACCGACCTGATCTCCTCCGATGATCACACAGGTTAAACTTGAAAACATTTTCCTCCAGCCTCCCCATATCGCCAAGCTGGATTCATTTATGTCCATCTTGCTCGATTGGAATAAAAAAATTCGACTGACCGGTTATCGCTCTCTCCAAGATATCCGAACCAATCTTATCTTCGACTCCATCCTGGCGCATTACGGAATGAGCTCTTGCTTTAATGATGAGCCTCATGTTGATTTTGGATCGGGTAATGGAGTTCCGGGAATTGTTTTTTCAATCCTTAATCCCGAAAGAAGATATCTTCTGATCGAAAAGATTGAAAAAAAACGTATTTTTTTAGAATACGTGATCCGCCATCTCGGATTACATAACGTGGAAGTGCTTTCCGGATTTTCCTCATCGACTTTTTCTCCTGTTGTCTGGATGAAAGCCATTACCATTTCGGACTTCCTGAACGATCCCAAAGCCACTCAATGGGTTCTTCCTCCGATCCGGTTTTTCAGATTTGGAGTCGATCCCCATCCTTCTTGCAAACACATCTCAACTTATGTCATAAATGGGATCATTAAAAACTGGGATGAATCACATTCCCTCACTCTATCCGAGGCTGTCTTTCAAGGCTAATCTCAAAATTGTTCCACGTGGAACAATTTATGGAGGAGTAAATTGACGCACATCGTGTCTATCGCCAATCAAAAAGGTGGGGTCGGAAAAACGACAACAACCATTAATCTGGCAGCATCACTTGCTGTGGAAGAAAAAACCGTTCTGGTCATAGATCTCGACCCACAGGCGAACACATCAAGCGGACTTGGTCTGCCGACCGGAGGGTCACATCGATCCTCCTATGATTTCCTCACAGGAAAATCTCCCCTTGCCCCACTTATTCAGAAAACAGGACTTCCTTACCTAAAGGCAGTTTCCTGTTCCGTAGCCATGGCTGGATTCGAGCCAGAAGCTGCAAACGAAGATGCCTCGCTACGGCACACTTTCCTGAAAAAAGCATTGGACTCAGAAGATCTGTCCCCCTTTAATTACATCCTTCTCGACTGTCCGCCCTCTTTAGGATTCATCACCCTTAATGCCCTGACATCCTCAAACTCGGTCTTGATACCCGTTCAGTGTGAATATTTTGCCCTGGAAGGATTGGGCCAGCTTATTAAAACAATGGATCGTGTGCGCCAAAAGTGGAATCCATCCCTTTCCATCGAAGGAATTCTTCCGACAATGTTCGATAAGCGAAACCGCCTTTCGGCCTCAGTTCTCGAAGAGCTAAAAAAACATTTTCCAAAAGAGGTGTTTAAAAGCATCATCCCAAGAAATGTCACACTTGGTGAAGCGCCCAGCCATGGAATGCCCGCAGTACTCTACGATGTCATGTCGAAGGGCGCCCAATCATATATGAGTCTGGCACGGGAGATACTTGCATATGGCTAAAATTAGTCTGGGACGGGGAATCGACTCCCTTTACGGATCCAACCAGGAAGACTCTTCGACAGGCCTCCCTCTCTCCATACCGATGAGTGCGATCAATGCCAATCCATTCCAGCCGAGAAAAAACTTCGACCGGGAATCTCTTGGCGAACTCGCATCATCACTTCATCGTCATGGGCTACTGCACCCGATTATCGTGGTAAAAAATGGTTTGGACGGATATACGATAGTCTCAGGAGAAAGGCGATATCGGGCGGCGGAATCACTCGGCTGGAAGGAAATCCCCGTCATTATCAAGGAATTTACCGATCAGGAGCTCCTGGAAATTGCCCTGGTCGAAAATATCAAGCGAAGCGATCTCAATCCGATCGAAGTGGCAGAGGGCATGAAAAGGCTGTCCGAAGAATTCCACTGGACACAGGAGCACCTTTCAGATTATCTCGGATTCAAGAGATCCTCCGTCGCTAACTACCTCCGGATCCTTGACCTGAATCCGGAGGTCAGGGATTCTGTAAAAGAGGGGAAGTTATCCTTCGGGCATGCGAAGGTCCTGTCATCTTTGAAATCTGCTGAAGAGCAAATTCATTGGAAAAATGAGTCAGTTACCAAAGACCTTTCGGTCAGGGCACTAGAACAGAGAATCGCCCGAAAAACCAAGACTCCGCTTGAACATGACAGATCAACCACCAAATGGGTGGATGAGAACAGGGATGTATTGAGACATGCCCTATCCTGCAAGGCCAACATCCATAAATTAAAAAAAGGATGGAAGGTCGAACTGACTTTTAATAAAATGGATGACCTCGAGAGAATGATCACCAAACTCGCAGAGAAATTTGATGAAAAACAAACGGAAGGATTCTGATGCGACAAACCGCGAACGAGTCGGGCAAGGGAAACATCATTGCATTTCTGGGAAAAGAAACACTGTTCAAAGGGTATCTGCAATTTGAGGGGACAGTTCGAATAGATGGGGTCTTGGAAGGGGAAATACACTCAAATAATACATTAATCATAGGAGATGGTGCTTCCATTAATGGGACGATCAATGTCGGCCGGGTTGTCTGTGGCGGAACCGTAAATGGAAAAATCATCGCCAATGAATCGATACAACTGGTAAAACCTTCAAATGTCAAAGGTGAAATCAAGACTCCCATATTACTGATAGAGGAAGGTGTCATATTTAATGGACAATGTGAAATGGGGACAGGAGTGAGAAAAGAGGACGACAAGATTAAAGATGGCATTGTCTAAAAAAGCGTTGGTAGGGATGAGCGGCGGTGTAGATTCTGCCGTGACCGCATGGTTACTGAAACAACAAGGATACGATGTCCATGGTGTCGTTCTCAGGTTATGGGAGGAAGATTCCGACAAAGATAAAATATGGACTGAGAGAACCTGTTGCCATGTCCCAATGGTGCACTACCTCTGCCAGAAGATTCTCGCCATTCCTTTTGAAGTCCACGACGTGGCAAGCAATTTCCAAAAAAAAGTGGTTGAACCCTTCCGGGAAGGCTATTTAAAGGGAGAAACACCAAATCCATGCACGACATGTAATGCTGAAATCAAGATCACACACTTGCTGGAGATCTCAAGGTCAAAAGGAATCCCCCTTGTCGCCACAGGTCATTACGCAAGCTGGAGCTATTCCCGGGATTACGACTTTATGGGGCTAAAAACTGCGAAAGATCTTCAAAAAGACCAGTCCTATTTTCTTGCGAGAACGCGAGATATCAACCCAGAAAACCTCCTTCTCCCCCTTGGTCATCTGACAAAGCCAGAGGTGCGTGACATAGCGTTGAAAGCAGGTTTCCCCGTCTCAGGAATGCTTGAAAACCAGGAGGCATGCTTTGTATCGGAAAAAAGAGTCAGTGATTTTATGGAGAAAATTGAAAACAAGAATGATTCTTCGGGACATTGGAATGCAAGAAGCGAGAATGGAGCCTTTCTGGGGAGTCTCGACAAGGGAATCGGTCTGACAAGGGGGCAAAGGCGCGGTATCGGTATTGCAAGCGGGGAAAAACTCTATGTGATCAATGTAAACCCGGCAAAAAAAGAAATCATCCTTGGTCCAAAAGAAAGCTTGCTCCAAGATTCCTTCAGGATCAGAGATCAAATGGGACCATTGTTTTCGGGAAAACACCCGACCAACTCCTCCCCTCTGTATGTTCGATTCAGATCCACAATGAAGCCGAAAAAATGTCGTCCAGCAGATCAAACAGGGAATATATTCGAACTCGAAGAACAACACGACGGAATTGTTTCCGGACAAGTAGCCGCATTTACGGATCAGGACGGAATTCTTGTCGGATCAGGGATTATTGATAATTTCTCGGACTAGGACACGAAGGAATCAATGCCGCATTGTTCTGATTTAGTCTTTCTCGACGTAGAAACCACGGGCCTTCTTTTTCAACCGGAGAGCCGTATCGTCGAAATCAGTCTGTCCCTCTGGACAAATTCGGGACACCAGACCCGATGCACGAGCCTGATCAACCCTCTTGAACCGATTCCTGAACTGTACACGCGAATCCACGGAATCAACGATTCAATGGTCAAAAATGCTCCGACATTTCGGGATTTCTGGAAAGATAATCAAGCCCTATTCCGACAAAAAACCATTGTGGCGCACAATCTCTCTTTTGACATGGGAATGATAAATAAAGAACTCCTGAGAACAGAATTACCCCCTCTGGGAAACCCTGGAATCGATACAGTTCCTATCCTCAGAAAACTTCTTCCGAATGAAAAAAATCATAAGCTTCAGAATCTGGCGACAAGTCTGGGGGTCAGCCACAAAGAGAAACATCGGGCAGAATACGATGTTATGGCCTTGGAGCAGGTTATGGCCATCGCATTGGGCGTGCCCATGATTGAACTCACCGGGCCGTTGGGGATCGATCTGGCACTTTGGGGAGGGATTGCGTCGCACCGGTATTTCAGGGACATGATTTACTGGGCCCAGAATAATGGATCTGAAATAGAAATCGTCCGGGCACGAAAAGATTCGGGATTATCCCGCCTGGATTCAATATGGATCGAAAGACCAGGCTGTACGGCAAAAAGGGTGGGAGAATATCGGGAAAAAGGACGCTATCCCATCACCTGGAATGAGGTTTACCGGATAGAACATGCATAGACAATAATAATTGCGGCCATATTGGCCCCCACGCAGCCCCGTATTCCAGATACGACAGGACGCGAAAGGCTATGATTGACAGATCATTCCATGCCCGGTTCTTCTTCCTGATGAGGAAGAAATAGATTAGTATAAGGGTTCAGAAAAAATTAAAGGGGATAAGAACACAGGAAAGAAAAAGTGGTGGGCGATACAGGTTTCGAACCTGTGACCCCTGCCGTGTGAAGGCAGTGCTCTACCGCTGAGCTAATCGCCCGGAAGACCACTCATTCTATGGTAACGATTGATCATTTTCAAGACGTCATTTTATTCGATAAATCGACAAGGAGATTTTGTGGACTTTAAAAATACACTCAACCTGCCAAAAACAGACTTTCCGATGAAGGCAGACCTCCCCAGAAAAGAACAAGAATTCCTGGCATCATGGGAAGAAGAAAAAATCTATGAAATTATCATGAAAAAACTATCAGGAAAGCCACTCTTTGTCCTTCATGACGGTCCCCCTTACGCGAATGGCCATCTTCATATGGGACATGCCATGAACAAGATCCTGAAGGATATCATCAATCGTGTCGCCATCAAGCAGGGAATGAAGACCGCATATGTGCCTGGATGGGATTGCCATGGCCTTCCTATAGAGCATAAGGTTTTAAAGGATATCGGAAAAAAAAGAAGCGATCTCACCGCTCTAGAAATCCGGAAGAAATGTCGGGAATCGGCCAGACATTTTTCTGACATCCAGAAAAAAGAATTTATCCGGATGGGTGTACTTGCTGAGTGGGACTACCCATATCTGACGATGGATTTCGATTACGAAGCTGAAATTTTGAGGTCCCTGGCACGAATGACTGAGACGGGGAGAATTTACAAGGGAGAGAAACCCGTTCTTTGGTGCGGTTATTGCGAAACGGCCCTGGCAGACGCAGAGGTCGAGTACGCCCCGCACAAGTCGATTTCAGTCACAGTGCTCTTTACCAGCATCTCTCCAGCGGACAAGAGACACTTTCCAATCTGGACCACTACCCCGTGGACACTGCCGGCAAACCGGGCGGTTGCTGTCAATCCGGACATACCCTACGCCATTTTCCGACTGACTCATGACACCCTCAATATGGAAAAAGGCAGTGAATTTGTTCTGGCGGAAGAGATCGCTAACAGATTGGCGACAGAAGAAGGTAATCCATGGAAACAAATCATTGAATCAAGTGAATTTATAGCAAAGAAAACAGGGCGAGAACTCATTGATGAAACGCCTGGACTGAGACATCCATTTATCAAGAACCGGACCGTCCCCCTTGTATCAGGAACATTCGTGGGAACAGACCAAGGAACGGGTCTGGTTCATATCGCCCCTGGCCATGGAGAAGAAGACTTTCAGGTGGGGCGGGAAAATATGCTTGGGACGGAAACACCGGTAAACGAAAAAGGCCGTTTCGGAGAAAAAATAGGAGAAATAAGTCCTGACTGGATCGGCTTAAGAATTCATGAGGTTTCCCCGCTGGTAACCTCTCTACTAAAAGAAACAGGCACACTGATATTCGAAGAGATCCTCCTTCATTCCTACCCCCATTGCTGGAGGTGCAAAAATCCAGTTTTTTACAGGGCGACATCGCAATGGTTTCTATCCTTGTCCAAAGAGAATCTGAGGGAAAAAACCCTTGATGCGATCGAAACAATTCATTGGATTCCTGAAAAAGGCGAAAACAGAATCAGGGGAATGATTGGGACAAGACCCGATTGGTGCCTGTCAAGACAGCGAGCGTGGGGTGTCCCCATCCCCGCGATCGGCTGCAGGGATTGTGGAAAAAGCACCTTGACAGCTGCGTTCATCAATAGTATCGCCGACAGGGCAGAAATAGCGGGTGTTGATTTCTGGTTCGATGAGAATGAACGAGCGGATTTGATCGCAGGAAAAAAATGTTCGCATTGTGATGGATCCCGTCTATACCTCGAAGACGATATCCTCGATGTCTGGTTTGACTCCGGAGTTAGCCACGAAGCCGTATTGAAAAAAAGGGCAAACCTCAAATGGCCGGCTGACCTCTACCTGGAAGGGTCGGACCAGCATCGGGGGTGGTTTCACTCATCCCTCCTGACATCAATGGCTCTCGAATCCGCTCCTCCTTATACCACGGTATTGACTCATGGATTCGTCGTAGATGGACAAGGGAAAAAAATGGCGAAAACTCTGGGCAATGTCATCGCGCCATCCGAAATAACCGACAAATATGGGGCAGATGTGCTCAGACTATGGGTCGCAGCGGCAGATTATCAAGAGGATACAAGACTTTCCATAGAAATCCTCAACAATCTGGTCGATTCCTACCGGAAAATCAGGAATACCTTCCGCTATATGCTGAGCAACCTCTACGATTACCCGTCTGTTTCCCAAATGGAGGAGTCAACAGACACTCTGGACATGTGGATCCTTTCTGTCTGGGAAAGAACAAAGGAGACAATATTCGAGGCATATCAGTCCTACCGTTTTGCCCATGTCGTCCAGTTACTCAACAATTTTTGTTCTATTTCCCTTTCCGCTCACTATTTCGATATGATTAAAGACAGATTATATGCAGAGAAATCCGACGGAAAACTCAGAAGAGGCACTCAGAATACTCTTTACATCCTTCTGGAAGAGCTAAATTTTGTCATCCATCCAATTCTTCCATTCACTTCCGTAGAAATTTCAGGGCATAAAGAAATTCTCGATAAAAAACCCCGGGGAGAATCTGCCGTCGAAATCATGACAAGCGCATTCCCCCAATTGCGTCAGGACAGAATCCGACCGAAAATTGAGGCCCAGGTCGAGAAACTATTGCCGATCAGAGCCGCATTCGGAAAAATGGTCGACGATTTAAAAAAAGAAAAAATTATCGGAACAACAATGGAACTTCATTTAAGGATTTCCGGAAACCAGGAATCCCTGAACCCGGACAAAAGACCGGATTCATTTTATGAAACATTCTTTATTGTTTCCGAATTTTCATGGGAAGAAAATAATTCCCCAAATGAATCCATTCCTGTTTTATCGACCACAAGGATCGAAGAACTGGGAATCGACCTGATAATCATGGTTGCCGAAGGAAACAAATGCGAAAGGTGCTGGCAGCGGAAAAAAAGTACTGGGATCAACGAGGAAGGATGGTCGATCTGTAAACGATGCCATGGAGTAATCGTCTCTTGAACCACGTTTTTCCGGAAATTCTGTCTATAAAGCAGACAAAAAAAGATTGTGATACAATAATAAAGAAAGTCCTGCAGCCTTGCAGAAGAAACAAGATTCACTTCTAGAAAATGTCAATATGGCGGGGTTCAGTGTTGATCGAATTTCCAAAGGATTTTCTTGTATAAAAAGAGCTGGGTTGCCTACGGTCTTCTCTCTGCCTTAATCCTTCTGGCCGATCAGGTGACAAAATATCTGGTTATGACACAAATGGCAGTCGGCACGGCTAAAGACATCATCCCGCATTTTTTCAGGGTTGTTTCCGTCAGAAACGCAGGGATCGTTTTTGGACTATTCTCTCAGGGATTAGCCCAAAACAATCAAAAGGTCTTCATCGTATTTACGATTATTGCGATGGGCGCCATCGTTGTCTACAGCAATCGAAAAAAAAATACAGAAAGCTCTGACTTTTACCCGTTGGCCCTTATTCTGGGAGGAGCTGCAGGGAATTTGCTGGACCGACTGATCCACGGAAGGGTTGTTGACTTTCTGGATTTCTATATTCATGGATACCATTGGCCGGCATTCAACATTGCAGACTCTGGAATCGTTATAGGAGTATCATTGCTTCTCCTCTTCCAATTGTTCGAGGAGAAGAGACAGAAAAGAGCCTCATTTGATCCATAACCTCCGTATGTTTCATTCAAAGAATAACGGCTAGAAGGAGATCGGCATGGACCAAAATCAAAAAAGCCGTATCACCCGAATACAGCTGGCTCTCGAAAACCATGAATGGATCAAGGCCTTCCATCTCGCAGAAGCCTCAATATTGACCAACCCGGAAATTCTGCCTTTTCGGTATTTGATGATCGATGCCCTTATTCAGGGCGGTCGTTTTGATGAAGCGATGAAAAGAGTCACCGATTGGCGGAAAACCCTGGGTTCGGACAGAAAACTGAACATCTATACACTTCATCTCATGATCTATTTCAAGAAATTTGACGAAGCAGAAGCATTGGGAGAATCATTGATCAAGGACTCTCCCAATATCATTGAAAAAAGGGATATTTCCCTACATTTGGCGTTTGCCGCACATGGAAAAGCCGATCCAAAGAAAGCGGTTCTGATTCTTAACGACCTGATCCTGGAAGATCCCCTAAATACGGACGCATACGAAACCATCGGAAAAATTTATTTCGAACATGCCCGATTCGAGGAAGCTGAAAGGTATTTTCTCCAGCTGACAGATATCGATCCTCTTCACCCCCGAGTCCATCAGTTGCTCGGCCTTCTTTACTCGGAACAGGGAAAATGGGATGAAGCCATCATGGAACTAGAAGAAGCCATCGAAATCGAACCAAGCGATGAGACAATGCGGGAGCTCGGGTGGACTCTCAATATGGTTGGAGACAAGGACGGAGCCATAAGCGTCCTTGAAGAAGCACTCGACATGAACCCGATGAATCTTCAGGCAAGAATCGACCTTGGTTCAATTTATATGGACCAGGAGAACTACGAACGGGCTATTGCCGAATGGAAAATTGCACAAAAACAGGATCCAGGAAATTCGGATATAAAGACATTTCTGGAAAAGGCCCGGGAGCAGGTTGAAAAGGATAGATCCGTCAGTCGGCATTGAGATCATTCATTCAGCTCCAGGAAACTTCGATGAAAACCGGCCAGCCAATGTTCTGGCTCCAGGAGAGGACTATTCCGCATCCTGCCGAATGTACCAGGTTGATCCAGGAGAATCCAAAAAAAGGCTAGACCACTATCTCTCTCAAAAATGCCTCCCCTTTTCTCGCTCAAGAATCCAGAAAATCATTGAAGAAGGCTTAATAACAGTAAATGGTCACCCTGCTGCCGCATCCTACAAGGTGCGCGGAAGAGACCTCATCACAGTCCATATCCCTCCGCCAGTCTCCTCTGAAGATCATGCGGAGGATATGGACCTGGACATCATATTTGAAGATAATGCCATTCTTGTTCTCAACAAGCCTCCCTCCCTTGTCGTTCATCCGGCTCCCGGACACAGAAGCGGAACACTTCTGAATGGTCTTCTTGGCCATTTCCAGAAGGAAGAATGGTCAGACCCGTCCAGGGAGCCAACCCGAGCGGGGTTGGTCCATAGACTTGACCAAGATACATCTGGATTGATGGTTATCGGAAAATCACCGGAGATTCTTGATCAGCTTATGGGCCAGTTCAGGGAAAGAACCGTCAGCAAAAACTACATTGCATTGGTGAATGGGTGGCCCCCCTCAAAACGGGGAACTATCGATGCGCCTATTGGCCGCTCAAGCGGGGACAGGAAAAAATTTGCCGTGACCTCTTCCGGAAAGCCATCAACCACCAAATACAGGGTCATATCCCAATATCTTGAGGGATACTCTCTCGTCGATATCACCCTCCTAACGGGAAGGACGCACCAGATAAGGGTACATTTCCAACATTTGGGCTTTCCGTTGGCAGGTGATCCGATTTACAAGAGGAGAGGAATTCGTGAGGAAAGGTCATTTCCAAGAATCATGCTCCATGCCGCACGTCTGGGATTTCTTCATCCGGTCACAGGAGTGGAACTTCTTTTCACTTCAAAGATTCCAAAGGATATGCAGGACGCAATCGACAACCTCAAACTGCGTCCATTATCCTCAAAAGACAATCTATAACGTCGCCATTACCATACCTGTCAATGGTTTTGGATAAAAATAGGTTGATTTTTGTGGCATCAACTCGCCCCTTAGAGAAACCTCCTCGATCACCTTGGCAGAGACAGGGCGAATAAAGAAGGCCAACGGATACTCCTTACTCTTCAAGACTTTTTCAATGACAGAATTTTCTGACTTGTCATACCTCAGGAGATCTTCCGTTTTGATTCGTTCCGGGGTAATACCCAGAAGGGGGGAGAGAACCCCTTCCTGAAGCCAATAGGTATCCAGGCTTTTTACCCCCTCACTTTTCTGAACGTTCAGGCGACAGAGGAGGAGCTCATCCCTGTCCCTGACGGCAACCCCGATCACAACCGCTTCTTTCGGGCTATTTCTCAGGGCTTTGAGAAATTCGGCGGAGGAAGAAGCTGGAAAGCGCGAAATCTCTCCTCGGGCACCCAAGGCCGCCAGAAATTCTTCACCTCCCTTAGGAGTTAAATTCCTGACAAGGCGGTGGGTGGGCAGGACCGATAAATTTTCATCTTCCAATGCCGCAAGGAAAACTGTTACAAACTCATAGCTGGCTTGAGGATCGGGTGAGGCCTCCAGAGAGCGCCGATAATTACGGTATGCAAGATAGGTCTCATAGCGATGATGGCCGTCGGCAATGAAGAGGGATTTTTTGGAAAAAGCGGAGACAACAGCATCAATCGTTGCCTTGTCCCGCACCGATCCAAGTTCATGCATGACATTGTCGCCGTCTTTGCATCGGAAACGCTCCTTGGATTGTTTTCCCAGGAGTGCCATGATCTCCTTGTCCTTATCGGGATAAAGACAATAGATCTGGCTAAAGGAGCAACCAGTCGCCTTGAACAGGGCCATTCGATCCTCTTTAGGCCCTTGAAGTGTCCTCTCATGGGGATAGACAATCTTTTTTTCCCATTCTTCGAGTCTGATTCTTCCGACAAACCCGCGAATCGTCCGGTCGAGTCCTGAAAGGGGATCACGAAAGGTCATGGAATAACAGTAGAGACTGGGAGCATCGTCTATCCTCAACGCTCCGGAATGAATCATGCGGTCCAGGTCCTTTTTCGCATTCGTATAACGATTGTTCTCCGGTGTTTCTGTGGCAGGAGGAATGGGCAACTCAAGTCGGATGACATTATCCGGATGACGGTCATAGAAAGCTTTCTGGGCCTCCTTCGAAATGATGTCGTAAGGGGGCGTTGTCACCTGCTCCATTGAATTTCTGAACGAATCGGAATAGATCAGACCTTTGAAGGGAATTAAATCAGCCAATGGGTCCTCCATATATATTTGCTTGGTTTAGGGATCACATATCCCTGGAGATGACAAAATCGGACAATGCAAGCAGATGATGCTTTGCGGGCGAATCAGGAAAGAGGCTAAGATTCTTCTGTGCCATATTGGTAAATTCCTTGGCTCTGGAAAGGGAGTATTCAATCGATCCAGTTTCTTTCATCAAGGAAAGGACCTCCCCCAAATCTTCAGAATGAATCTCTCCCAGCCCAATCTTTGAATGTAGATGAGAACGGCCGTCAGAGTCAGTATTTGCCAGGCAATGGATAAGTGGCAAAGTCATTTTTCCTTCAGCCAAATCTCTCCCCAGAGTTTTTCCAAGACGTTCTTCGCTCGCCATATAGTCGAGAGCATCATCGGCTACCTGAAAGGCCATGCCGACAAAATACCCGAACTGTTCCAGGGCGAGCTTCCTTTCCTCAGAAACCCCCCCCAGAATACCTCCAAGGCGGCAGGTGCTTGCAGTCAACGTAGCTGTCTTGCATGCAGCAACATTGAAATAATCTTCTTCGCTCGCCTCAAGGTTCTTGTCAAGAAAAAGTTCCAGGATTTCTCCTTCAGACATTTTTTTGCAAGCCAAGGTCAGCGAGTCATTCACTTCATGATTATGCAAACCCATCGCGAGCCAGAGAGAATTTGCATAGAGGAAATCCCCCACAAGAATCGCGGGCTGGTTCCCCCATTTCTGGTGAGCTGCCTGCTTTCCTCGTCTCAGATCCGCACTGTCGACTACGTCATCATGCAAAAGAGTCGCTGTATGTATCAGTTCAACAACCGAAGCAAGAAGGATGGAGTTGTCACCTTCTGAATTCGAAAGGCGGGATGAAATAATCATGAGAAGAGGACGGAGCCTTTTCCCTCCTCCACTAACAATATAAGAAGTCATGTCACTGGCAAGAGGAACAACATCCTTGAGAATAAGGCGTAACCGTACTTCTACTGCCTCCATCTGCGCCTGGTAGGCTGTCCATATACTATTGACGCCGGTTGTAAGAAGTGGATTCATGTTCATAAGATAAGCTTCATCCAAGTTCATTGTCAAGGAAAGTGAGCAACTTTAGGCCTCTGGAAGAGGGTTTCGCTCGTAGGTCGTCAGTTCTACCCAATGACCATCCGGATCCTGAAGGTAGAGAGAATCAGCAATAAAATGATCATCCATGGAAAAGGGAATTCCCATTTTCCTCAATGTGATCACAGCTTCATCAAAAGACCGTCGGGTCATTCTAAAGCAAAAATGACGGACAGTCGGAGAACATGGAGCAAGAACGTTTTCGTTGTTTTTCAGAAGCGCAATACAGCTCTCGCCTGCACACAAAAAAGCCGGATCAGTCCCCCACTCCTTCTCGTACCTTCGTTCAAGGCCAAGAACATTTTGATACCAGTGAAGGGATCTGTTCATATCCGTTACAGGGATGGCTACATGGTCGAGACCTGAGACCTGGATCATGAGGACCTCTTGCTCTTAGTCATCTCCCGGAACTGGTGTCCAAGCGACAGATTCTCACATTGACATCCTCCTTTCCCTCTCGTTTCGCTCGCCGCGAAACCGGAAAGAAGGGAAAGGAGCATCCCCCCCATCCCCGACAGGATGGAGCGGTTCAGTCCGGGGTTCTCCCGGGTGCCCGGGCCGCTCCGCGACATGTTCCGGATCTTCAGGTCCTCGACAACCACCACGGCTTGGGTTCAGCCGAGATCGGCGAGATCTTCTGGAGACAATCCAGACGCATGTTCTTGACCCGTTCGTGGGCTCTCGCCATCCGACCCTTTTGCTTCCGTTGTGGCTCTTCCTCCCCTTCCGGTACTTTCTGGAGAGTATTCTTGGCTCCCGGACGAGCTTCTTTTCGGCCCGCTTCATGTCGAGGACCAAATCCGGAGCCGGGGGGATCCGGGTGCCGTCCGACAACCTGGCCAAGGAGACGGCCCTAGGGTCCCGGCCGATCTCCGGGCCAATCGAAGCGACCGATTCCGAGGTCTCCGTCTGGAGGGAGACGGTCCACTGGCCCTCCTTCTGGATCACGGAAGCGTTTTTGAGACTCCACGCGATCAGCCGCGAGACCCGAACCTTGACCGATCCGAACTTGGAAAGGACGGTCAGCCCCTCCTGGTCCCGGTTGGTGTTTGTCCGGTCCAGAGACTCCCAAACGGCCCGATCGAGGGTCTTGAGGGTCTGCTGGTTGGCTGGTCGGATCGTTGAAACCCGTATTCCTTGCTGGACCACCACAGGATGAAATTTGGCCAGATCCCCCCAGGACAGGCGCGGGATTGCGTCATCAAGCCGCCTCCTCAGAAGATCAAGGGCCTTGTTCCACACAAACCGGACCCACACCGCGAATCAGGACAGGTGATCCTCCTGAACAGGAGAAGGAATTTGGCGGCCTGGCGGGTCTTCATGTTTTTCATTCTACCATAATGCGAGGCACGCCTTATATCTCCGGTCTGAAATCCGAAGATTTACGACGTTTTTCAAATAAATTCGACTAAAAAAGAGTAATGTATCCAATTTTGACCGGGACCAGAATCATGGCGGATGAAGAAATGCCAGCCCCAGAAAAAGGACCAGACTGGTTCTCATAGTCGATTTCGAAGAAAATCCCCTGATGCTTGATCGATCCTAGGGGGACCATAATTCCTGGCCCTACTCGAAATGCAAAGGCCAACGCTCCAACGGATGTCCCATTGCTGGCCGTTGAAGAGTTGAAGGCGGGGCCAAAGGCAAATTCAAGATAAGGAACAATATTTATAGGAGTATTGGCGAATGTCAGCGGAAAACCCCCGCCATTAGCAAAAAAATACTGGGCGCCGATAAGAACAGGAATATTTGTATCGTTTCCAAAGGCATGGACTGAAACTCCAGCAGTTAAGGCAAGGTTCGGGTAGATGGTGTACCCGCCTTCAAGACCCACGAGAAATCCTGTACCAAGACCTTCGTTGCCGATCGCTCCGGTAACAGTCGGACCACTCGTTGGAACGAATCCGATATCGGCCTGAAAAAGAATCTGACCGGGCGCACCCAATGGGTTGATGGACTCCGACGTGGTAGACCCTGATTGACTCGAAAAATCCGGAAGTCCGTCCTGGTTGTCGATATCGATGGCCCAGGCTGGCTGATGGACACCGTTACCAAGGAAAAGAAGCATCACTATGGCCAATACAGAAAAGAATGCTGGAGAAAAAAACCGGAAAAGTACCCTCTTATCCTTTTGGATCGAGGGAATACGGCGATAGCTTCTCTGCAAACCTCTCCTGCTTTCTAAATTATGACACCCGATTTCCGATGTAAAACCGACCTGAATATTCCTGAAATAATACCGATTTCAGGGAAGTAGCAAGCCGAAATTCTCAAAAATAGTTCAGGAGGGAATTCCTCCCAAGCAAATTCCGAAAACCCCAGACCAACCTCGAAAGTGTTGAGACCAAAAAATACTCCGGTGGAAAAATGCCCTTGGCCGAAAGGGCCCAGACAATCGGAAGTCCCCTGCAGACCCATAAATGATATAATTTTTCCATGCTAGCACGAGTGCTTTTAAACGACAATCTCTTCGGAGCCGAAGAAAATGACGGAAACAGGAAAGAAAATTCGAGTCGGAGTAGTCCAGAACTCTCCTGAATTTGGATCGGTCGAGAAAAATATTGATGAGGTCAGACAGCTTGTCCTGGCAAAGACCCAAGACAAGACAGATCTGATCGTTCTCCCCGAACTCTTTGCAACGGGTTACCAGTTTGTATCCGACACCGAGCTTGATCGTCTCGCCGAGGAGGAAACCGGTCCAACCTTTCAGTTTTTTACGGAATTGTCGTTCAAAACAGGAGCCATCGTTGTCGGAGGACTTCCAATCAGAAGATCAAAGGGGATAACGAATAGTGCCTTGGTCGTTTTTGAAGGGATGCTCCTTGCTTCCTATGACAAGATCCATCTATTTGACGAGGAGCGAGATTTATTTATCGAGGGGGAAAAACCTCTCCCGATAATCCCGACCTCTTTTGGTCCAATGGGGGTCATGATCTGTTTCGACTGGCTTTTCCCGGAAGCTTTACGATCTTTGGCTTTGGGTGGTGCCCTCATCGTCGCACATCCATCGAACTGGGTGCTCCCGTTCGGGCCTCAGGGAATGATACTGAGATCGGTTGAAAACAGGATTTTTACCGTTACAGCCAACCGGGTGGGGAAAGAAGAGCGTGGCGGGAAAAAACCACTGACCTATATCGGAAAAAGCCAGATCATTTCTCCAAATGGAGTAGTTTTAGGACAGGCAAGCGGCGAAAATACGGAGATGTTGATCACAGACGTTTCCCCGTTCGAAGCGCTTTCAAAAAAGGTGGCCGGAAAAAGTGACTTTTTTCAACAAAGGCGCCCTGAGCTTTACAGAATCTGACCACGAGCGGCTAAAAGGGTGGTTCCCAGGGAATATATGGCTTCGCTTCCGGAGAAAAACGGCACGTTGTAATAAACCCCGTATGTCCAATGATGCGGTGGGCTGGTCTGACACTCTGAGGACCAAACTCCCAATCCCGAACAATCGATTCGACAGTCCTGATCAGGTGGAAATGTCCCGTTTCCTGAAGAGCGAGCGATAGAGTGTGAACCTGAAGGGGGGTTGGAACATAAGTCAGCAGGATCCCCCCGGGTCTGAGAGATTTCATGACATTGGCTATCGCTTTCCAAGGTTCGGGGAGATCAAGAACGACTCGGTCGAATGTTCCGAAGAATTTCGGGGAGGCTACCCCGTCGGGGTCGGACTCGTACATATCCCCAATGACCAGATTATGGTCATTCAGTCCGGCCGGATCCAGAGACTTTATCACCTTAATAGCCTCTTCGGCGTGCTCAGGCCGCCTTTCAACGGAGACGACTGACCCTCCAGGACGAACCATTCTTAGGAGGGAAACAGTAAGGGCTGCGCTCCCGATTCCGGATTCAAGAACCCGGTGGCCAGGCCTTATGTCGGCCCACATCAGAATAAGTCCCTGATCCTTGGGATAAATAATCTGTGTTCGACGTTTGAGGGTTGAAAGGGATTCCCCATGGGTCGGACGAAAGGGAAGCACCCATCCGCCGCGCTCAAGTGCAAAAGGAACGCCTTCAGAACCCTCTTTCATGAGTAGAATGTGGGGAACAAGATGGCCGTCGACGTGGGTTTTAAGGCCTTCCCGCAAGCATGGGATCGAAATGGTCCGCCCATTGGGCAGATAAAGGATAAGGGGTTCTCCCTGAAGAAAAGGCATGGGCGGATACTACTCCTGTCGGCAAAAAAGGGCAATGAAAACCTTCGTTTTAATCATGAAAGCAGATCAGGTTAGCAAATGTCTTGATCCTCCATCATTTCCCCTTGACAACCACAGATCGCAGTGATTTAATGAGCGTTGTTTCCCAAACAGGTCATTGCGGAGCAAGAGAAGTCGGAGCGATCCTCAAGGTGACGGGGCTCTTTCGGGATATTCCTGTAAACAAATTGGCCCCGATCGGTTCTGTCCTGCTCCAGTATCTCCTGTTCGCGATGAGGTTTCCTTATATCCTATCTGCATTAACTCTACGGAGGGTTGGTCTTATGAAAACATGGAAAATGGCAGTCTTGGGTGTAGCCGCCATCGGCTTTTCCGCGATGTCTGCCAATGCCGGCGAACTCGACATTCTCAAGCCCCGGGTTCCGGCTGATCAGATCGCAGCAGCAAAAGCTATGAAGCCCCCCTTTGCCGTCACGGCAGACATGATTGCCAAAGGCAAGGATGTATTCAATGGAGCCGGAACCTGTTACACCTGCCATGGTGCTGCCGGTGATGGTAATGGTCCTGGTGCTGCCGGAATGGATCCTGCCCCGCGGAATTTCACCAACTCCCAGTTTGAGCAGGTCCGCACTTCTGGAGAAATGTTCTGGGTCGTTTCAAACGGCTCTCCTCTTCAACCCGCCATGGTTGGTTTCGTCACAGCAGGCCAGATCACCGAAAAGCAGGCATGGGAGGCTGTAATTTACGAAAGAAGCCTTGGTTGCAAAGGCGATATGTCCTGCATCGAAGGATCCGCGGACTGGGTCTCCAAGCAGCCTGTTCACGAAGAAGCTGCCGGGAACCTGAAACCCGAATTTCTTAACACAGCAGCCAAGTAACCGGGTCGCTTGTTCTGATATGAACAGAGACGGGGGGCTGGGCGCCTTTCGGGCCCTCCCCCGACTTTTTGCCTGTTCAGGCTTTCATGCTTGACAACAATCTTTTTTCCGGCTTTAATCATCGGAGGTGGTCAATACACTCTCCGGAAAACCGAAAACATCAATGGATTGTTTCTGGCCCTGAAATTCTCAGAGTCTCCCGCATCGCTGCGTTTGATAGTTCACGTTATTGGAGCGATCCGCTCTCGGCTTAACCTATCCAGAGAAAAATCATCGGCCAACCAATTGATTCCTCCCCTTGGACAAGACCTTGAAAAAGAATATAACAGCGATCAGAAGAACTATTGCGGATTTAAAGTTTTGTTGTTCATCTCTCTTCTGCCCAAACCCCTTTATGGACAAGACGGACTGGGTGCCTGAGAATGAATGTCGCTTGTAGCAAGCCCTTCGGAAATCAGAGGCCCGAATGATTTTCCAAGAGCTGGTTTCTCCGATGCTGATGGACAGATTCTCCCAAGAATCTCTAAGCGACCAATTATCTCATAACAGTTGCTGGTTTTTATGATTATCGCGGATAAAAGCATTCCTTGCTGGCGTAAATGATATGGTCGGTCCGGAACAGGTTTTCTACCCCTTCAGCGCGGAGAAGTCATTCATGGAACAGGAATCTGTTAATAACGTTTTACCCAATGAGGAGTACTGGATGATAACGGAGGGTCTTCGAAGAGATGGATGATCGAGAAAATTGTGTGAACCTGGCCGAACTGAAGGAAAAAAGCATTGCCGACTTGACCGATGTCGCCAAGGGCTACCATATCGAGGGTGCGGTCAATCTGCGCAAGCAGGATCTCATTTTCGCCATTCTTCAGGCCCAATCCGAAAAGAATGGAGTCATTTATGGTGAAGGAGTTCTTGAAATCCTTCAGGATGGCTTTGGGTTCCTCCGCTCTCCGCTCTATAACTACCTCCCGGGTCCTGACGATATTTATGTTTCTCCATCCCAGATCCGTAGATTCAATCTGAGGACAGGGGACACCATTTGGGGTCAGATCAGGCCCCCAAAGGAAGGTGAGCGGTATTTCGCCATGCTCAAGGTGGAGAAGGTTAATTACGAAGATTCGGAGGTCGGGCGGGAAAAAATCCTTTTCGATAATTTGACCCCCCTTTATCCGATGGAGCGTATTCGCCTTGAAAACAATCCGGAAGATCTGTCGATGCGCGTCATCGATCTTCTTACTCCCATAGGTAAAGGGCAGCGGGGACTGATTGTAGCCCCTCCCAGAACCGGAAAAACAGTCCTTCTTCAAGGAATTGCGAAAGCCATATCCCGGAACCATCCTGAAATCTCCCTGATCGTTCTGCTTATCGACGAACGTCCAGAAGAGGTGACCGACATGATTCGTCAAGTCAAGGGAGAGGTTGTAAGCTCCACCTTCGATGAACCCCCCCAGAGACATATCCAGGTTGCGGAAATGGTTCTGGAGAAGGCGAAGCGCCTTGCCGAATCACAAAAAGACGTCGTCATCCTGCTCGACAGCATCACACGTTTGGCCAGAGCCTTTAATATCGTGACCCCTCCCTCCGGAAAAGTTCTTTCAGGCGGTCTGGATTCAAATGCGCTTCAAAGACCGAAACGATTCTTTGGATCTGCCAGAAATATTGAAGAAGGTGGAAGCCTGACCATCATTGCTACAGCGCTGATCGATACCGGAAGCCGCATGGACGATGTCATCTTTGAAGAGTTCAAGGGGACTGGCAACATGGAACTGCATCTGGATCGCAACCTTGCAGACAGACGCATGTTTCCTGCGATCAACGCAACAACATCCGGTACCCGCAAGGAAGAGCTCTTGCTGGACAAGGATGACATTAATAAAATATGGATACTTCGCAAGGCGATGAATTCCAACAATGCCCAGGAGGACATGGAATATCTTCTGAGCAACATGAAGGGAAGTCGAAGCAACAAAGATTTTCTCGAAAAGATGATGAAAGGTTGATCAGCATCAGGAACCTACTTAAAAGTGGAGAAACTCAATGAAAAAAAATTTACATCCGGAATACATGCCGGCACAAATCAGCTGTGCCTGCGGAAACGTCTTTGAAACCAGAACGACTGTAGGAGATCTTCGTCTTGATATCTGCAATATGTGTCATCCCTTCTTCACGGGCACGCAGAAGATCATTGACACTGAAGGTCGCGTTGAGCGGTTCATGAAAAAGTATCGAAAAGAGGATTCAAAGAAGTCTTGACCTAACGGATTCTCGATGGAATTGACCTCAGGCATTCTGGAAAAGATCCTTCCAAGACTCCAGTCATTGAGAGATCGCTACGACGAATTATCAGGAAAAATGGCGAGCCCTGAAATCGCCCGTCATCCCGATCAATTCAGAAAGCTTGCTCAGGATCAGGCCGAGTTGAGCCTTGTCGTCACTCTGTTCGACGAATGGAAAAAACTCAAAAAAGAACAAGACGATCTTGATGAAATTCGGGCAGACCCCCAAATGGGTGATCTCGTTGCAGGAGAAGACAAGCGCTTGCGTGATACCCTGTCGACCCTTGAAGGGAGAATGGTCGATGCCGTTCTTCCAAAGGATCAGCGGGACGACAGAAATCTTTTTATCGAGATTCGGGCGGGTGCGGGAGGAGACGAGGCCGCACTTTTTGCAGCCGAGCTCGGAAGAATGTATCTTCGATATGTTGAAAAGATGGGCTACCGGGCTGAAATAATGGAGTCCAATGAAACTGACATCGGCGGAGCCAAGGAATTCATCATTTATGTGCAGGGAAAAAATGCCTTCAGCAGATTAAAATATGAAAGTGGGGTTCACCGGGTTCAACGGGTTCCCGTCACCGAGGCCGGAGGGCGTATCCACACATCAACAGTTACTGTCGCTATTCTGGCTGAAGCATCGGAAGTCGAAGTTGATATTGACCAGAAAGACCTTCGAATCGATACATTCTGTTCTTCCGGAGCAGGCGGGCAGAGCGTTAATACGACTTATTCCGCGGTAAGAATCACCCATATTCCGACAGGTATCGTTGTCAGCTGTCAGGACGAACGCTCCCAGCTCAAGAACCGGGCAAAGGCCATGTCGGTTCTTCGATCAAGAATTCTTGAACAGGAAGTAGCTCGTCAGAACGAAGCGATCGCCTCCCATAGAAAAAGCCTTGTCGGATCCGGAGACCGGTCAGAGCGAATACGAACGTACAATTTTCCGCAGAACCGTGTGACCGATCACCGGATCGGTCTGACTCTTTATCAGCTCGACCGGGTCATGGAAGGGGAGCTCGATCCTCTGGTCGATGCCCTTCGGGCACATGACCGGGCCGAAGAAATCAAGAATCTTACCTGATGTCCTTAAGTGACTCCGCTCCGCCCCATCCGGTCACAGTCTCCGACTGGATCCGATGGGGCTGCCGAGCTCTCGAAAGCCATCTGGATCGCCCGGAAGAGGAAAGCCGATACCTGATGGAAGCGGTTCTCGGGTCGAGAACGGGCGTATGGACTCAAGCTTTTTCCCCTCTAGAACCGGATAAGGTTCATCTTTTTCAAAATTGGATCGCGCGAAGAATCAGGAGAGAGCCCTTTCATTTGATAGTAGGGGAAGTTGACTTCTGCGGAAGATTCCTGACCATTCAATCGGGTGTTCTTGTTCCAAGACCTGAAACCGAGCTTGTAGTACAATGCTGTGTGCAGGAGTTGAAAAGGTCAGACAGAAAAAAGAATTCTCCATTGAGAATCCTTGATCTGGGAGCCGGATCCGGAGCCATTGCCATCTCGATACTGATGGAAATTCCGGATTCCAGGGGAGTTGCCGTTGAACTGGAACCGAAGGCGCTTTCGGTTCTTCAGGTTAACCGGACCCGATACAATCTTGAAAACAGGCTGGCTGTCGTTCGTGGAGACTGGGGAGACATGCTGTCATCCGGACCGCTCTTTGATTGCGTCGTTTCGAATCCACCCTACATACCGACAGCCGTCATCGAATCCCTTGAGCCTGAGATCCGCTGCTATGAGCCGATATCCGCCCTTGATGGAGGAGTGGACGGCCTTGAGGCGTACCGGAACATTCTTTCTTTTGCGCCCGGACTTCTTCGGGAAGAAGGAATTCTTGTTTTCGAGATCGGCTCTGATCAGGCCAATGCAGAACTTTTCCGGGCAACAACTGGAGACAACGAAAATGGCCTCCTTGATCCTCCAAAAATACTGAAAGATGTACCGGGCCAAGAAAGAGTGATTCTCTGGAAGAAGAGGGTGTAGCCATTGGATGCATTTAGAATTGTCGGTGGACATCCGTTGAGGGGAACCGTCAGAGTCTCCGGTTCAAAAAATGCGGCACTCCCGATCCTTTTTTCGTCCCTCCTTGGCGGACGATTTACCCTAAGCAATGTGCCCTGTCTAAGGGACGTCCGAACGACCCTCGATCTTCTCGGACGCCTTGGAGTGCGGATCAATCCAGTACAGTCAACGCCCTGCCCTGAATCGGAACGTCTATCTTCGAGTCCAGGAGAAAAATCGGGACTCAAGTTCTCCAGTCCCTCTTCAACGTGGAGCGAATCCCTTGAGATGCAGGATGATGGAGGGCCTGTTTATGAGGCCCCCTACGATCTTGTCAGAACCATGAGAGCGTCGGTTCTATGTCTGGGGCCTTTGCTGGCCAGAAAGAAGCGTGCCCGCGTATCCCTGCCGGGAGGATGTCTCATCGGAGCAAGACCCATCGACATGCATCTGAAGGCTTTTGAAAAAATGGGTGCTACAATCACGATTCATCATGGATATATCGATGCAGAAACAGATGGTCTCGAGGGGTGTGAAATCTCCCTTCCCTACCCGACCGTCACAGGCACCGAAAATATCATGATGGCAGCCGTTCTGGCCAAGGGATCAACAACGATTGTCAATGCGGCGGAGGAACCGGAAATCTCCGACCTGGCAAACTTTCTGATTAAGCGGGGAGCCAGGATCTCCGGAGCGGGCACCTCGAGGATTCGTATTGATGGAATCTCCGAATTGCATGATGCGACCTATGCGATCATGTTCGACCGGATTGAAGCGGGAACATTCCTGGTCGGGGCCGCCCTTCTTGGAGAAAACGTCACAATTGTCGGAGTGGACCCATCACCCATCTCATCGATACTTGATGTACTCGTAGCCATGGGGGGTGAACCAGTCATCTCGAAAAACTCTATTTGCCTGGGGGCGATCAAAAATCCCAGAGGCACCTCGATAAGAACTCTTCCTTATCCAGGGTTTCCAACCGACATGCAGGCTCAGATCCTTCCACTTATGGCCGTCTCCGAAGGGCCTTCTTCGGTGATCGAGACCGTTTTTGAAAACAGGTTCACCCATGTCATGGAAATGAACCGCATGGGAGCTGACATCGAAATACATGGATCCCAGGCCTTTATTCGAGGCAACAATAAACTTGAGGGAGCCACTGTGATGGCCTCCGACCTTCGTGCCTCCGCAGGACTTGTTCTTGCTGGCCTGATTGCTGAAGGAGAAACGGAAATCAAACGGGTCTACCATATTGACCGGGGTTATGAAGCGATCGAAAAAAAGCTTGAAGCGCTTGGAGCCCGGATCAAAAGAGTTCAGGAGGATCTTCCATAAAATCTCCATCCCTTGTTCTCGCCATTCCGAAAGGAAAAATGTTCGACGATATCTTGGCCCTTCTTGAAAAGGGGGGCTGGGGATTTGCCTCCTACCGAAAAAATCCACGTGCCCTCACCTGCCTTTCAGACGATGGATCGATCAAGCTGATTCTTGTCCGCTCGACCGATGTTATCCCTTATGTCGAGCATGGAGGGGCCGACCTTGGGGTTGTGGGAAGAGACCAGATAGAGGAACAGAACAGGGGGATGATCGAACCTCTGGATCTCAATATCGGATTTTGCCGGCTTGTAGTGGCTCAGCCTATAGGAGAGTCGGCATCACGGGTTGAGAAAAGAACGTTACGGATCGCCACAAAATATCCCCGTCTGACCGAAATGTACTTCCTTTCCAAAGGGGTCCCTGTATCGATCCTGAAGCTCTATGGGTCCCTTGAGCTTGCCCCACAGACAGGACTGGCCGATCAGATCGTTGACCTCGTGGCAACCGGAAGAACATTGCGTGAGAACCGCCTGGAAATTGTCGACGAGATTCTTCCTTCAACAGCACGTCTGATTGTCAACAAAGCTTCATGGCCTCTTAAGAACAGTTCGATTCGCCATCTCATCGATCGCGTGAAACCCCATCTTCCCCTCCTGCCTCTCATTTCGGGTTGAGGACCCTCTTAAGAAGGATTATTCATGCGGAATCTGATTGTCCACGCCCACAACACGGAAGAGGCAAAGCGTTTCCTTTCCCCTGTCAATAAAAGGGGGCAGGGCTCAGAAGCAACGAGTGTCGTGAACCGGGTTTCGGAAATCATCGAATCGGTCCGCACCGGGGGAGACGACTCCCTCCTGCACTGGGCCAGAACTCTGGACGGATTTTCAGGATCGCCCCGTGACCTAGAGATTGGAAAAGCCGCATCCAAAACGGCTTGGGAATCCTTGCCGATCGAATTGCAGCAAGCGCTTTCCTTTGCCCGGGAGCGAGTCCATCGCTACCATACGAAAATTCGGGAATCGATGAGAGATCTTCTCCCATCCCGGGAAATGGGTGGCTTCCGATGGACACCGATAGAACGGGTGGGAATCTATGTCCCCGGAGGAACCGCCACCTATCCCTCTACAGTCCTGATGACTGCAACCGTCGCGAGGGTGGCCGGAGTTCGGGAGTTATGCGTCGTCACTCCGGCTGGTCCAAAAGGGATTTCGCCCGTAGTTCTTGGCGCTTGCCATATTTCGGGAGTTGACCGAATTTTTCCCGTAGGCGGAGTTCATGCGCTTGCCGCGTTGGCATTCGGAACCCGGTCTGTCCCTGAGGTAGACCAGATCGTAGGACCGGGAAACAGGTATGTTTCCGAAGCCAAACGACAACTATTCGGCAAGATCGCAATCGACATGATCGCAGGACCCACCGAGGTGGTGATTGTCGCCGACGCAAAAGCGAACCCGACGTGGATCGCTTCCGACCTGATTGCCCAGGCCGAACATGACATTTTTGCATCGGCGATCTTGATCACTGATTCCCAGACCCTCGCCAAACAGGTTCAAAAGGAGACTGAAGATCAGCTTCAGGACCTTCCCCGAAGGGAAATAGCCGAACAATCCCTGGAGAAATTCGGATCGATCGTCGTAGTCTCATCCCTGAATGGGTCTCAGGAGATTGTTGACTGGCTGGCTCCGGAACACCTTGAACTCTGTCTCGAGAACAGTCGGGAATACGCACGTCTGGTCCGAAATGCGGGGGCAATTTTCTTCGGGGAAACGATTCCTGAAGCCGCCGGAGATTATTGCTTTGGGCCAAGCCATGTTCTTCCCACCAATGGATCGGCCCGGTTCTCTTCCCCCATATCAGTGGAAACCTTCATGAAGAGAACGAGCCTCCTCGGATTTCCGGGTGAAACCGAAAAGGGACATGGTTCGTGTATCGAAGAAGAGGAGCGGATTCTTGAGGTTTCAGAAATTCTGGCAAGGGCGGAAGGGCTAGAAGGTCATGCCAGATCGGCCCACTTAAGACGGATGAGGACCCAGGACAGATGAACACTCTCCCGTCGGCCCCTCCTCCATGGATCCGAAAGGAGATTAAGGCATCCCGGGGATATCCCGTAGAGAGAGCTCCCGAAGGAGCGATTCGTCTAGATGCTATGGAAAATCCATTCGACCTCCCTCCATTGGTCCACCAGAGACTCGGAGAAGAGATCGCGACTCTTCCACTCAATCGCTATCCCGATGGAGAGGCGCGCGAACTGAAACAAGTTTTGGGGTCCGTTCTGGAGATGCAGGAGGATTGCATTTTCCTGGGAAACGGTTCCGACGAGATTCTCCTCAATATTTTTCTTTCCACACCTGGACCGATCCTTCTCGCCGAACCGACGTTTTCCATGTATCGGGTTCTGGCTCAGATCGCGGACAGGAAGGTCATAGGTTTCCCCATGTCACACGACTTCACACTGGACATGAAAAAATTTATCGACGCCGCTGTGTCCGAATCCCCCTCACTCATCGTCCTTTCTCACCCGAACAATCCGACAGGCGTGGGACTCAACCTCAGGGATGTGCAAGGGTTGTGCGAGAGTTTCTCCGGCGGAATCCTGATCGATGAGGCCTACTATCCCTTTTCCCGGGACACCCTTCTGCCTCTCCAGAAAGACTTCCCTAATCTCATGATCCTGAGGACCCTATCCAAACTCGGGCTGGCCGGATTACGGATGGGAATCCTGTCCGCAGATCCCTCGATCGTCCAGGAATTGAACAAGGTCAGACTTCCTTACAACATGGATGCCGTGACACAGAAAGCGGCTCTCGTCATTTGCAAGGAATTCTTCCCGCTTCTCCTTGAACAGACAGGATGGATCATTCGTCTTCGGGAGAGCTTCCTGGCAGACCTGAAACGCATCCCCGGAGTGGTCCCGATTCCATCCAGGACAAATTTTTTCCTCGTCCGCCTGACAAAAGCCAACCCGTCAATAGTCCAGAGTCTTCTTCTCGACGAAAAGATTCTGGTCCGGGATGTCAGCGGCCATCATCCCCTTCTCTCCGGCTGTCTTCGGGTCACAGTCGGAAAGAAGGAGGAAAACGCTCTCTTCCTATCCGCGCTCGAGCGCATTTTGAAAGGCTTTCTATGAAATCCGGTGATTTGAGCACATCGAATAAGCATCTCCCTGATTCCTCCAGACAAGCTTCTCTATCCAGAACGACCAAAGAAACGCGGATCGACGGAACCCTCGACCTCGAAGGAACAGGAGTCGGGAACATTTCCACCGGCATGCCCTTTTTTGACCATCTGCTGGAACAGATCTGCCGTCACGGTCTGATAGATCTGACACTGAAAGCAGAAGGGGACCTCGAAGTAGACTGGCACCATACCGTCGAAGATACGGGACTTCTTCTTGGATCTCTCCTTGATGCCGCCCTTGGATCACGCGCCGGAATCGCGCGTTACGGATTTTTTTATGCCCCTCTCGATGAGGCTTTGGCAAGGATCGTCATCGATCTTTCAGGAAGACCCTATCTCGTTTATGAAGTCCCCTTTGAACGGGGGGAAAGGGTTCGGGATTTCGACCTGGACCTGTTGGAGGATTTTTTCCAGTCCCTGTCTCAAAAGGGTCGTTTCACAATGCATGTTCATCTCCTGTCAGGACGAAACAGCCATCACAAAGCGGAAGCCATTTTCAAAGCCTTTGCCAGAGCCCTGCGCCAGGCGGTCACAAAAGACATCCGCCAATCAGGAGTCCCTTCGACAAAGGGCAGTCTCTGATGAAAGGAACAACCCTGACGATCGTCATCGATTACGACATGGGCAACATCCATTCGGTCTCCAAAGCCCTGGAAGCGACAGGTCATACAGTCACAGTACAAAAAAACCCCGATCTTTCTTCAGGAGCCACCCATCTGGTCCTTCCGGGAGTCGGGGCATTCGGCGAGGGAATGGCGCGACTGGAACAATCCGGTTGGGTTTCCGCCATCCGGGAATGGGTTCAATCGGACCGGCCATTTCTGGGAATCTGTCTCGGAATGCAGCTTCTGTTCGAGGAAAGCCATGAATTCGGAATTCACCGTGGGCTGGGCATTTTTTCCGGATTTGTCATCCCATTCGACCCAGCCCGCGGAAAGGTCCCCCAGATCGGATGGAACGAAGTCCAAAAATGCGGCGACCATCCCATCTGGTCAGGGATCCCGGAATCTCCGGACCTTTATTTTGTTCATTCTTACCGTGTCAGCACAAATGACCGGTCGATCATTCTGGGTGAAACCCTCTACCAGGACACCTATCCGTCCCTCGTGGGAAGGTCCCGGGTTACGGGCATGCAGTTTCATCCAGAAAAAAGCCAGGGAATCGGCCTGTCCTTTCTCAAAAATTTTGGAGCCTTCTGATGGAAATATATCCGGCAATCGATCTGAAAGAGGGGGCTGTCGTCCGCCTTACCCAGGGAGATTTTACAAAGTCGACCACCTATGGAACCGATCCTCTGGCTGTCGCCTCTTCCTTCCAGGAGCAAGGAGCCCGCTGGATTCACGTTGTCGATCTCGACGGGGCAAGGAACGGAGTGCCAGAAAATCTCCCGGTTATCAAGCAAATTGTCCGGAGCTTTTCTGGAAAGGTCCAAGTGGGCGGGGGAATACGCAATATAGAAACGGCGCGGTCCTATTTCGACAAGGGAGCCGAACGACTCGTCCTTGGAACCGGCGCCCTGACAGACCCCGACTTTCTCGATGCCATGATTCGGGAATTTCCGGGAAGATTTTATGTGGGTCTTGATGTCCGAAACAACCGGATCGCGGTTTCCGGATGGCTTTCCGAGACATCCGGGGACCCGATCGGGACCATGAAGGAAATGGCAAGGAGAGGCGTGGCGGGATTCGTTTATACCGATATCCTGAGGGACGGGATGCTTTCCGGGCCGAACCTCCCCGTCTACAAAAAACTCGCCACCGAACTTCTCGTCCCTGTCATCGCGAGTGGCGGAATCGGAAAAACAAAAGATATCGAGGAATTAAAAGAGGCGGGCCTTGCCGGAGCGATCATAGGACGAGCGCTCTATACCGGCGCGGTCACACTCTCCCATGCGCTCTCCCTTTCTTCAAAGACCTCTTCATGCTGAAGAAACGGATCATTCCCTGTCTCGACATGAAAGGAGGACGGGTGGTGAAAGGGGTCTGCTTCGAGTCCTTGAAGGACGCCGGAGATCCTGTCGAAACCGCCGTGCTCTATGACCGGATCGGCGCTGACGAACTCTGCTTTCTCGACATTGGCGCCTCCCTTGAAAATCGGGGAACCCTCTTTGAAATTGTTGAAAAAACGGCTAGTCGAGTCTTTCTTCCGCTTACCGTGGGAGGAGGAATCCGTTCGGTCGAAGAAATCCGCCATGCGCTGCAAAGCGGGGCCGACAAAGTTTCATTAAACTCGGCGGCCCTTGCCGATCCAGCCATCCTGTCTGAAGGAGCCCGCAGATTTGGATCCCAATGCATCGTTCTTGCTGTGGACGCAAAAAGGGAGGATGGGTCCTGGCGAGTGTATTCTCACGGAGGAACCCGTCCGACCACGAGGGATGCGATCTCATGGATCGTGGAGGCTGTCCAAAATGGGGCAGGAGAGATCCTTCTGACTTCCATTGACCGGGACGGAACGGGAATGGGGTATGATCTGGAATTGGTAAAAGCGGTCAGCCAGGTTATCGATGTCCCTCTCATTGCCTCGGGAGGGGCTGGAAAAATGGAAGATTTTCTGGAGGTTTTCAAGGCGGGGGCAGACGCGGCTCTGGCTGCCAGCCTTTTTCATTTTGGAACTATCTCTCTCCGGGATCTTCGCGTTTATTTATCGGAAGAAGGGATTCCCGTTCGCCCTCCCCTTCCGAACAGGAGCGGGAACAATGACTGACCACCCAAAGAATCCGCCAGATTTTTTCCAGGACGGACAAACACTGATTCCGGCCGTTGTTCAAGATGCCGGGCATGGCAAGGTCCTGATGGTGGGATATATGAACCTGTCCGCTCTGGAGCGAACTCTTGAGACGCGGCGTGTCACCTTCTACAGCCGATCCAGAAAACGACTCTGGACCAAGGGAGAGAGCTCCGGGCACTACCTCCTGCTAAACGAAATCCGATGGGATTGCGATCAGGATTCCTTTCTCGTAATGGCCACACCTCTCGGTCCAACCTGTCACACCGGAACAGATTCCTGCTTCGATGGACGGATCCTCTTTCGGGAAAACTCAACACCGGCATTTGAAACACTCGAGTCCCTCCAGAAAATGATCCACGGAAGATGGTCAGACAGCCCAGATACCTCCTACGTTTCCAGGCTGCTTAACGGCTCCAAAGGACAACTTCTCAAAAAGCTGGTCGAAGAGGCTGGAGAGACAATGGCAGCCGTGTTTGAAGAAAATCCGGAAGAGATACGATCAGAAATGGCCGATCTCCTCTTTCATCTTCTTGTCACGATGGAACGCGCCGGGATCCCATGGGCCGATATTCTCCAAATCCTTGAAAAAAGATCGGGAAAAAGCGGTATCAAGGAAAAACAGGAACGGTCAAAATAAGTTCTTATCCCTTTGGGAGGAATCATGGAAACAAAGCCGACCGTTGAATCGTCATGTCTTTTCTGCAAAATCGTCCAGGGCGAAATTCCCGCCTCCAGGATCAGGGAATCCGAGCACACCTTGATCATCGCCGACATTGTTCCACAAGCCCCCGTCCATTTCCTGATTCTCCCCAAAAGACATGCCGCCAATCTTTCCGAATTCATGAAGGGACCAAATGCGGCCCCAGAGCTTGACAATCTTTTTTCCCAGGCCCTCCTTCTCGTCGAGGAAAAAAATCTCTCCCGAAAGGGGTATCGGCTGGTGGTCAATACGGGAGAAGAGGGAGGACAGACCGTTCCACACCTTCATGTTCACTTGCTCGCGGGCCGATTAATGGGATGGCCTCCCGGATGATCTTTCGTGTGTCCAGACCTCCATTCGAAATTCAGTGGATTGCCCTCTCGACCAGCAGCCTGTGCCGTCCGGAATTTTGTCCCATTCCCCCTCAAGGGGGCCTTCACCAATTTTTCCGCATACCCGTAATTTGTCCGGCATTTTGACAGGTTGGCCAATTCGGGTTATAATGAAAAGTCTTGGTTTATCTTAAAACAGAGGAGCTCAATTTATGACAGGTGTGCGGGTAAAGGAAAACGAATCCTTCGAAAGTGCGTTAAAACGGTTCAAGAAGCAGTGTGAAAAAGCCGGGATTTTGTCTGACGTCAAGAAGAGAGAACATTACGAAAAACCTTCGGTTCGTCGAAAGAAGAAAGCCTTGGCCGCCAGGAAAAAAGCCCTCAAGCGGGCACGGCTGGCAGTTCGCTGACACTCTCTTTTTCCTTGGTTTGACAACGGTAAAGGCGAAAATACATGGAACTTCGGCAAAAGCTTCTCGATCACCAAAAAGATAGCCTAAAGAATAGGGATGCCGTCCGTCTTTCCACCTTGCGTCTCCTGATGGCGCAGATCAAAAACAAGGAAATCGAGAAGGGGAAAGGGGCCGTCCTTTCCGATGAAGAGATCGTGGACATCATTTCATCCATGATTCGAAAGATGGATGAGTCGATCGTGAGCTTCACGGCGGGCGGAAGATCCGACTTGGCAGAAAAAGAGAGAGCCGAACAGGCCATTCTCCGAGTGTATCTCCCGGAGCCCTTGAGCGAGCAGGATCTCGATCGCCTGGTACTGGAAGCCGCTCAGGAGACAAAGGCTTCAGGTCCCCGCAGCATGGGGGTCGTCATGCAATGGTTGACCCCACACACAAAAGGCCGGGCTGATAACCGGATTGTCAGCCAGAAAGTAAAGACGGCTCTCGAGGCGATGGCTAAATCCTGAGCCGTTTTACAGACGAACTCCTGTTCCCCTGTTGAAGAAGCCAGGCAATTGATCGGAAGAAGCAATGGCGGATGAATGGGTTGAAATGGTCAGGCGTGCAACCGATCTCCCAGAGGTGGCCTCACGCTATATCAACCTCAGAAAACGTGGCCACAAATGGGTGGGGCTTTGTCCTTTTCACGATGAGAAATCTCCTTCTTTCCAGATTGATCCTGAAAAACAGCTTTTCTACTGTTTCGGATGTCACACGGGGGGGGATGTCTTCCGGCTGGTCGAAAAACTTGAGCACAAGTCTTTCGGCGAGGTCGTTCGTTCCCTTGCTGCCGAGGGAGGAATCTCCCTCCCTGAAAAAGGAACGACGGAAGAACGGGACAGACGGGAAAACTTTCGGCAGGCCATGCTTTTTGCCGAACAGCTTTACTGTCACTCATTGCTCTCCTCCGATGGACAGGAAGCCAGGTCATACCTTCTGAAATCCCGCGGTCTTACCGAAGAGACCCTGGCAAGATTCAGGTTGGGCTGGGCACCTGGGCACTCCGTTCTTTCCGATGCTGTCGGTGCAAATAGCAAGCATGGATCTTCGGATGCTTTCCATGGAAAAGATTTTCTCGATGTGCTTGAAAAGACGGGAATGATAAAGAAAGGGTCCGGAGGAACACCGGACCGGTTCGGGGATCTTTTCAGAAACCGGGTCATGATTCCAATCCGGGAAAGGGCGGGATGGGCACCGTCCGGGTTCGGAGGGCGAACGATCGATTCGTCTTCGCGATTTCCCAAATACCTGAATTCGGCTGAGTCTTCCTACTTTCGCAAACGTGAAATCCTCTTTGGGCTGGATCAGGCACTCGAACCGATGAAACGAACGAATCGGGCCCTTCTTGTCGAAGGGTATTTCGATGTGATCCGTCTCTCCCAGGCGGGTATCGGAGAGGTTGTCGCACCTCTTGGAACAGCGCTCGGCTCAGGCCATATTTCTTTGCTCAAGAAGCAGGTCCAGGAAGTGATTCTTCTCTTTGACGGGGACAAAGCGGGACGGGATGCGGCAGTCAAGGTCATCGGTCGCTTCCTCTGGGATCCGGATCTTGTATTCAAGGCCGTCTGGCTTCCCGATGGTATGGATCCGGACCAGTGGGTCGCAACCCTTGGGGCCGACTCCGTCCAGATGGCCCTCGACAAGGCGCTTCCCATGGGGGACTTCGTTCTGGACTGGCTGGAATCCCGTGTCTTCCAGATGAAGAAAAACCCGGGAGAGGCCAGGAGAGGAGAGATCGTTGGAGACTTTCTCTCGATGATCCGGTCCTTTTCCGATCTTCAAGTACAGGAGCAGCTTCTCGAAAAAGGGGCCATCATTCTTGAAACGATGAAGGATTTGCTCGCCATGCAGCTCTTGACTGGAGGCGAACCGGGTTTTTCGGGCTCCTCCCGGCAAAGTGTGGCAGATCCGGAATCAATGCCCCTTAACAACACGGGCCTCCGCTGGCGCAACCTGTTGGTCGAGCTGGCCCGACTATGGGTCGATGGTGCAACACCACATCCAAGAGATATCTGGACCCGGCAGGATTTTTCGTTCATCACGGACAAGGCCCTGTCGGAGATTCTCGATGACTTGTGGTCCCATGACATTGATGGATCAACGGCCATCCATGATCTTTTGAAAAACGACCCTTTCCTCTGGAAGCAATGGTATGAGCTTCCCTCCGATCCGGGATCCCGAACTCAGCGACTGGCCGATGTCCGTCTGATGATACATCGCATGTCAAGGAAAATGGATCGATCGGACAAAAGACATTCGGAGACGACCGGACCAGTGTCATCCTCAGCATACAAGGGAGCCTGAATGGCAAAGAACGAACGAATCAGCGAAATGAAAGATCTGATCAACCTCGGAAAAGAACGAGGATATCTGACCTATGACGAACTGAACCACGCCCTGCCCTCCGAAGCCGTCGACTCGGAAGAAATGGACTCGATCCTCACCTATTTCGGAGACATGAATATCGATATCGTTGAGGATGAATCGATGCAGGCAGAATTTGGAGATATTGAGCCGGAAGAGGAAGAGATACTCGAAGAGCTTGAGTCCATCCAGAGTCTTGATGCAGAAGAGGAGTCGGAAGAGGCACAGGAAGCCGCCCTTTCCGCGCTCGTCCGCACCGATGATCCGGTCAGACTCTATCTCAAGGAGATGGGATCCGTTCCTCTTCTGACAAGGGACGGTGAAATCAAGATAGCCCAGAGAATCGAGGAAGGAAAGAAGGATGTTTTTTCCATCCTGTTCGGAATTCCCCTATCCATACAAAGCATTCTGGGACTCAGGGAAAAGATCCAGACAGGAGTCGTCGGAATTCGCGATGTCGTCGACGTCGACGAGGAAGAAGACGTTGAAGAAGGAAAATCTCCGGCACTCAGGGAAGCGACCGAGAGGTTCATTTCCCACACCACACTGATCGAAGAACATTTCCAGAAAATGAACGACCTATCCCAGGAAATGAAGTCTGTCCTCAAGGATCCTTCGAAAAAAAGAGCGTTGCGGGAAAGACTTAAAAAGATCCGTCATGAAGTGGTCGAAGTGATTCTTGAGATGCGTCTCCAGCAGAAACAGATTGATATTCTTGTCGAAAAGCTTCGTGACGTCGTCAACCAGTTTGAGGAATCGGAACGTGTTCTCGAACAGTCCAGACGAAGGATCGGACATACCAGAGAAGAGATTCTTAGGAGGCTTGGAGACGGAGAGAGCGTTCCGGATATCGAGTCGGAAAAAAAGGATCTCTACGAGCAGTTTTCCCATGCTCACGATCGGATCGCCATCATGGAGATCGAAACACTCCTTTCTCCCGGAGAGGCGAAGGAAAGCCTTCACCAGATCATCCGAGGAGAGGAAAAAGTCCGGGAAGCGAAGGCCGAGCTCATCAAGGCCAACCTGAGGCTTGTCGTCTCAATTGCCAAGCGCTACACCAACCGGGGATTACAGTTTCTCGACCTGATTCAGGAAGGAAATATCGGCCTGATGAAGGCGGTCGACAAGTTCGAATACAAAAGAGGGTTCAAATTTTCGACCTACGCGACATGGTGGATTCGTCAGGCAATCACCCGTGCTATCGCCGATCAGGCCAGGACGATCCGGATCCCTGTCCACATGATCGAAACCATCAACAAATTGATACGGACAAGCCGACATCTCGTCCAGGAACTTGGACGAGAACCCTTGCCGGAAGAACTCGCAAAAGAAATGCAGATGCCGGTGGACAAGGTCAGACGTGTTCTGAAAATCGCCAGAGAACCGATTTCTCTTGAAACTCCGATCGGAGAAGAAGAAGATAGCCATCTGGGTGACTTTATCGAAGACAAAAAAACCATTTCACCCATCGAGTCGGCGGTACGGTATGATCTGGTCAAGAAAATAGGACAGGCCCTCGGAAGCCTGACCGACAGGGAAGAAAAGGTGATCCGGCTCAGGTTTGGAATCGGAGAGTCCACCGACCATACCCTTGAAGAGGTTGGACAGGACTTTGATGTGACCCGTGAGCGAATTCGGCAGATTGAAGCAAAGGCGCTCAGGAAACTCCGCCATCCCAGCCGAAGCAATCATCTGAAAAGCTTCCTCGACTGGTAGTTATGGTGGTAACATTCACAGGGGGCCTATAGCTCAACGGCAGAGCTACCGGCTCATAACCGGTTGGTTCCAGGTTCGAATCCTGGTGGGCCCACCACATCAACAGAACAAGAATGAAAGGATAGGTCACTTGGACGTGGGACCTTCGGTCCAGGACACGCTGGCCCTGGTTTATCGGTTGCAAACGATTGACAGCGAATTGGCCCACATCAACCAGGAAATTGAGCTCGTCAAGGAAAATCTCCAGAAAAAAGAGGCGGACCTTGAATCTCTGAAAGCCTTTATGGAGTCAGAGAAAAATTCCTTGACCCAGCTTTCGAGGGAGAAGAAGGAAAAGGAAGAAGAGCTCAGAACCAACGAAACCATCATTTCCGAGAACAAGAAAAAGAACAAGGATCTTAAGCATTCCCGGGAGATTCAGGCTTACCTTGCCGAGATGGAGTTCCGCAGGGACGAGGCCGAAAGACTTCAGGACGAGATTCTACAACTCATAGAAAACCAGGAGAACTTGGAGAAGGCGATCAAGAGCCGGGAGACAGATCTCGCCCAACGAGAGCAGGAAATCGTGTCCGAGCGGATGAAGGCCGAAGAGTTCTCGGATCTTCAGAAGGACCAGATCCAGAACCTTGAAAAGGAAAAATCCGACCTCCTTGACCAGTTTCCCGAACCCCTCTTTGTTCAGTATTCCCGCCTTAGACAATCCCATCGCAACGGTCTGGTCGTTTCCCGGATCCAGAATGGAACATGCGAGGTGTGCCGGATGACCCTTCCTCCAAGAACGCTGACAGAGGTCAAGAAGAGGCTTAAGATCGTGCCGTGCCTCCATTGCCAGAGGTGGCTTTTTCTGGAGGTGCCCAAAGGCCTGAACTGAGGGCCCAAACAAAGCGGAGGAAAGCGACGTTCCATCGGGATTCGGGTCCGGACCAAAGACGGGCAGGTGATCGCCCGATGAATTATCCATTCGGGAGGAAAGTCCGAGCACCGCAGGGCAGGGCGCTGGGTAACACCCAGTCCTGGCGACAGGAAGGAAAGTGCCACAGAAAATATACCGCCGGATTTTTTTCCGGTAAGGGTGAAATGGCGAGGTAAGAGCTCACCGCACCTCCGGTGACGGAGGTGGCATGGTAAACCCCGCCCGGTGCAAGACCAAATAGGGAGGCTCGCATTCGTGCGGAAGGCTGGCCCGGCCCACGCCTCCGGGTAAGGTCGCTAGAGGTCAGGGGTAACTCTGGCCCCAGAGTAATGGTCACCCAAGACAGAACTCGGCTTATGACCGTTCTTTTCCGGACCCGAAACCCGAAGGATCAAACAGCGCGATGTTCAAGGAAACAACTCCTCTGCCGTTCGATGGCATTTCCCTGGTTTCAGATCCCGTTCATGGATATCTTTCATTTGTCGACAGTCCGGCGAACGCTTCCGGAACCTGTGAACGGCATCTGATCGACCATCCCTGGGTCCAGCGCCTTCGCTCGATCTACCAGCTTCAGAGCGCCCGCCTCGTCTTTCCCTCGGCCGAACACACACGGTTTTCCCATTCTCTCGGAGCCATGCACGTGGCGGGGCGTTTCGCACGTCACCTCCACCCCGCCCTTCGGGACCATTTTTCCCTCCCTTTCTTCGAAACATTGCTCCGGGTATCGGCACTTCTCCACGATACCGGCCACGGGCCCTTCTGCCATTTCTTCGACGAACATGTATCAATCCCTCGATTCGGAAGGTCCCATGAACAGATGAGCCAAGCGCTCATAAGAGGACCGTTGAGGGAGGTCATCGAAAAGATAGACCGGGGCCTTTCCGGAGTTTTTTCCCCAGGAGAACGCCTTTCGGCCGACTGGATCGCTTATCTCGTCGGAAAAGGCAAAGGTCCCAACCCTGTCCCGGCGGATTTACCCATTCTTTCTTCCCTGAAACCGCTGTTTTCGGGAATCTTCACGGTGGATAATCTCGATTATGTTTTGCGAGACGCTTACATGTGCGGAGTCTCGGTGGGACCGGTTGACCTGGAACGGATCCTCTACTACACCCATTTCCAGAAGGAAAAGCTGACCATCCATCGCTCGGGACTGGGTGTATTCGAACATTTCATCCATATTCGGCGTTACATGTATGCCCAGATCTATTTTCACCGGACAACCCGGGCCTTCGATCTCGCCCTGAGAGAACTCATGGGAGAAACTCTTCTGGAACTCCTCCCCCAGGACCCCATCCGACATCTAGAAAAATACCTGACCCTTACCGATCATTTTCTGCTTGAGCATGTCAAATCGTGGAAAGCCTCTTCCCATCCAAAACTCGCAAGACTCGGAGCCGGGTGGGACCGCTTCCTTCTCAGGGAAAAATCCTGGGAACTGATCTATGAAACAGTTCGGACAGGAACAGAAAAAACACTCCAGAGAATGGGCCGGACCTTCCCTTCGGAAGAGTCCATCCGGAAAAAAGCCGTGGATCGGGGATATTCTTTCGGAGACGCTGAGTTGACCGTCGATGTCGCAAGCCGAGATGCCCGCCCTGAAAACCCCTATCTCTCGGGAGAGGGGAATCTGGAGGTTTACGACCCACTTTCCGGAAAGGTGAGCCGCGACCTTCTGGTTGCCATGCTGGAAGGAATCCCCGTTCGCCAGGAGATTATCCGGATCTTCGGAAAAGGCCTTCCGGACACGGCGGAAGCCGGAAAAATCTTCGCGCTCATCCTTGACGAAGGGCGCTGACCTCCCCCTTACTCACCCATCACCCGAAAGAGAGGGAGGGCAAGATCGTGGGGGCGCATGCGCTTTGCCCGAAAAACGCTCCCGATCCCGCTCCCTCCCTGGGCATTCACCCATCGCACCCCACTGCCGGCCGTCCCGAGGATCCTCCGCATCATGACGTCCCCCAGGTTGGACACCCCTTCGGCCCGGGCCTCGAGAAAAGAGACAAGGGTTCGGCCATCCTTTGACCGACCCACCCATTCGAGCCCCAGAATCGCGCTCTCCTCCTCCATGATCCATCCTTCAATCAATCCGGCCTCCCACAGGCCGATGGCCCGGTCAAAAGCACACCCCATGTCCCTGGCCATCTGGGCCTCAAAATAATCGCGGGCCCTTCGTATCCTCAGGTCGGTAAAAACGGCGGTGAATGAACAAACCGCCGCCCTGTCCGATTCACAAAACAGACGGAGGGAAGCGTTCGGGTGGTCTCTGTTGAAGCGGTTCCACTCCCATCGAAAGGCCTTGAGCCCGTTCCCTCGAGGAACGAGGAGAGAGGAGACGCAGGAGAGGTATTCCGTGTCGGAGCATTCCAGACGGAAGGGGCCTGAGGGGAGGAGTCCCATGGGACAGTTTTCGAGAAAGGGCGGATGGGAGGAACGTCCGCCATTTTTGATCTCGTTGAAGACCGCCGAAAGGATTTCTCCCCGGTCGGCGGAGGAGAGGTCCTCCCGAAAAAAGGAGCGGGGAGGGACGGGAAGAAAGAGAACCCCGTCCTCGGTCTCTCCCGTCAAGACCTGCCCTTCAGAAACAATGTCGACGAGAGAAAGAGAGAGACGGTCCGAAAAGAGAAGAATCGCCCCAGGATGCAGAAAGGAAAAAGGGATCTCTCGAGGCGGGGAAAGCACCTCCCAAAGCTGTGCAATGGAGGGCGGCCGGGAAATCAGGCTCATCGACATTTCTTGCAGCCAGTTTCGCCAAGTGAA
>JAYWMN010000062.1:0-46051 GCA_035873205.1 Nitrospirota bacterium
CTCCTTCTCCCTGACCCCCACCAGGCGCCCAAGCAAGGGAAGAAAGTCGAGGATCCCCTCGCCGGAGAGCCGGTAGCCTTCATCATCCGGCCTCCAATTCTCGGCTGTTTTGGATAACTGCTCCCCAAGATGCCCCCTCCCGGCCTTCCTGGCCCACCCTTCCATCTCCATCGCTCCTTGTCCTTCGTAGCTCAGGGAGTCTTTCCCTCCCAGAAGCGCGTAGGCGGCATCAAAAAGCCTTCCTGCACTGGTCGTCGACTGAAAAAGTGAAGGCCCGGGTTTTTCCAGGGCCTTGACAAGCGACGGGACATGGGGAGAAGAAAAGATCCCGGAGGCCTCCTCCCCCCGCCCCAGAGAACTAAGGGCCGCCACTCCCATACGCCATGGTTCGCGGGCGACCCGGTCTCCTCCCGGAAGCGGGAGGGGGCGGAAGTGCCCGAGCCTGCGACATTCAAGAGTGTCGACGACCAGAAGCTCCCCCCCCCAGGGGGTTCCGTCCGTTCCCAGCCCGAACCCGTCGAGAGCCAGTCCCAGCACAGGGCCGGAGAGGCCCCGGTCGGCCATCACCGATGCGATGTGGGCATGATGATGCTGGACGGGGACCACAGGAATTCCTAAGTCCCGTCCCCACTCAAAGGCCATGCCTGTCGAGGCGAAGTCGGGATGAAGATCGCAAGCCAGATGGGTCGGAGCTCCCCCCTGCGCCAGAACAACCCTCTGAAGAAAGGTGCGGCAGGCCTCCCGGACTCCCTCGCCGTCAAGGTCCCCCAGATGGGGAAGGACGAGGGCCTGTCCGTCCCTGATCCGGCAAGGGGCCACATTTAGATGGCCGCCCATGGCAAGAATATCCATGCGGGACCGGACGGAACGTCCGACAGAAAAGACGGACGGGACCCATCCCCGGGACCGCCTGAGAAAGATCGGACCTTTCTCTTCCGAAAGGACCAAACTGTCGTCGAGCCGGTGAAAAACCGGTCGGTCATGGACAAGGAATCCATCAATCTTTCCAGAGAATTGTTCCAGAACCTCCGCCTCGAGGGCTGTAATGGGCCAGCCTGCAAGGTTGGCGCTGGTCATGACCAGCGCCAGAGGATGTTCCTGCCCGGGATCGAAGAGAAGATGCTGAATCGGGGTGGAGGGAAGGAAAAGTCCGATTCTGTCAAGTCCGGGTGCAATGAGGTCATAGGGGAAATCCCCGCTCTCTTTCATCGGCAGGAGAACGATCGGCCGTTCCGGGGATTCGAGAAGAGTCCCTTCCCGGGAGGAAATCCGGGCGATCAGGCCCAAGTCGGCAAGGGACCCCGCCATCACCGCCAGAGGTTTTTCCGGACGATTCTTGATCGCCCGGATCCTCCCGATCGCTTCGCGGTTCATGGCATCGCAGGCCAGATGATATCCTCCGGTTCCCTTGATCGCCAGCACTCCTCCGGAAAGAAGAATCATGAGCGCCCTCCGAACAGGATCTTCCGTCAACTCCGGATTTCCCGACCCCTCCAGCAAGCGGGTTTTCGGGCCACAACGTGGACAGCCGATGGTCTGGGAATGGAATCTGCGATTTTCCGGATCCCTGAATTCGTCCTGGCAATCCGGACAAAGGGGGAAGTCCCGAAGGGTTGTCCGGCACCGGTCGAACGGGGGATCAAGAGCGATCGAAAACCTCGGACCGCAGTTCGTGCAGGAGATCAGGGGGTAACGATATCGTCGGCTGTCCGGGTCGAAGAGTTCGGACACGCATTCCGGGCAGACCGCCGTATCCGGAAGAAGGGACGAGCACTCCCGCTCGTCACCGGCGCATCCATCCGGACCATCCAGGGAGGGTCCGGGAAGGATGCGGATTGAAAAACCCTTTTCTTCCCTCAACACGCCCGTCCTTTCACTGCGGACCCGGTCGATTCTGGCCAAGAACGGCTTGCTCCGGACAAGCTTCTCTTCGAACTCCGAAAGGACCGTCTCCGCTCCCTGGACTTCAAGGGTCACTCCCTTGAAATCATTCAGGACAAAGCCAGACAGACCAAGAGAACAGGCCAGTCTCAGGACATGGGGACGGAAGCCCACACCCTGGACCTGCCCCCACAGGGTCAGGCGCAGGCGGGTAATGGAAAGATGCCCGGACGATCCCGGACCAGAATCTGTCTCCGGATGGACCCCTGTCCGGGCCATGGACTAGGCGTCCGTCCGGGCGGAGGTCTCATCGGCCCGGATCCGTCGTTCGTCGATCCATCCGATCCACCCTTCCAGGCCCTCCCCGGTTTTCGAGGAGAGAAGATGGATCGTCACATCGGGGTTCATGGCCTGAATGTAATTCACGGCTGTGTCCCGATCAAAGTCCAGGTAGGGGAGAAGGTCGGTCTTGGTCAGAAGGACGAGGTCGGCCCACTGGAACATTCCGGGATATTTGAGGGGTTTGTCCTCCCCTTCGGTAACAGAAAACAGAACCACCCTGGCTGACTCTCCCAGATCAAAAAGGGCCGGGCAGACAAGATTGCCGACGTTTTCGATAAAAAGAACTCCGCCGGAGACAAGGGGGAGTTCCTCCGAGGCGTGTCCGACCATATGGGCGTCGAGATGACACCCTTGCCCGGTATTGATCTGAATCGCCGGAATTCCCTTCTGTCTGATCCGGTCGGCATCGCGGCTCGTCGCCTGATCGCCTTCGATCACCATTAACGGAAAACGTTTTGCCAGTGCCCCGGCGGTTTTTTCGATCAGGGTCGTCTTTCCCGCCCCGGGACCAGACAGGAGGTTCAGGGACAGAACCCCCTTCTCACGGAAAAAGATCCGGTTCTCATCCGCCAGACGGTCGTTCCTGTCCAGAATGTCCATCTCCAGAAAAATTCTCCGTGTTTCCGCAGATTCGCTCTCTCCGTGAGAGTGGGAGTGTTGAGAATTACGAAATTGTCCGGGGCTGACCGGGCGACCCTGGGTCTCATGCCGATGCCCTTTGTTCGATTTTCCGCAACCGCAGTTGACACACATGGCTTCCTCCTCCCGGACAAATCATGCCGTCCTCCCGTCCCTGAACATGGGGGCGTGAGCTAACGGACCCTCAGCTCCCTGATCCGGAAATCCATCCCCCCTGTGGGCGTGATTCCTCCATGGCCACAGCCCGGACATTCCCGGAATGGGTCATTGAGAAGAACGGTACGGGAGCAGGAGACGCACCATCCGGTTCCGGGAGGCTCCATCACTTCAAGCACCGCCCATTCTGTGATCGTCCCCTTCCGCGCCGAGTCAAAACTGAAACGGAGGGAGGGCACAGAGACCCCTGACAGCATCCCTGCCTCGATCACGATCTTCTCGATCCGCTCGAACCCCTTGAGGCGGGCCTGTTCCTCGCATATCTCGATCATGCTCAGTACAAGAGACAGCTCGTGCATCCCGCCTCCTCATGAACGCTCCGACCCTTCCTGTATCTTACCACCCGCATACGGATTGAATCCGGCCTTCCAGACAAAGAACGCAGAGCGCATGAAAAGTCCTCTTAGGAGAAGATGCTCTGCCAGTTTCCTGCCTGTTCGGAACATCCCACGAGAATGATTCCAGATTAAAAGTGTACCTTACCGGAAACGATACACAATGCCAAAGACCGAATCGAGCCTGTCCGGCCCTCTGCCACAGAAAAACAGCTCCAGGCTCATTGATCCTTTGTTTCAACCTCAACGGAAGCATGGTCCATGCGGAAAACAACCCAAACCTCTGGAAAACCAATAAATACCCGTCCCCTCCCCATCGTCATCCCCAGAGAATGAGAAAAAGATGAGCGGAAAGCGCCGGCGTTCAATCGGTGGGTGAACGAAGCCCGAAACTCGCTGGAGTATGGGAGGATTTTGACAGAATCTGGATCAAATAATGATAATTGACCCCCGAAAACTTAACCCGGAACCGGAAATGCGGGGGTAGCGGACCGACCTCCCGTATCTCGCCAGAATCTTAGGAAAAGGAGGTCCACATCTCCTCTCTCACTTCGATCGCTCGGAGATCTCGCGGGACAAACGACCAGCCTGTCGAAACAGCTCCTGCCAGTGCTCGGGGTGCGCGCAAGAATCTGTCCTGGCGAAGCCCTCGATCATCGGACGAACCTTCCCGTGCAACGGACTTTTCCGAAAAACTCTCCCGCAATCCACCCGTCTGACGATCTCTTGCACAGAGGGATTTCCGAGAAGACATCCCTAGCCTTTTCAGGAGAACGTTCATGCACAACCCGCGCATTTCCAATCAGGATTACCCTGACAATCAAGCCTTGAACGGACGGAAAGCCGAGGCCATGGACCACCTTGCCAGGGCGGGAAACGGGAACTCTAGCCCGATGGAGGCGTGGTTGTTGGCGTCCCGGGTTCGAGTATTTCCTGCATATCTGACATCGGATCGGACTCGATCCGGTCAGTTATTGTCGGGCGAAGAAAAATTCTGGCATCCCTGGTCGGATAACTTTCGTGAATGAAAGATCAGACCAATTCCTTGCCAAGTCCTTCACCCTCAACAAGCAGGCCATGCGTCGATATTGAACGCGCGAGGATCCTTGGTCGCGTCCTTTTCGACATCACCCGCTCCACAAGGTCAAGAGAGAAGGCCGCAGAGCCTCTTAGGACGTTGAGGCATCACTTTTGAGAAAAGTCAGTTTTTTGACCCAAGACATCCACCGGCCCGCACAAACCCAGCGTCCAACTCTGATATAATTTTGGAAGATGAAAAATTGGACTTCTGGCTGGACAAACAGGACATAGGGAGAAATACAGCCATATAATGGCCGATGCAAAACAGGTACACACAAGTGACGAACAATGGTCGGGGCGACAGGATTTGAACCTGCGACGTCCTGCTCCCAAAGCAGGTGCGCTACCGGGCTGCGCCACGCCCCGAACTCTGAAAATGTCAAGAGACAATTCTATCAGATAAAAGGGTCGGGATACCAGATATTTTTCATTTTCCCTAAGATGAGGGCCGTTTTCGAGATGTCCAGAGTTTTTTGTTTCAGAGTCTTCCTGATCTTTTTCCCTTTATTCCTGACAATATCGACTTCCGCCTCTTCTGAAGAACTCCTCGATACGGAGCATCCCCACTACAGCCAACAACTGGAACGTGTCCAGAAAGCGATCGGAACAAAGGAAGACAAAAAAGCTGAAGATGCTGCCCTCATCACCGACGCGCGCCGTTCAATGAAGTGGATTTTTGAAGAACCGAATGCCGCCGAAACGGAGGAGGCCCGTCTGAATGGCCGAATCTCGAAGGAATTTCTCGACCTCAACCTGCCTATTCTCATCAGACCTTCCCCCCCCCGCTCCATCCTGTTCGAAAAATTTACTCCCTTTTCAAGCCTCATCCTGGACTATTCGGCCAACCAGATCCTCGTCACGGTCTCCGTCCCGTATTATCAGGACAGTGGTATGAGAAAGGCCAAGAACGAAGCGGTTTTCCTTTCAATCCTCCTGCTCCAGGATGGTATCATGGATATATCAGTGGACGGGAAGAAAACCGTGGCGCAGTCCGTTTCCAGAAAAATCACAGAGCCGGGAGGCCTCATGGAGCAATATATTTCGACCAATGGTCTCTCCCCCTCGGGTCTTTCGGTCGACATCAACAAACTGGCCGCCGGAGGAGGGCTCGCCACCGCCCATATCCATGTTCCCGTCCCTCTCCACCTCGGGGGGGCCCTTGCCCTCGAAATCGCAAAGAAATCTCACCCCCCCCTCCCCCTCAATCAACTGAAAGAACATTCCCCGCCCCATCCCTACACGGGGCTGATCCTTGATGCCAGGCACTTTGACGTCAAGCCCTTCAGGGATCCGATCCTGATTTCCGACCAGAGCATGAGCCTTTTTATGCCCGATGCGGGACGTCCCTCGACAAGCATGCCTTATGGATGGGCCGGATGGGAAGACGGACTCACTCCTGGAAGCGTCAGAAAGCGTGTCGGGACCCACCCCCTTGTCGTCCGACCCGAACAGCTGGCCGACCATCATCTTTTCCTCCTGTCAAAGCCGGATTCAAGAAAAGTTGTCGAATCCTTTCAGAACACCTCCCTTCTCTCGAGCGGACATATTGTCATTCTTGTCCGTCCCGAGAGATTGCCGGCCGTCAACACTTCCTCGCCTGCCAATGGGCACCATCGATGAGATATGTCCGTTACCTCGGCCTGGCGATCATCCTGGCAGCAGAGCTCAGCGGGTGCGCCTCACCCCAAATCGAAATGGTCGATGAGATCAAGCCCCCCATCACACTCGGCCCGGTTCACCGGATCGGTGTGATTGCCTGGCCGGTCCAAACCCAGGAGCAAGTTCTTTTCCAGAAAACCCTCCTCCGCAATCTCGAAAAAGTTCCCGGCCTGACCCCTGTAGCCCTTCCGATCGACAAAAGGCCTCTCCCCCTCTCAATCCCGGAGCTTGCCCATCTTTCGAAATCCAACGACCTCCTGCTGGTGCATCTGCTGTCCCATACGGTAAAGGACAAGGAGGTCATTGCAGGGCACTGCCCCTCTCCTCCCTGCCTTCAGAACATCAATGTTCCCATGACCATCCGCTCCAATGAAATGCGGCTTCGCATCGTTTTTCTGAGAGCCTTTCCTTACCGACTGGAGCTTGACCGGACCGTCAAGGTCGAGAATGAAACCCGGAAAATCCCTTTTTCGCTCTTTCAGCGTAGCTTTACGCCTCAGTCCACCCTCAATCTCAGGCTATATGCCAAAATATCCCAGCATATCCGCTACCTGTTCAGCACTCTCCAGTTCAAGGTCAAGCGTCCGTTCTATCCCTACAATACCCCCACCCGCAAAGCTTACCGGAGCCTTCTGGACAAAAAACCGGTCCTCGCCCTGTTCTTCCTCAACTCCGAATTCGGCCGGCTCACAAAACTCCATCAGAAGATCCCCTACAAGCTATACGCCGATTTCGGAGTGACCTATGAGTACCTCCAGATATATTCGCTGGCCGAGTTCTATTACAAAAAGGCCGCCGAGACAAAGAAATCGAATATTTTCTTGAAATTTCAGGACCAGATGAAATCCATGATGGTGTATTTCATCGGAATCAATTTCTTTGAGAAAGGAGGATAGACGTGCTCAACATGCGCCTTGAGGACCAGGCGGGAGACGTGCTAAAGAAGTTCCGGTTCGGCCGGAAAAGAGGGGTGAGGGACATTTCCGAAGCAAGCGGGATCGACATGGAACTTTTTCGGAAGATCGAATCGGGAGAGAAGGCACCCTCACAAGCCCAGCTTATCTCGCTTGGGCAAACCCTGGGCTTTGACGGAGCAGCCATGGCAAGGATCCACCTCGATCTCGAAGCGACTCCCGAGATCACTCCTTCCGCCCATGTCCTCCCCGTCCAGGAAAATTTTTCCGGCTACGCGGTGTGGTGCACCCTCATCCGACATCGTTCCGACCCCCGACGGGTCCTTCTGTTCGATACAGGAGGAGGTGGGGAAATTCTTCGCGAGACGATCCGGACACATGGCCTTCATATTGAAGGGATTCTGCTCACCCATGGCCATGAAGACCATGGAGGCGGACTTTACGGAATCAACACCTCATTGAACGCCCCTGTCCTTCTGAGTGAAGCGGATCGCCCTCTGCTTCCGGAAATCTCCCGAGCCAAAGGTCCTCTACTTAATCCGGATGAAGGATGCGATTTTTTGAGAATAAGGGGATGGCCGGTCTCAACCATCGCCGCTCCTGGCCACACCCCCGGATCGGTCGCCTACCTGATGGACAGAACCCTGCTAGTGGGAGATACGATCTTCTGCGGGTCGGCCGGCCGGTGCTTCTCCCCGGAACACTTCCTCACACAACTCGGCTCAATCCACCGGCTGATTTCCGGGAGCCTCCCGGAGACGGTCATCATCTCGGGCCATGGACCTTTTACGACTCCCTCACAGGAACGTTCATTCAATCCCTTTGTCCGGGTCAGGGAGAGCATGCCCGAACTTTTTCTTTGAGCTGAGCAGACGGTCCATCTTGAACCAGCACCCTATTTAGAAAAATCGGAAAATGCAGAACTCGGGAGAGGTCCTGCCCTCAGGTCAGACAGGACAAATGTGCGCATGGAAAAAACGGGCCTGTTTCCAGGCCGGGTTCACAGCCTGGAAACAGGAATGCTCTCAGTCAAGGGCGATGGTGACATCGTCTCCGGATGCGGATATCTGAAAACACCCGATCCGTTGATCCGGCCGGGTCAAGCTCTGGCCACTCGTCAGATCGAAGGTCCATCCGTGGAGGGGACAGGTCACGTTGTGCCCCCTGACAGACCCGTCAGCCAAATACCCGCCGCGATGGGGGCAGCGGTTTTCGACCGCATAGAACTGGCCCTCAAGTTTGAAAAGGGCGATTTCCTGGCCATCGGCAACCACAAGTTGCCCTTCATTGTCGTTTTTCGCTGCATATTTCACCGTCACGCTTTTCATATTTATCCCCTTTGCTCCATTTATGATAATGACTCAGGTTCGATCGATCAAACATGCCGGTTAACAGCCCTTCCTGCACCAGTTGATGATATCATTAGACAGCCCATGAACTGAAATGATAATCTAGGCAGGAATCCCTAAAAATTCACTTAACCGTCGTGTTTGAATCTGGCTAAAATTGAGACGACCATAATCGCTATCCAACCAGAAAGGGAGTGGAAATCCGTTCAATGGACAGTGAAGACAAACTCAACGAGTATCTTGAAGCACTTTCATTCGACAAGGATCCGATCGTTTCGGAAATCGCTCTTCTGACCAAACAGCATGGACGATTCCATCCCGGACGCTCGGGAGGACTTCTCATGTCCATTCTGGCGACCACCACAAAGATGGATCATGTGTTCGAATGGACAGGGGCTTACGGGTCAACCACCATGTGGCTGGCCAAATCCCTTCCGGACACGGCAAAACATGTGATCGGGACAGTCAGCGACGAAAATCTCCGGCTCATAGCCAACTATTTAAAGAGAGCAGGCCTTTCCGGGCGAATCCAGGTTACAAAATCCTCCGGTCCGGACCATCTTCTCAGCCTTGATGCTCCCCAAAATCTGATTGTTCTGGATCTTCAGCAGGAGCGTACCAAACTGTCCGACTGGTGGACGGCCATCGAGAAGAAACTTGCTCCAGGCGGCATGCTGATTTCCCTTGGAATGATTCCGCCGGCCGGAACAGGGAGCAAATCGCTGATGGTCTCTTCCATCGAAGCCTTCAACCACAAGGTCCTCAAGAACCCGGAATACCTGACAACCATCCTTCCCGTGTCCGAAGGAATGATGATCGCGAGCCGGATCGGCTGATCTGGCAACACACCCGGATCTGGAAGGGCATCATGGGCAACACAGGAAAACTTATCATCGCCGCAGGCGAACAGAGTCCTGACCTTTACTACCGTACGGGTTTCCTGACTCCCGATCCCTATATCTACGTCGAGATCGACGGAGTAAGCTTCATGCTTCTCTCCGATCTCGAAAGGGACCGGGCAAAAAAACAGGCGAAGACTGACCAGATCCTGTCGACCTCCGAATGGGAGAATCAGGCGATAAAGTCAGGAAAACGTCCGAATCTCCTCAATATTGCCGCCTTTTTTCTCAATAGCCGGGGGATCACCACCCTTCATGTCCCCTACGACTTCCCCTTCGGACTCGCGCAGGGGCTGCTGGCCGAAGGTTTTTCCGTCTCTCCGTCCGAAGGATCCTTCACACCCGAACGGGCGCTCAAGTCCCGGAAAGAGGCGGACATGATCCGGAAGGTTCAGGAAGGGGTTGAAGGAGCCCTCTGGGAGGTCGTTGCTCTGCTGAAAAAAGCCAGTGTCAGAGATGGATGGATCCTTTCGGAGGGAAGCGTCCTCACCTCCGAAAAGGTCAAGTTTATCATCAAACAGGAACTTCTCAAACGAAACCTGATCGGGCAACACACGATCGTTGCCGGGGGAGTTCAGGCCTGTGATCCACACCAGGAAGGTACGGGGCCTCTTCCAGCCCATCTTCCCATCGTCTTCGACATCTTTCCCTTTTCGGAAGAGACACGTTATTTTGCAGACATGACGCGGACCCTTTTCAAGGGAACGGTCGACCCGGTTCACCGGCATCTCTATGAAGCCGTTCTTTCCGCCCAGGAAAAGGCCATCGCCCTGGCCGCCCCCGGAATCGATTCCTCCCTTCTTCACCAGGCTGTGGAGAAAAGGTTTGAGGAACTCGACTTCAAAACCGGAGAGGTGGAGGGAAGGATGGAAGGTTTCTTCCACGGAACCGGTCACGGAGTGGGCCTTGAGATTCATGAAGCCCCGAGAGTAGGCCGGACGGGGGTCCCCCTGCGGCCGGGGCACGTGATTACCGTCGAGCCGGGTCTCTACTATCCCGGACTTCCGGGAGGAGTCCGGATCGAAGACATGCTCTATATCACGGAAACGGGAGCCGAAAATCTGACAACCTTTCCCAAGGACTGGTCAGCGGTCGCAATTCCATGACCTCCACCCACCTGCTCATCGGTTCGGGCGGTGAGGTGGGACGGAAACTGTCGAGAAAATTGTCTGAAAAAGGGGAGCAGGTCTATGCGACCTCCCACCGGACAGACCGCCCTGACGAAAGAGACGGCGATGGCCCGTCTCCTGTTCCCCTTCTCTGGGACTTCCGAACCCCCCGGTCAGGATTGTCCGACCTGGATCAGGCGCTAGAGCTCTCCGTGCTTCGAAGTCTTTCGATCTTTTCCCATCCTCCCTTTCTCAGGGAGCAATCCCCCCCCTTTCCCGACCTCTTTGACTCCCTTGCCTCCCTCAAAGCCTTCGTCCTGCTTCTCGACCATCTTGCTCCGAGGTTAAAATCGGACTCCACCGTCATTTTCTTCTTCCCCTCGCTGTCTCATCACAAGGCCGACTCCTATCTCTCTGCCAGAACCTGGATCGGTGCCTTCCACGGATTGTTCGATGAATGGAGCCGCAAACATCGGGAATATATCGTCATGGGAATCGAGATTCTCCTCACACCGGACAAACGGACTCCCCACCTGTCTCCCGAAATGATCAAGCGGATCTCGGACAGAACATCCCGGGGCCGGTTGGCAACATCCGAAGAAATTGCGGACTTTGCCGCCTACATCGTCGAGTCGGGCAACCCCCTTTTTCACGGGCAGATCCTGAAAACGGAAGGGGGACCTTATTACTGATCCGACCTCCAAAAACCTGCGGGTTTGACGAAGAGAAGTCCCGAGCACCTTCGGGATCAGAAGAAACACATTCATTTGACAAAGTAAGAACAACCGATCCAATAGATCATCAGGAACTGACAGGACTCATGAAACCGTTTGACCTTGATCGTGACGGGTTCGCCTTCAAGATCTTCGTCAGAATGGATCCCTTCAACGATTTGATTTCCCGTTCCCGTCCGATCATCAGTCCGCTCAAAATTTGAGCGGGCGCGGATATTCTGTCATTTCAACTTCAAGAAAGCTTTGCAGGGTTTCCTGAACCAATTCCTTAACCAACCCCCAGTCTTCCAGACAGCCAATGCCGGAGACACCCCCTTGCGTTCGCGACAGGGAATGCTTCTACCCGGAATAACCGGGGCGAGTGTTTTTGCTCATTACTCAATATTTCTCCAACATGCATTATTCTTACCAGTTATTTTCCATGTGATCCAATACCATACAGAATGAACTCTTGATAAGGGCATCCTGATTAATATGGATGAAAAAAAGTCCGATAAAGAAGATAGGGAAAAATATTCAGTCTTACTACTAAGGTGGAGATCAAGGTGAATTTCAGAAAAATATCACTAAAGCTCGCCTATTCGATGTTGTTGGCTGGAGGACTCGTCGCCTTTTCGGTGTGGACAGCCATTTCGGGGTTGATGCACTACCGGAAGCAAGTGTTGGAAATCCTGAATCGGGACCAGCCTCTCGTAGTGGCCTACCAAAGAATTTTCTCGGCCGCCCTCCTCGAAGAGATGGCACTTCGCAACCTTCTCCTGAATCCGGAAGACAACGTTGCCAAGAGAAATATCGCAACTTTCAGGGGAATCACCCTCGGCATGGTCGAACAGGGAAAATCGGTGATTGTTGCCAACCCGGACCACAAGTTACGGGCAAAGGTCTTGCCCGGACTCAACGACCTCGGCCTCCGGCTCCGGGCCCATTCGGACACCGTTAACGCCATTCTCGCCCTTGCGAAAACCGACCACGACCGGGCAATGGCCCTCCTCAATTCCCGGGAACTTTCAGAGTGGAGGAAGATCCGGAGGGACATACAGATTCTCACTCGTTTGTCCCAGTCGGAAATGGTCCGGAAAGAGGCGGGGCTAACACAAAAATATCAACGTGCAATGAACTTTTCCCTGTCATCGGTTTTGGCCGGATTTGCTCTCTCCATCGTCATGCTGGGTCTGGTCTATCTCCGGTTCAAGAGGGGTCTCGCCGACTCGATATCTGTTTCTGACCGACTTGTCCACTTCGACCTCTCTCTGGTATCTGAGGACGACCACAAGGATGAATTCGGGCAGATCGTGACGAAGATAAATGAGGTGCTGCTCGGGTTCCGGGAAATCATTCACGGCATCGTCCAGATAGAGGAGGTGATCTCGTCCCGTTCCGGAAATCTGTCCCTGAGCGCATCCACAAGTGGCACCACATCCCGGGAAATCCTTGAGGCGACGGGCAAAGTCGTGGACATCAGCAAGCGCCTGGAGAAAACACTTCTCCAGACGCGGGAAATCACGAAAAAAACCTCTGAAGAAGCCCGGAATATTGTCGCAATTTCAAATGAAGGAGTCATGACGGGTGAACGTTCGAAAGCAGCCTACGACCGCATTCTTGGCAACATTCAAGAAACACGCTCGGCCCTCGTCAAATTGTCCGAGTCAGTGACCCGGATCGGGGTCGCGACCCAAAGCGTCTGGGAGATCGCCGGACAGACAAATCTTCTGGCTTTAAACGCCGCCATCGAGGCCGCGCGCGCCGGCGAGCAAGGCCGTGGATTTGCAGTCGTGGCCGACGAGGTCCGGAAGCTATCGCTGCGAAGCTCGGAGGCTACGAAGGAAATCGGGGAGGTTGTCCGCACGATCGAGGAGATGTTCCAAAAAACGAACGACCTGATGAAACAGGCCGAGCAGGCTGTAACGGAAGGGGCAGGAGCTACGGGAGAGACCTCGGCAGCCTTCGGGAATATCCATGGGGCTGTGGCGGAGTTGCCACGCTTCATGCAGGAAATCGAGACCTCCTATGAGGAGCTCGGTCAGGAACAGTCGCGAGTGCGGGAGGCAGTGGCAGCGATCGATGTCTTGTCAGGGCGAATCGCAGCCGAACAGAAAACCCTTGACGGAGTGGCCTCCGAACTTAGCATTCAAGCGTCGTCCCTGGACAAAGTGGTGAGGAAGTTCTCCCTTTAAGAATCATAAAAAATTACATGATCGTTTTCGAGGTGTTTGGCTCAATAGTGTAATTCCATTCGCCATGAGCGTCGTCGGGAACGAGACGAATGGAGGCAAATTCATCGTCGGAAACCTTGATCCCTTTTGGGTACGGATGGGTCGGTTGTGTCCGCCCTTTCAAACCTTTACGGTCGGCGTAGCCGCAATCAGGTTGACAATGACCTCGTGACTGACCAAGGACTGACCACGCCAGTTGAGACTGATGTATGAAATCAGTCAAGGCTCGATTTTGCTCCACCTGATCTTTCCTGGTGGGAAATGGTTATCCCGGACGGGAATAGCGAGTTCATCGGAGAGCCGCTTGGGTTCCAGCTCCATAGCCGAGCCCGTGAGCCATTTCTTCCTCCCTCATCCGCTGTGATCTTCAACTCCCTGGCATCGGGATAAAGAGCGCGGCCCATTGAAACCACCCGCGCCGGACAGTGTTCACGGCAAAACTTGCAGTATCGTGATCCGTCCGTCCCCACGCTGACCCACGCTCTGTTGCTCCCACATCGCAGACATCTTAGGAATTGGCCTTGCCCGGTTCTTTGTCCACAGAGTCGTGGTGTCTCGAGTGGGAAAACATAAAAAACGGGTTTTCCCCTTCAAAAGGAAGCAGCGGCGGGACAGGTCAACACCAAGGCATGGAGAAGCGGCCTGAAACGGGCCGCCATTTCGGATTTCGCTGGCACGGCCTCCGACACACGTGGGCCTCATGGCATGTGTCGTCTGGAACACCCCTTCATGCTCTTCAGGAATTGTGAGGATGGTAGGAGTACAAGATGGTGCAGAGGTATGCGCATTTTGACCAGAAACAGCTCAAGCGGTTCGGGGAAAACCAAAACCATGGCACAAATACGGTACAATCCAAACCTAAGATCGTCTAAATTGGTGGAGGGTACGAGAGTCGAACTCGTGGCCTTCAGGGTGCGATCCTGACGCTCTCCCAACTGAGCTAACCCCCCATGAGGACGTTCGAGAAGCCTACCACAAGAACCCTCCTTTCTTCAATCTCCCTCCCAGAAAACCCGTCTTCCGGAAATCCTGAGCCGGCCCATGGATAGGGCGTCCAGTGCTTCTATATAGGTTTCGTGTTCGACAGGCAGAAGCCTACTTCCAAGCGTCTCTTCCGTGTCTTCCGGAAAAACCGGAACGGCTTTCTGGAGAATGACCGGACCATGGTCCATGAGAAGATCGACGAAATGAACGGTGGCCCCGGTCACTCGTACCCCATACTCAAGGGCCTGCCTCTGGGCGTGGAGACCCGGAAAGGAGGGCAGGAGGGAGGGATGGATATTGATGATCCTGTCCGAATAGGCCTCGACAAGAACCGGTCCCACCATACGCATATAGCCGGCAAGGGCGATCGCGTGCACATCCATCACTTTAAGTCTCTCAAGGATGGCCCGTTCATAAGCCTCTTTCGACCCGAAGGTTTTCGGAACGAATAGTTCGCAGGGAACCCCCTTTTCCACGACCCTGTCCATCACCGGGGCATTTTCTCTGTCGCAAACAAGAAGGATCGGATCGATGTTCTTGAGCCTCCCGGAGCGGACGGCAGAAATGATCGCCAGGGCGTTCGACCCCCGTCCGGAGGCAAAGATGGCCAGGCGCAGAGGACTAGCGTCCGGCATAGAAAACCTCCCCGCTTCCGTGAAGAACATCTCCGATGCACCAGAACTTCTCCCCCTGCTCCCTGAGATAGTGTTCAAGGGGGCTCGCCTCGTCCTGAGGAACAATCGCAACCAGACCGATTCCCATGTTGAAGACACGGAGCATCTCCCGAAGATCGACATTCCCTTTTTCCATGATGTGTCCAAAAACGGGGGGGACCGTCCAGCTCTCGAGATCAATTCCCACGGAAACATTCGCGGGAAGAATGCGGGGGATGTTTTCGGTGAGCCCCCCTCCCGTGACATGCACAAATCCTCCCACCCGGATCCTCTCCCTGATCCCGGCCATGCCCTTCACATAAATGCGGGTCGGCGTTGTCAGAAGATCCCCCCATGTTGTCTCCGTAGCAAAGGGAACCCGCCCGTCTGGAGCGATCCTCTCCTGTTCGATAAGAATCTTCCGGGCCAGTGAATACCCATTGGCGTGAAGACCGGAGGAAGCGATCCCGTAGAGCTTGTCCCCTGGCCGGATGGCCGATCCGTCGATGATCTTCTTCCGGCTGGCGATGCCTACGCAGAAGCCGGCCAGATCAAAATCTCCAGGGGCATAGAGCCCCGGCATCTCTGCCGTCTCCCCTCCCAGAAGCGCCATCCCGGATTCCTGGCACCCCTGGACGACCCCTTCCATCACCGGAAGGGATTCGGAGATCACAAGTTTGCCTGTCGCCAGGTAGTCGAGAAAGAAAAGCGGATCGGCCCCCATGACGGCGATGTCATTGACGCACATGGCAACCAGATCGATCCCCAGCCCGGAGAACTTTCCGGCCCAGCGGGCCACCAGAAGTTTGGTCCCTACCCCATCCGTCCCCGAAACCAGAACCGGATCCTCGTATTTATCAAAGTCCGGGCGAAACACCCCTCCGAACCCTCCGATTCCCGACACGACACCCTTCCTGTCGGTCCTCTTTGCCAGAGGCTTGATCGCCTCGACCCACCGGTTTCCCCGTTCGATCGATACCCCGGACTTCGCGTACGCTCCCCCCTCAGAATCATCAGCCAAATCTTATCTCCTATTGAAAACTTTTGTGCTTATGTTAAAATTCCGGCGATTTATGATGACCCCGGTCCGGGATTGACAGAGATCATCAGCTGATCATAGCCCATTCGACCCCGAGTCAACAACGACCGGTCCGCATGTGAAAGGACCCCTTCGATGCATACCCCGTCTTTTTCGCACCTGAACCGTCCGGTATTTGCTTTCCTTATTTCTCTTGTCCTTTTTTTGCCCCTTTCGGCATGCGGATCCGGCAGCAATCTTTATAACGGCTCGGGAGGGGGAGGAACAGCAGCCGCGGCTCTTCAGATCGCAAACATCGACATCTCCCATGGCAACTATTCCGGGGCCATCTCCGCCCTCTCTTCCTATTGCCCGAACAACAATTGTGTCAATTCCGACATCGCCAATGCCTATGCGAACTCCTATCTTGCCATGGGAAACACCGCGGCCGGAGCGACCGTGACCGGGACCTCCCCCGTCACCGGCGCCTCGACGGCCGGAGCCACGACCTCTCAAATCCTGACGACCATTTTCAATCTCATCGGAAGCTCTCCCAACCAGACTCAGATCATGCAGGCCCTGGCCAGCGCCATCCCTTGTCTTTCAGACAACACCTGCAATACCGTCTATCTCGACAATCTGGCCACCGCTCTCGCGGCCCTTGCCAACACGTCCTGTTCCGGATCCCCCTCGGTCAGCAGCGACTGCCCCGACTCGTCCACTATTCTCATCGTGTCGGCCGCCTACCTTCTCGTTGTCGCCCAATATGACACAGGGCTGACCTATTCGGGGGGAACCTGGGAGCTTTGTCCGAACCATGGGGGAGGAACTTCTGGATGCTCGAGCACCCTTTCAGAGACGGCAATCGCCAGCGATCTCTCGGTGGACGGTCCACGCATGGCCAGCCTCTGCGAGATCCTGGGAGCGACCTGCAATCTTGGAACCCCTGGTCTCACCTTTTCCCCCCAGACCATTCCCAACGTCATCCAGTTCTTTGCCTCGACCCTCCCGGCCAGCAGCAGTTCGGTGACAAACGCGATCGACCAGTTCCTCTATTCGATCTATAACTGCAGCCTTGGCGTCTGTTCTACCACTCAAATCTCCGCAAATTTTACCACGACCGGCCTTGCCACATATCTGAGCCAGCTATGAGGGAGACCCTCATGAAGTTCCTCGTGAAAACCGATAAGATCGAAAAGGCTTCGCGCGGACCCTCTATCCAAGGAACGGCCATGACTTCTCTTCCTCATCAAGTCCCGTCTGACCCGAATCCGGCATCCGGAAACAGTCCAGCCCCCTCCATTCGCTCAGGAGGGCTTGGAATTTTATCCCTTCTGGCCCTTCTCCTGTTTCCTCCCGGCCTTTCGGCGGCGCTCGCCGGCCCTTCGGGAATCGCCGGGTCGGCCCTTTTCCAGCAGTTCCCGCTTCTATACCAGGGAGTGCTGGTCGAAGGTATGGGAGGCGCCTTCACCGCCGTGGCAGACGATTCGAACGCCCCGTTTTACAATCCGGCGGGCCTCGACAACATCCAGAGTTCCTCCTTCCAGATCCTGAACATCTCCAGCGACATCACCTATCCCTCGCTTTACCCGAACCTCTATAACAGCATTCAGGGTGCAAACGGACTCACAGGCAACGCCCAGACAGCGTCCTACCTGAGCACTTTCAACAACTACGCAGGGCAATCGCTCTATGCCCGTTTCGGCGACTACTCGAACTACACAACCCATGATTTCGCCATCGGACTCCTGACCAACAACCAGATGCTGGGATCTGTCAACGCCTCTCCCACCACAAACAACCTGGGATCCCTCGCTGCCCTGTCCGATTCGGGCATCGTCCTGAGCGGCGCCTACGGATTTTTCAACCATCATCTTCAAATCGGCGGAACCCTCATGGGGCTCTACCAGATGTTTGAAAACCTTCCCCAAATCAGCGTCTCGCAGGCGACCGCCATATCGAGCACCCTGTCGAGCAACCTGGCATACGGCTTCGGTCTGGTGGGTAATCTCGGAACCATCTACCACTTCGACCTTCCGCTCAATCCGACGATCGGAGCGTCAATCCTGAATGTCGGCACAGCCAGTTTCGGGGCAGCAGGCACCCTGCCCCAGATCATCAACGGGGGGGTCGGCATCGACCCCGATATCGGATTCGGACGTCTCCTGGTTGACCTCGACTATGTCGATGTCACAAATTACCTCTACTACACCGGAGACTCCCTCTGGCTCCACACCCGAGTCGGCATCCAGTACCAGTTTCCTGAGATCCTGACACTGTCGGCCGGCCTCTATGAAGGATATCCGACTTTCGGTGTGGGGGTGAATCTCTGGGCTGCCGAAGTCAATGCCTCCTACTACACGGAAGAGGCGAGCCCCGTTCCTGGTCTGAACCCCGACCATATCCTCTCTCTCCAAGTCGCTTTCGGCTGGATGTAAGGAACTCCTGACATAAAAAAAGAGACGCTTTCGGGCGTCTTTTTTTATTGCTTCCATTGAGCAGTGATTTCCTGTCTACGGGTTGCATCGGAGGGGACAGGCCGGAGGAGTCTGTAAAATGCCGGAAAATGTAGTCTATGGACACGGGGAGAACGGGGGAAATCTTGTGAAGAGGATTCCTGTCAGGGAGAAAGATCCTTGGTCGTACGGGCGATCCGCGCCAGGGCAGCCTTGGCCGCCATCTGCTCCGCCTCCTTTTTCGAGTGTCCGCTCCCTTCTCCCCATACACTGTCACGGATGAGGGCGGCCACCTCGAAGATTTTCTGATGGTCCGGACCGGTCTGGTTCACAATCTTGTATTTGGGAAGAGTTTCGAGCTCCCGCTGGCAATATTCCTGCAGTTCCGTTTTGTAGTCGGCAATGGAATCGGTCCGGGTCGCCCCCTCGATCACCTCCCGGAACTCCCTCAACACGAAATCCCGGGCCGGCTCCAGGCCGCCATCCTGATAAATCGCGGCTATGACCGCCTCCAGGGCATCGGACAGAATGGAGGCCTTCTCCCTGCCCTGAGTGATCTCTTCTCCCCGTCCGACGAGAAGAAACGTTCCGAGGCCAATACACCTCGCCACCTGGGCCAGTGTGGGCTCGGAAACGATGCGTCCCTTGAGCTTCGAAAGAAATCCTTCAGGAGAATCGGGGTAGAGCGTCATCAGATATTCGGCGATCAGCAGTCCGAGCACCGTATCGCCCAGAAATTCCAGCCGCTCGTTGTCGCGGCGGATCCCCGCCTTCCTGAACTCGTTGGTGTAGGACTTGTGGATCGTCGCCTCTTCGAGCCGCTCCAGGGAACGGAAGCGATATCCCAGGCGTTCCTCAAGCACAGGCAGGTTATGCATCCATTGAGACCGGGGAAACATCATCGGACCTCATCATCGAGACAGCAAGGGTTCGTCAGGTTCCCGAAGGACTGTATCGGGAAATCACTAGTGACGCGTTCGTTCCTCCAAATCCGAAGGAATTTTTGAGGATGACGGAAAAGTTTCCTTTTCGCGCTCCTTCCGACACATAATCGAGATCGCATTCGGGATCCGGATTTTCAAGATTGATCGTCGGAAGAATCACACCGTTCTTCAGTGTCATGAAAGCCAAGGCGGTCTCCACGCCCCCCGCGGCTCCCAGAAGGTGTCCCATCATCGACTTGAGCGCAGAAACAGGAATGTGCGAGGCCTTCTCCCCAAACACCGTCTTCAACGCCCGGGTCTCGATCTTGTCGGCAAAGGTCGAGGTGGCATGAGCATTGACGTGATCAACATCGGAAGGAGTCAGACCAGCATTGGCTAGAGCCATCCGCATGCAGCGGATCGCCCCGTCGGCATCGTCTGGAGGAGCGGTGATGTGATAGGCGTCGCCCGTCATCCCGTAGCCAAGAATTTCCCCATAGATCGGGGCGTTCCGGGTCAGAGCCCTGTCAAGGGATTCAAGAACGAGAACCCCCGCCCCCTCCCCCAGAACAAACCCGTCGCGGTCGCGGTCGAATGGCCGGGACGCATGCTCCGGGTCGTCGTTCCGCGAGGAAAGCGCCTTCGCTGCGGCGAACCCAGATACCGTCAAGGGTGTGAAGGCCGATTCGGCCCCCCCAGCCAGCATTACATCGGCATCTCCCCTACGGACGATGTGGTAGGCGTCCCCGATACAGTGGACTCCAGTGGCGCAGGCGGTGACCGCACAGGAGTTCGGACCCTGGAGACCCATCCTGATGGCGATCTGGCCGGATGCCAGATTGATCAGGACCATGGGAATGAAGAACGGAGAAACCTTTCGAGGTCCCCCTTCAACCAGTTGTGTATGATAGTGCTCGATCCCGCCGATTCCTCCGATGCCGGAGCCCACGTAAACACCGATCCGGTCCCGGGTGGAATCGTTGATGTCAAGGACCGCATCATCGGCAGCCATCTGGGCCGCCGCCACGGCATAATGGATAAAGGAATCCATCTTCTTGATTTCTTTTTTCTCGATCCAGTCTCCCGGTTCAAATCCCTTGACCTCTCCGCCGATCCTCACCGGCAGGTGAGATGCATCAAAGCGTGTCAGGGGACCGACCCCGGAACGGCCCGATCGAGCCGCCTCCCAAGTGTCCATGGCGGTGTTCCCGAGGGGGGAGACCACACCCACCCCTGTCACAACAACACGCCGGTCCTGGAGAGGACGGATTCCCATCAGACCCTCTCGCTGATGTAATCGATGGCGTTCTGGACTGTCGCGATCTTTTCAGCATCCTCATCAGGAATTTCGATCCCGAACTCTTCTTCGAGAGCCATCACGAGCTCGACAGTGTCGAGAGAGTCCGCTCCCAGATCTTCCACGAAATTTGCCTCAGGAGTCACTTCTTCCTCCTCGACACCCAGCTGTTCCGAAATAATTTTCTTGACCCGATCGTTGATTGCCATGAAGATAAACCTCCTTGAAGTAATGTAGTCATTCCACACAGTCCGGAATGTTGCCGTATCACGGCATGTGAAGCCCACCATTCACGGGAATGACCGCTCCCGTGACATAACCTGCGGCCGGATCAACAAGAAACCGGACCGCATGGGCAATCTCGGCCCCTGTCCCAAACCGTCTGACCGGAACTTTTGCAAGAACCCCGCTGACAACCGATTCCGGAAGTCCCGCCGTCATATCCGTTTCGATGAACCCGGGAGCGACGACATTGACCGTAATCCCCCGGGACGCCACCTCCAGGGCAACCGACTTGGAAAATGCCTCGAGGCCGGCCTTGGAGGCCGCATAGTTTGATTGCCCGGCATTTCCCGTCGCTCCCACCACTGAAGAAATCGAAACGATACGACCGTAGCGCTGCTTCATCATGGGCCGAAGAACGGCCCGAACGAGCCGAAAGGGGCCGACCAGATTGACGTCGATCACCGCCCTGAAATCAGACTCGTCCATCCGGACCAGCAACTTGTCCCGGACGATCCCGGCATTGTTCACAAGAATATCAACCCGGCCATACCGTTGCAAGATTGTTTCCAAAGCGCCGTCAATCGAGGCTCCGTCGTTCATGTCGAGGACCACAACCTCCCCCCCGGTCTCCTCCCGGAAGAGTCCGGACACGGGCAAGAAGGTCCGGAGCATTGGTCCGGCATCCAAAGACCACCCGGATTCCGGAGGCCAAAAGACCCGCTCCAATTTCCCAGCCGATTCCCCGGTTCGCGCCGGTCACCAGCGCCACCTGATCCGTCAGTGTCGGAACACTGCCCTTTTCGCTCACGCGCCTTCCTCCTTCCGGTCGGTGGATTCCCAGAGGATTTTTTCCGTCAGGGTTCCGATCGACCGTTCGATTCTTTTGCCAAGACCGGTCAGGACCGTCCCGGGCCCAACTTCGACACACCGCGTCACACCCTGGGCATAAATGACGGTCATCGAACGGGTCCATTCAACCGGACTCTCCAATTGACGCACCAGCAAATCAGAAATCTCCGGCCCGAAGGGCCCGGGACCGATTGGTTGGGCCGTAACATTGGGGATCAAGGGAACAGTGAGGGGGGCAAGGGAAATTTTTGACAGGGCTTCCTTCATGGAGAGGGCGGCCCGATGCATCAGGGGAGTGTGGGAGGGGACAGAGACGGAAAGGGGGACAACTTTCCTTACTCCCGCCTCCTTCAGCGCGTCGATGGCGCGAAGAACGGTCTCCTTTTTTCCGGCGATCACACATTGCCCCGGACAATTGTCGTTCGCCACCCCCACGGTGGAAGACTCCTTCCGTTCCGCCATAACCCGGGAGAGGATCTCCTCGATCTTCTCCCGTTCGGGACCCAGGACGGCCGCCATCAACCCCTCGCCTTCAGGCACCGCATCTTGCATGAACCGGCCCCGTTCGTGCACAACACGCACGGCATCGGAAAAGGAAAGAGCAGACGCGCATACCAACGCTGTGTACTCCCCCAGGCTATGCCCCAGCACCATATCGGGGGGACTGTCGCCGCGAAGCCGGTTCAGTGCCAGGATGCTGGCAACGAGGATGGCCGGCTGTGTCCAGCACGTTCGGTCCAGGATCCCCGGAGGATCGTTCCGGGAGATTTTGAAGAGATCGGCCTTAAGGATCTCTGAGGCTTCGTCGATACGGCGCTTCTCTTCCGGCCGGTCGAACGCGTCCATCATGCCGCTGTATTGGGATCCCTGGCCGGGAAAGAGAAAAGCCGTCTTCAAGATCGACTCCGTAAATGGGCGTCCGCTTCCCAGGTTAATAGACCCGACCCCCATGTCGCGCCGGCCCCGAAGGCGGTCAGGAGGATCCGGTCTCCCTCATGAACACGTCCGGAGCGAACCGCTTCGTCCAGCGCCATCGGAACGGAGGCCGCCGACGTGTTTCCGTACCGGTCGATATTGACCATCACGCGGTCTGGAGAAAGGCCCAGCCTCGCGGCCAGGGCATCAATGATCCGGATGTTCGCCTGATGCGGGACCAGAAGAGAGATCTCCGACGGGGCAAGGCCTTCCGCCTGGAGAACTTCCCCGATCGACTCCTGAAGGGTCCGGACCGCCATCTTGAAGGTTTCTCCCCCCTTCATCCGGAGGATGGGGCGTTCCGGATCGCAGGATCGGTCCTCGGCATTTGCCCGGCTCCCTCCCCCCGACACGTGTATCATTTCCCAGTGCCGTCCGTCGGCGCGAAGACGAAAGGTCTGAAGCCCTTTTTTCGCCACACCGGAACTCTCGACCACGACCGCACCCGCCCCGTCCCCAAAGAGGATGCAGGTCCCCCGGTCTGACCAGTCGAGATAACGGGTCATGACTTCAGCGCCGATGACGAGAAGACGCCGGGCGGCTCCGGATTCGACAAGGCTTTTGGCAATGCTCAGGGCGTAGACGAACCCCGAACAGACCGCATTCAGGTCGAAGGCGAAGGCATTCATCGCCCCGATCCGCGCCTGGACGAGACAGGCGGTGGACGGGAAAGCCAGATCCGGTGTGGCGGTGGCCACCAGAATCCCGTCGAGATCTTCCGGTCCCATGCCCGCCGCTTCCAGGGCCATCTTTCCCGCATTTACCGCAAGGTCGCTCGTCGTCTCGTTTTCTGCCGCGATTCGGCGTTCCCGGATCCCGGTCCGCTCGCGAATCCAGGCGTCGCTCGTCTCAAGGTAAGCTGCGAAATCGTTGTTTGTCATGATACGGGCCGGAGCATAGGAGCCGGTTCCGGTAATGACCGCCACCGGGAAGCTCATCTGACCGCCTTCGATAGCTCACTGGCGATGGTTCGGGACAAGCCGGAGCGCGCCAGCCTGTCGGCCATTCCAATGGCGCTTGTGATCGCAAGACTGCTGGAACGACCGTGGCAGATCACAAACAGACCTTCCACACCCAAAAGGGGCGCCCCTCCATACTCAGCGTAGTCGAGCCGCTTCTTCATTTTTACAAGAGCCGGCTTCAGAAGGAATCCGCCGAGACGGGACCGAAGATTCCCCCCCGCCGCCTCCTTTATCATGGTCATGATGGCCTGAGCCAGTCCTTCAGCTTCCTTGAGGACGACATTGCCGACAAAACCGTCGCACACCACCACATCGGCCTCCCCCGAAAAAATATCCCGGGACTCGACCGGGCCATGGAACCAGGAGAAGGACTCCCCCTTCAGAAGCTCGATCGTTTTCTGGACCAGATCGTTGCCCTTCGTCTCTTCCTCCCCGTTGGAGAGGACGCAGACCCTGGGGCTCTCGAGATCAAAGAGATGATGCGCCAACACTCTTCCCATATGGGCAAACGAGACGAGATGGGAGGGTTTGCAATCGACGTTGGCTCCTCCATCCACGAGAATGAAGTGGCCTTTAAGGGAAGGAAGAATGGTTCCGATGGCGGGACGTTCGACGCCTTCCAAACGTCCGAGCACCCACATCGCCGAAGCCAGGGAAGCCCCGGAATGACCGGCCGAGACAACTCCGTCCACTTCGCCTTTTTTCAGAAGCTCCGTGCTCACCCAGACGGTCGAGCCTCGCCTCTTGCGAACATCGGATGCCTTGTCGTTCATGGCGATCACGTCTTTGGCGTCGACGATCTCGAAGGGGGCACCGAGCGAAAGGGCCTTGATTCTCTCCTGCAATATCTCCCGGTCTCCGACGAGAACCGGAATCGTTCCGAATTGCTGATAGGCCCGATCGGCTCCTGAAATCAGGGGGTCTGGACCAAAGTCCCCCCCCATCGCATCCAGTGCTATTTTCATTGGCGAATTGGACGTTTCCTCAACCGTTCTTTATTCGGAGAACGGGGCGCTTATTGTATATGCCGCAGGACAGACAGGCATAATGGGGCTGTTTCGGGTTCCCGCATGAAGGGCAGGTCACGACCGGAGAAAGCGTCAGCTTCTTGTGGGTGCGACGCTTGTCCCTACGGGATCGCGAAATCTTGGTTTTTGGATGTGCCACGTAAAGCTCCTTTGAGGTTTTAGTCTATTTCCTGACAGGCCCATCAGTTCGGCACAGTCATCGGTCCGATGCAGTCACCCTGCATGTTTTTATTCCTTCCGGCCGAGCCGCTTCCTTCCCCGAATCGTTATAGGGAACAGCGACAGTGACCGGTGTTTCTGTTTTCTCCACACTGGGGACAGAGGCCCAGGCAGTCGGGACGGCAGACCGGATAGAATGGAAGGTCCGTCAACACAAGCTCCCTGAGCCAAGGAGCCAGATTGACCCATCCGTCACTTCCATAGCGTTCAAGGTCTTCGGGAGACGGACTCTTCTCATGAAAAAAGAGAGTGCGCTCTCCTGTTTCTCCCGTCCTGACAAACTCTTCCAGGCACCTCACACAGGTGAGGGGAACCTCGTACGCGATGTGTACGTCGACCAGAACATCGGTTCCGTCACGGCCAATGGTTCCCTTGATCCGTCCTTTCATGGACCGGAACTCTGCCTCTGTCTCTTTCGAAAGAAAGAGATCCGGCTGGCTTACAATCTCCTCTTCAAGAAGAAGATCGAGATTTTTTGACTCCGAAACCCGAAGGTCCGGGATCTGGTCAATATGAAATTTAAGCATCCAAAATGGCCATTCTATCGGTCGAGAGTTAATGTGTCAACCATGGCATCCGGTCCGCCCCATTCGCCGGACGGCACGGAAACGGAAAGTCCTGCCTTTCCCAGATGATCCCGGATCCATTCGGAAATTCCGGAAATGGCAACAAGCTGACGCTCTCCTGTCTTCCGGATCTTGACCTCCACCCGGTCGTCTCTGAGATTTTTCTCTCCAAGAATGACCTGGATCGGAAATCCGCATAGGTCGGCATCGGCAAACTTCACACCGGGACGGGCTTCCCTGTCATCAACAAGGACCATGTCGGGGAACTTATCATCTAGGTGCCGGGCAATGCCCTCCCCCCGTTCCCGCATCTCAGTGTCTTTTCCTCCGAGAAGCAGGACGCACACGGCGTAGGGGGCCATCGCACAGGGCCAAATGATTCCCTGCTCGTCGTGGGACTGCTCGATTGCTGCGGCCAGAAGGCGGCTAACCCCTATGCCGTAGCATCCCATGTGGTATAGGGACTCCCGGCCATCCGGGTCGAGAAAGCCCGCGTTCATCGGTTCGCTGTAACGCGTCCCAAGATCGAAGACATGACCGACCTCGATTGCCGTCGTGCGGTCAAGGGGCACATGGCAGAGCGGACACCGGGTCGAGTCCCCGGCCAGTTCGACGTTGGAAGAGTAGGTGCAGGAGGGACAGAAGACGACGATATCTTCTCCCGAAGGGGCGAGAACCATGAACTCGTGGGACGAGGATCCTCCAATCATCCCGGTATCGGCCTCGACCATACGCACCGAAAGTCCCAGACGGGAAAAAATCCTGAAATAAGTGTCCTGCATGATGGCGTAGCACTCGGCTCCTTCCCTCTCCGAGCGCGCGAAGGAATAGGCATCTTTCATGACAAACTCCCGACCGCGCATCAGGCCGAAGCGGGGACGGATTTCGTCCCTGAATTTGGTCTGGATCTGGTAGAGCGTTACGGGGAGCTGGCGATAGCTTCTGAGAGTGCCTCTGGCAAGATCCGTGACAACTTCTTCGTGGGTCGGCCCCAGGGCAAAAGCCCGGTCATGTCGATCTGAGAGCCTGAAAAGCTCTTTCCCATATTTGTCCCACCGGTCGGTAGCCCGCCAGAGCTCTGCCGGCTGGAGGGCCGGCATCAAGACCTCGAAGGCTCCCGCCCGGTCCATCTCCTCGCGGACGATGCGTTCGATCCGTCTCAAAACTCTCGTCCCCAGCGGCAGGAAGTCATAGAGCCCTCCCGCCACCTTCTTGATATATCCCCCGCGGAGCATCAGCCGATGGCTGATAACCTCCGCCTCGGCTGGCTCCTCGTGAAAGGTGATGTAAGGAAGCCTTGTTGTTCTCATTTATTCTCCGCAGACACAGCGGAGACCGGGGCCATTGGAAGTTCCACCCGACCCTTGGACTGACTGGAATCGGTCACTCCGGAGGCCTGCATCATGGCCACCTTCTTCTCGACCTGAGCGATGAGATATTCCTCCAGGTCAGCCGACGGAACTTTCTTGACGACCTCTCCGTTCTCGAAGAAAATCCCCACTCCTTGGCCGCCGGCGATTCCCAGATCGGCCTCCTTGCCCTCTCCGATGCCATTGACGACACAGCCAAGGATCGACACGTCCATCGTTTCCTGAACATGGGCCAGTCGTTGCTCAACCCGTTCGGCGAGTCCCACGACATCTATTTCGAGACGGCCGCATGTCGGACAGGCGATCACGTTCACCCCCCGTTTCCTGAGCCCCAGTGACTTTAGGATCCCCCAGGCCACCTTCACCTCTTCGACCGGATCAGCCGCCAGAGAGACCCGGACCGTATCCCCGATTCCGGAGGCGAGAAGATAGCCCAGACCGACGGACGATTTCACCGTTCCAGAAAGAAGGGGGCCCGCCTCGCTCACTCCGATATGGAGGGGGTAGTCGCAGCGTTCGGACGCCAGCCGGTAGGCATCGATGGTGTCGAGAACATTCGAGGCCTTGAGAGAGATCTTGATGTCGGTAAAGTTTTCCTTCTCGAGAAGCGCCACATGTCTCATGGCGGACTCGACCATCGCTTCGGGAGTGGGATGTCCGTAGTAGTCCAGAAGATCCCTTTCGAGGGACCCGGCATTGACCCCGATCCGGATGGGCAACCCCTTGTCCTTCATTCGGTCGACGATCGCCCGGATCTTGGCCTGGCTCCCGATATTGCCAGGATTGATCCGAACCGCATCGACCCCTCCCTCGATCACCGTCAGGGCCAAATGGTAATCGAAATGGATATCGGCGATCACCGGGATGGGCGAGCGTTTGTGAATGAGGCCCACCGCTTCCGCAGCCTCCTGGTCGACAACGGCCAGACGGATGATCTCGCAACCGACCTTGGCAAGTTCCCCAATCTGCTCCAGCGTTGCTTCTATATTCCGGGTATCGGTGGTCGTCATCGACTGGACGGAAACGGGAGCTCCGCCGCCGATCGGAACGGACCCCACCATGATCCTCCGGGTTTGTTTTCTCGTTATCTCCATAGATAAAAACTCCTTATCTGATTGACCCGAACACTCGCATGATATCGTTATAGAAAGCAAAGACCATGATCGTCAGCAGAATGACAAAGCCGACCTGCATTGACAGCTCCCGAACCCGCAGGGACGGGGGCTTTCGGAAAATTCCCTCCACCATAAGGAAGAGCAGGTGCCCTCCATCAAGAACCGGGATGGGAAGAAGGTTCATGACTCCCAGCGTGACACTGACAAACCCCATGAAGACAAGCAGGTTCGACAGACCTGATTTGGCGGCCTTCGCCGACATCTGGGCAATCAGGATCGGCCCCCCCAGGTTGCTGGGAGAAATATGTCCGGTCACCATTTTTCCGAGGGAAATCAGGTTGATCGAGGCGATCTTGTAGGTCTTGATGACTGCCAGTCCCAACCCCTCCGAAAACCCATAGCGAACCGTCGAAAACGAGCCGGTCGGGCCGACCCCGATTTTTCCCTGCTTCACGGATTCGCCGAAAAGGTTCTTCCCCGGTTCGATCTTTGGAACAATCCTGAGAGACAGGTTGCTGGCCCCTCTCCGGATCGAAAGAAGCACGTCGGCTCCTCCACGGTGTTCGATCAGCCGCCGGAGATCGTCCCATCGGGTCACCTTCCGGCCGTTGACCGAAAGGATGCGGTCTCCCTTCATGATTCCGGCCGCCGCCGCAGGGGAACCCGGAAGGATCTCTCCCACGACAGGGTCAAGAACGGGGAGACCGGACCAGAAAACGGCCGAAAAAAGAAGAATTGCCAGCACGAAGTTGGCAATCGGACCGGCGGCCGCGATCAACATTCTCCGAGAGACCGGAAGGGCCGCAAAGGAGCGGGGAAGATCTTCCGGAGAGACCTTTTCCGGATCGGTTTCCCCCAGCATTTTCACATATCCGCCCAACGGCACCCAGGACAGGCGGTATTCCGTCTCTCCCACTGTCCTGGAGACAATCTTCGGTCCAAAACCTATGGAGAATTTTTCAATCTTCACGCCGAACCGTTTGGCCACGAGAAAATGTCCCATCTCGTGAACGAGAATCAGGATGCCGATCACCAATATAAAGGAGAGGAGTGCTGTCAATGGAGTCTGCCTTTCTTTCTTCCTGACACCGAGTCATCCCGGACTATGTCCCGGGACATTCCGCCCAGATTGAACATTGTTTAAGCCGGAGCCAGTGTGGGTGATCCGTTTTTCAATTCGGCAACCGCCTCCCAGGCCAGCTGCGTTGCCTTCCGGACAGCGTCCTGAATCTCTCCGAGCGATCCGGGAACGACAACGGGAGCTTCCGCAAGAACCTTCTCCCAGAGGTCGAAGATCCCGGTAAAGGAAATCACTCCGTCGAGAAAGGCCCGAACGGCAACCTCGTTGGCCATGTTCAGGTAGAGTGGGCCCTGTCCCTGTCCCTGGAGTGAGCGAGCAGCCATCCTGATCGCCGGAAATGTCTCATGGTCGGGAGCAAAGAAGGTGAGCGTCCCTGTTTTCACGAGATCAAGCACAGGAACATCGATCGGAAGGCGCTCCTCCCCGGAGATGGCGTAGGCGATCGGACCTTTCATGTCCGGAACCCCCATCTGGGCAATAACGGAAGAGTCGTCGAATTCCACCATCGAGTGGATGATGCTCTGGCGATGAACGACAACTTCGATCCGGTCGGCAGACAGATCAAAAAGCCACCGGGCCTCGATCAATTCCAGCCCCTTGTTCAGAAGGGTCGCCGAGTCGACCGTAATCTTGGGGCCCATTTTCCATGTCGGATGATTCAGCGCCTGGTCCCGAGTCACCTTATCGAGGTCCGAGCGGGATTTTCCGAAAAAAGGGCCCCCGGAAGCGGTGAGGATGATCTTTCGCACGCCCGACCACGGGTGCCCCCGCATAGCCTGGTAGATGGCGCTGTGCTCCGAGTCAACGGGAACGAGACGAGCCCCCCTGTCGCGAATACGATCGATGACAGTTTGGCCCCCGACAACCAGAGTTTCCTTGTTGGCCAAGGCAATCGTCCTGCCGGAGAAGATCCCTTCCCAAGTGGGCGCCAGACCAGCCTCTCCGACGATGGCGGAAAGGAGGACCTCCGAGTTCTCGCGTGCCGCCACCGCACACGCCCCTTCCTTTCCCGACAGGACCGTTATGCCGGACCCTGACAGATCTTTTCGCACCTGAGGAAAGATGCTGTCGTCGACCGACAGAATCTCGGGAGAGAATTCTCTGGCCTGAAGAAGAGCCATGTCCTGATTCTTTCCGCAGGCCAGACCCGTCACACGGAAACGGTCCGGATGAGCCCGGACGATATCGAGAGCTGATCGGCCAATGGATCCGGTCGATCCCAGGATGGCCAGCTCCGTCCTTTTTTTTCGACTGCCTTGATCGGACATCGAACCCCCTAAACGATCACCGGTGAACTGAGTCCTTCGTAAAAAATAAGAATCCCGTAAAGGACAGGGGCATTGAACAGCAAGCTGTCCACCTTGTCGAGAACTCCCCCGTGACCTGGAAAAATCAGACCGGAGTCCTTGACCCCCGCCTGCCTCTTGAAGGCCGATTCGACCAGATCCCCGATCTGGCCCGTAACGGACAGGAGCCCTCCTATACACAGCATGGCCACCCTGGAGGTATGTCCTGGAAGATATCGGGTGACGGCAACACTGAAAATGATTCCGAGAACTGCCCCTCCCACCGCTCCTTCCCAAGTTTTTCCTGGGGAGATGGTCGGAGCCATCTTGTTTCGGCCCAGGCCCTTTCCGACAAAATACCCGCCCGCATCTACGATCCACGTCAACGCAAGCAGATAGATAATCCAGCCCGCCCCCCCGGGAATTCCCCGGATCAGCAGAAGTGTTCCCATCAGGAACGGAACATACATGATCCCGAGCCAGACCACCGGCAAGTGGCCCATCCGTTCGATCCCGCCCGAAAAAAGGGTCCCGCCAAGGGCCGTCAGAAAGAGGAGGAGCAGGACGGAGTCAAGAGTCTCCGGCGGAACCGACCCGACACTTTTCAGGTAGATCACATAAAAAAATCCGATCCCGGAAGACAGCCCCATCCAGATCCCGCTGTCAAAAGGAATCGAAGGAAAAAGGCGGTAGAATTCGTACTGGGCCAGAAGTACCAGAACTCCCAGGACCAGAAAAAAATGAAGCGGCGACGCCCAGAGAACCAGCCCGACAATCAGGGGGATCGCAATTATGGCAACGACAAGCCGTTTGGCAAGCTCCATCAATTCCCCGCCTCCCGGTCGACCAGATCGGGCAGTCGTTCCTCCTCGGCCCCGAACCTCCTCTGTCGTTCCTGATAATCCATCAGGGCCAGCTTGAGATCCTCTTCGCCAAAATCCGGCCAGAACACACCAGTAAAATACAGTTCCGTATAGGCGATTTGCCAAAGAAGAAAATTACTGACCCGATACTCCCCGCTCGTCCGGATCAGAAGGTCCGGAGGAGGCAGAATAGAGGATTCAAGGGATCGGGAAAAGATTTCCTCCGTCAGATCACGAGGGTCAAGCAACCCCTTTGAAGCATCGGTTGCGATCTTTCTGACGGCAGCCAGAATTTCCTCCCTTCCCGAATAGGAAAGAGCCAGAGTCAGGGTCATGGAACCACAGTCTACAGTGCTCCTTTCGACCGCTTCGATCCGTCGGCTGACCGACAAGGGAAGTCTCGACCGGTCTCCGATCGCCCTGAAACGGATATCCTTGCTGAGGAGAAGGGATTCTTCACGGTCGAGGTAGTCCTCGAGCAGACGCATGAGGGCATCGACCTCAAACCGGGATCTTCTCCAATTTTCCCACGAGAATGCATAGAGGGTCAAATAACGGATCCCCCAGGAGCGGCAGGCCGTCACCGTTGTCCGGACCGCCTGGGCTCCCTGCCGATGGCCGGCGACGCGGGGAAGATGTTTTTTCTTGGCCCAGCGACCGTTCCCGTCCATGATGATGGCAACGTGGACCGGAGCTTTGGTCAGCCACGCCGGAACAGATGTCACCTCATCCCTGGTTTTGTGCACCCCGGGTCGCTGGCTCATTGTTTCCGTGGTCCTCCGGCGGGTCTGTTGATCAGGGAGGGGGCGGACGTTCCGGAACGAAGAACTTTCTCGACCGTATCAGGAAGATGGTAGTAAAGCACTGTTCCTTCCTTGACGATCAGGTTCTGGATGTTCATGAAATTGAAGACCGGCTCCGTTCCGATCAGAAGAGCCGGGGCTCCCGTGTCGGGATTGGAAACAAGGGCGATGTCGCGAATGAAATTCTTGACCCGGCTCAGCTCTCCCAGAAGCACCCAGTGGACGCCCGTCCACCGGTAGAAGAATACCTGTCCGTACTGGTAACCCTGAAAGTTCCCGAAACCTGTCGACATGGGAATGTTCTTGTAGACGATAACGATCGGCCGGCCAGGGTCCCCGGACGGGGTTGCCACCAGAATTCTTCCTTTCACCCGGACGCTCCTGGACTGTACCGGCAAGAGGGCGTGGGGTTTTCCAAAAACAAAGTGATTGGAGTATCCGCCGAGAAAGATCGGGCTTTTGAACCGAAGATCTCCCCGGCCATCGTAGTACTCAAGATGGTTGTCAGCCGCAATCTTGAGAAAGGCCGCCTTCCCTCCCACCGAGACCGGAAGGGTTCCGAGCAGGGTGATCACCTTTGGCCACGCCACTTTGTCCCCCTCCTCGAAATGATCGAGTTTCCACCTGAGGAGGTGGATACTTCCCAGAAAGGCGTTGTTCACGCCCATTTTCTGCCCGATCAGCCGGGTCTTTCCATCGGCCATCTTAACGATCCGGATATACCAAGGAAGATGTTTGGCGATTCTTCTGAAGGTCTTTCCGTCGAAATCAAGGACATATGAATCGGGGGAGCCCGCCACGATGTTGGTGACCGCAATCTGCTCCGGACCGGGGTAATCCGATGTCGGAGGAATGACTGGCCCAGAGGAAACGAATACGTGGCGGTTGAACGCAACACGCGCATCGGATTCCCGGAAATGGGTCCGGATCCGGTTTTTTCCGACCGAACCGATGATGATCTGGCGGCCGTCAGAAAAGGCGATGACGGGCTTCTCTCCAGGCAGGAAGGTCCCTTCGGTCAGGAAAAACGGGATGATCGGAAGACGAACCGTCCTAAATGGCACGGACAGGGGAGGAAGGCGGGAAGCGGACACATCGGGAGAGCGACCGGCGAGAAGGCTTGACTCACTGGTCAGGGGATGAACCCCGGACAGCTCCGTCGACATCGTGAACGCCGTTTTGCCAGAAATCCCCCCGATTACCTCAAGAGTCATCTGAACCTGGCTGGCAAGAAGGGTCGTATCGATCAGGACGAGGTTCTGGGCCTTCAGATTTTTGGCAAGCCGAATCCGGTAGGCCGGATCTTTCAGATCCCCCTTCCCCATCTTTCTCATCGCGAGATCCACGCGGAATGGGTCGACCACCGAGAATCGCCGGGATTTCTGAAGCGCCCGGGTCAAATGGGACATGACGGCGAGATCCGCGTACCGGGAAGCCGGTACCAGGGCAATCCTGATCAGCGTTTCGGGCATCCGAAAAAGGTCGCCCGAACGGGCCGACCTTTTGCCCGAGAAAATACCAGTCGCCTCATGCAGGCCGGCCGACCGGATCTCGATCCACCCCACATTTTCTTCCCGGTGCCCAAGAACGAGTCCGGTGTAGGAGTCCGTAAAAGGCGCGCCAGGACGGTACACTTTGACGACCGCCCCCGGATAGAACCCGTCGGCCGTTCCGCGGTTCAGGGACACCTCGTTGTTCGCCCCTGTCTCGGTAATGGCTCCCTGTCCCGGCGGAAAAAAAGTTTCAAGGACCCTCATCACGTCCGCCGCCGTGGAGGAATTCCCCCGGGACGAAAGGGACGCCTGTTTGGAGGCCCCTTCGGCGTGAGCCCTTTCACCCGCCTGGCCCATCAGTGGAAGAGAGAGGACAACCGCCAGACAAATGGCCGGGACAACCCTGAACGGGGAACGATTCAAAATCTGGTATGACATGTCGATGGCCCGCCGATTCTTCATATGATTCCTGTGATCACCCCGTCTGGAGAGAGACCAATTCGTGAATAAGCCGGATTCCTCGGAAGTCCCGGCATGGTCTGGGTGTCCCCGGCGATGGCCAGAATGAAGCCGGCCCCGGACAGAACCCGAACTTCCCGAATGGGAAAGACGAATCCCGAGGGAGCGCAGAGCAGTTTGGGATCATGGGACAGGGAAGCCCAGGTCTTGGCGATGCAGACCGGGAAAAAGGCCGCGGAGGTCCCGGCCAGCCGCCCCATCTCCGTCCGGGACTCTTCCGACCATGACACGGAGGCCGCTCCGTAGATCCGGGTCGCAATCGCCTGAACCTTCTCTTCGGGAGAATCCTCGAGATCGTACAGGGGGGTGTAGCCAACCAGCCCGGAATCTGCGGCATCGAGGACGGACTGGGCAAGACCCAGCGCCCCCTCCCCCCCTTCGTCGAAATGAGTCGAGACAATCGCCCCATGGGCACCGGCCCTCACCGCGGCATCCCGGATCAACGTGTGCTCTTTTTCGCTGTCTCCGGAAAGGCTGTTGATGGCCACAACGACGGGAACCCCAAAAGTTTTCAGAATCCCGATATGGCGCTCCATGTTCGGAAGACCTTTTTCAACGGCATCGGGATTGGCGACAAAAAGCTCCGCGGGGAGGGCCCTTCCCGACCGGATGTTGCCGACCCCCCCATGCATTCTGAGCCCTCGTGTCGTGACGACAAGGACGGCCGCATCCGGTCCCCTTCCCAGCACGCGACACTTGATGTCGAAGAATTTCTCTCCCCCCAGGTCCGACCCGAATCCCGCTTCCGTCACGACAATGTCCGCGGTCTCCAGGGCCACCTGATCCCCGATCACCGAACTGTTCCCGTGGGCGATATTCGCAAAAGGAGAAGCGTGGATAATGGCCGGGGTTCCCTCCTGGGTCTGCATGAGATTGGGCCAGAGAGCCTCCCTGAGGAGGGCGGCCATGGCTCCGTCCACACCGAGATCGGCAGTCAGGAGCGGTTTTCCCGATCGGGTCCTTCCAAAGGAGATGGCCGCGATTCGGCGGGAGAGGTCTTCCCAGGATCGGGCCAGGGCAAGGATCGCCATGATTTCGCTCGACACGGCGATCTCGAACCGGCTTTCCCGGGGGATACCGAAGCCCGGTCCTCCCAAACCAATGACTACACGCCTCAGGGCTCTGTCGTTGACATCCAGCACCCGGGTCCAGGTCACGGACAGCGGATCGATATCGAGGGGATTTCCGTGGTAGAGGGAATTGTCGATCGCTGCGGCCAGAAGGTTGTGGGCCGCGGCGACGGCATGGATGTCTCCGGTAAGATGGAGATTGAGCACAGTCGATGGTTCGATCGTGGAACGACCGCCCCCGGCCCCTCCTCCCTTGATTCCGAAGACCGGCCCCATCGAAGGCTGCCGGAGTGTCACGACCGAACGAAGGCCCAATTTCGAAAATCCCATGGCCAGCCCAACGGAAGTGGTAGTTTTTCCCTCCCCTGCCGGAGTCGGAGTCATTCCCGACACAAGAATGTAGCGGGCTTTTTTCCGGGAGGAAGACCTTGTCTCCGAGGTCAGGAATCGGGGATCTATTTTGCCTCTTCCAGGCCCGTAAGGGAAATAGACCCCCCCCGGAAGGCCCATCTCCCGGGCTATGTCGGAGAGATCACGACAGATATGGGCCGTTGCTTGTGACAATGGAAACACGCTCCTTGCGATGTATTGGGTCCGTTTCAGGGATAACGAGATTCCCTCCTCACCGGAATCTTTCCTGAACCGGGTCTTCCCGAATGAAAATCGACGTCATGACAGGATAGCCCAGAGGAAATTTTCGATCAAGCAAAAGACATTTGCCCCTATCACGAGCCCCGGAATCCGGAAAATCTGTCCTCAGGATACGAATTCCTGTTCCCGCAGGAGCCGCTTACTCCGGCGGGAGTCCCCCCACAATGAGGCAAAGATTCCCAGTTCGTAAAGAACCAGAAGCGGAACGAACATGATCATCATATTGAGAAAATCCTGCGTGGGAGAGAGGATTGACGCCAGGACCGCGTTTCCCACGATGGCCCAACGCCGGCTCTTCCGGAAGGAGTCCGGGGAAACCAGCCCCCGGTCGGACAGGAACCCCATGATGACGGGAAGCTCGAAAATGAGACCGAAGACAAGAAGAAACCGCCATTCGAAAGACAGGGTCCTGTCCACGGACAGAAAGGCCCGCAACCCCTCCCCCTCCCCAAACCGGACCAGAAAGTGAAGGGCGGTCGGAAGGGCCACCCAGAAGGAAAATGCCACTCCGACCAGGAAAAACAGGGACCCGCCTCCCACCCAGACAAGAACCGAACGGCGCTCGTCCCGGTAGAGCCCTGGCGAAACAAAGGCCCAGATCTCGTAGAGAAATCCGGGAAATCCCAGGATCAGCCCTCCATAGAACGCGGTCTTGATCGTGATCCAGAACGCTTCCGTCGGAGTCGTGAAGACGAGGGGGGATCCTGCGAGCTTCCCCAGGAAGGCCACCATCTTTTCCGAGAAAGGGAAGCTTGCCACAAACCCTGCACCCAGCCAGAAAAGCATATGCAGGAACCGTCTCCTGAGTTCGACGACATGCGCCATGAAGGATTGGGGAGGGGCCTCTTTTTCCTCGCTCATTCGGAGCCGGGAGAGCCCGAAAGAACAGGCTCCCCCCCTTTTTGACGGGCTTGAGGAAGGGGCGCCCAGTCAACCGGAACGGACGGAGCGTGAAAGACGGCATCGTTCAACAGGGTGTCCCGGACCCCCCTGACCTCTTCGAGGACAGGGGCGATTGAACGGCGAAGGACGGCAAAGGTACGGGCCACAGTCCGCGCCACTTTTGGCCATTCAGCTGGTTTCACAAGAAGAAGAAGGAGAAGGGCGATGAAGAGAAGGTCCGGAAGTCCAATACCCAGCATATGTCAGGCGCGCTCTCCATGGCGGTTAAAAAGGGACTCCTCGTGGGCGATCTTTTCCTTAAGATCCCGCTTTTCCCATTTGATGCGGTTGATCTCCTGGGTCTCTTCATCGGTCCGGAATGCTTTTCTCAGAAGATCGGAAAGGCGCTCTTCAAGCCTGTCGTGCCGGGATTTCAGCACCCCCAGATCATGCTTTTTCTTCAGGATATCGTCCATTACTCCCCCCGCTTTTCAAAATTGGATTGTCCGGGGACGGAACTTCCGTCTCGACTTCCCGGACCATGACGAGTCCGTCCTCGGAAGGGTTCTGATAGTAATTCTTCCGGACCCCCTGCAGTTTGAAACCCATCGAGTAATACAGGAACCGGGCGGCCTGGTTGGATTGTCTCACCTCCAGATAGGAGGAACGGACACCCGACCCGTCGAGCCCCCTGAGAAAGGAGTCCATCAGCATCCGGCCAAAACCCCGACGCCGGTCGGAGGATCTCACATAGATCAGATGGATCTCCGCCTCCTGATCAAGGGCCCATCCTCCGATCATGCCGACAAGAGAAGCCCTTGACGGGTCATAGAGACCCTCGAAGCGTCCGAGCTTCCCCGCTGCAAGTTCCATCACCAGGGAAGGACCGGCTCCGAAGGCCTTCCGGTCTTCCTCCGGCATCGTCTCTATAAACTTCAGGACAACATCCGGCCAGACCCCTTCCGTCAGGTCGACACACCGAACGGCGGATCGAACATCGCCAGAGTCCTGCACATAGAGTTCCGACATAACCGACTCCTCATCGGGAAGTTCTCGAGATTCTGCAAATACAGGCATGAAGAAGTGGAGTCGACCTATCTTAGCCCGGCTTCAAAACTCTCGCAAGAGACATCAAATATGGACATATCCGTATTCCTCAGGAGATGACGGAATCGCGCCCATAGATAAGTAAGCCCGACGAACCGGAGATCCCCGGTCCGGACATCTCGCGATTCCAGGCGATCCTTCCCATCGTTTCCGCCCGGGGAAGATCGGAATAAAACCGGATCCGGGAAAATTGACCGGAGTCGGCCGGGAGAATTCTTTGGAGGTGGGCCACCCCGGGCCCGGTTACCACACCCGAACCCGGAGGGAGGTGATCCAGAACCAATGCCGGATCAACCGCCCGGCCCGAAAAGATTCCGTCCTGATCGGCGAGAGGCTCCATCGACCGCCCCCCGTCCCGGGGAAAAAGAACACGGGCGTTCACCTCGCCTCTTCGGGCGTCAAGGACGACAACCAGGAAATCTGTCTCCCGGATCAACGATTCATGGACCTGGTCGGCAAGAATCCAAAAAGGGGAGATGGTCCGGTGTGGAATCCCCAGGCTGAAAGAAAACCCCTGACAGAAAAGATGGCCGACGCGAAGGGAGGTATAGGTTCCTGGACCTTCGGAAGAAGAGACCAGACCGATGTCGTCGGCTTTCAGGCCTGAAAGAGTCAGCAGGCTCTCGAGCCCGTGAATCAGGATCTCGGAAGCTCCCCCCGGCTTGTGGACACCGACAAAACAGAGCAGTCGGTCCTCATCAAGAAGTGCCATGTCGATCACCGAGGTCGAGGTTTCAACGGCCAGATGAATCACGCGCCAATCTCCCCGTTCTTCCCCGCCTTCTTCTCGAGAAAATTGAGTGCGGCCCTGAGGTCTGTCACGGGATGATACAAAAGCCCTTTGGGGGAGGAGCGGGATTTTCCCGGAGGGAGAGGGGGGCCGATCATGTGGGAAAACCCCAGGCGAGCGGCTTCGGACATCCGTTCGATCAATCCGGGAATTCTCCGGATTTCTCCTCCCAAACCGACCTCTCCGACAACCACCCAGTCGGAGGGCAAGACCCTTTCCCAGACACTTGACGCCACCGCCATCGCGATTCCCAGATCCAATGCCGTCTCCTCGAGGTCCACTCCTCCGACTACGTTGAGATAGAGGTCCATCCCTGAAAGATCGACCCCGATTCTCCGGATAAGGACGGCGGTCAGAAGGGACAGCCGGTTGGCGTTGATCCCCTGACTCACTCGCCTCGGCATCGGAAGACTTGTCTGGGCAGCGAGTGCCTGCAGCTCCACCAAAATGGGGCGGGATCCTTCCAGTCCGCACACCACGACCGAGCCGGGCCGCCCTCTTTCCCGGCCTTCCAGGAAAAAAGCCGAAGGATTTGTGACTTCGGAAAGCCCTGTTTCCTCCATCTCGAACAGCCCCACCTCCTGGGTTGGACCAAAACGATTCTTGGCTGTCCGGAGGATCCTGAGAGGCTGCCCCCGTTCCCCCTCAAGATAGAGGACGGTATCGACAAGATGCTCGAGCACTCTTGGACCGGCAATCGTTCCGTCCTTTGTGACATGTCCGATCACGAGGGTTGAAACCTTCGACCTCTTGGCGAATTCGAGAAGGGTGGCTGCCGTCTCCCTCAACTGGATAACGGATCCGGCCGACTGGGTCCATTCAGGAAGAAAGACCGTCTGGATCGAGTCCACGATCAGAATGTCGGGGGAAAGACGTGCGGCCTCCGCGAGGACAAGGGAAAGGTCGGTTTCCGGCAAAAGGAAGAGCCGGACCGGATTGTTCTTCTTCACATCGAGCCTGTCGAACCGCATGCGGATCTGCTCAGGAGATTCCTCACCACAGACGATCAGAACCGTCTTGTCCCTGGAGAGATGGGCGACCATCTGGAGGATGAGGGTCGACTTGCCGATACCCGGATCTCCCCCCAGAAGGATGAAGGAGGCGGGAACGATCCCTCCTCCCAGCACGCGATCAAACTCGGAGAGGCCGGTCGAAGTCCGGGAGGTCTGACCGATTTCTACATCCTGGATGGAGAGTGAACGGGGCGCCGTTCCCGACTGACCGGCATCCCGAACATAACGGTCGACTCGCCCCCCCGCCGACTCATCGGGAATCAGCCCCTCCGGCGCTTCATGGCAGGCGGGACAGAATCCCATCCACTTGGCAGACCGGTACCCGCAAGCTGGACAGCGAAACACCTCCTGATCCTTCTTGGCCAAATACCCCTCCCTCTCCCTCTTGTGATACACTCGGGATCATGCGCATCGCACGATCCTTTTCCCAACTCCGGACACTTCTTCCCGTCACCAGAAACCGGCCTCTCTGGCTCGTTCCGACCATGGGAGCCCTGCACGATGGCCACGGGGCCCTGATTGACCGGGCAAAATCAGAGGGGGGATTCGTCGCCGTCTCGATCTTCGTCAACCCCCTGCAGTTCGGTCCGGCGGAAGACCTGGAAAAGTATCCCAGAACCGAAGAGGCCGATCTTGCCTTTCTCGAGAAACGGGGCACCGACCTTGTCTTTCTTCCCTCGCCCCGGGAAATACTTCCCGGAACCTCCCGGATCACCGTTTCCTCAGGACCTGTGGGACAGCTCTATTGCGGTCGCTCGCGTCCCGGCCACTTTGATGGTGTGCTGACCATCGTTCTCAAGTTTTTTCATCTTTTCAGGCCCGATTGTGCGATCTTTGGAAAAAAAGACCGGCAGCAGCTCTATCTGATCCAGGCCATGGTCCGGGACCTGAATCTCTCCATCGAGGTGTTCGGGCACCAGACCGTCCGGGACCCCGACGGCCTGGCCATGAGTTCACGAAACCGTTATCTTTCGACAGAGGAGCGCATCAGGGCGGGACAGTTCCCTGAGCTTCTCGACCGGACCACCAAACGCTGGGCCAATGCCATCCCCGAGACCGCCCGCGAGGTGGAACAGCTTCAGAGGGAGCTTTTTCAATCCCTGGTAGAGGCGGGCTTCAGGGTCGACTACGTCGCCATCGCCGACCGGGAAACCCTGGAGCCGGTCATGGACGATCCTCTCCCTCAAGAAGCCCTTCTCCTCTGTGCCGTCTTTCTCGGGAAAACCCGGCTGATCGACAATCGGGACCTTCCCCGGGGAATTCCCTGTGTATAAACACGGCACAGGAGCCCTCTACATCGTCGCGACTCCTATCGGAAACCTGAAAGATATCACACTTCGTGCCCTCGATGTTCTGAAAAATGTGCACTTTGTCGCGGCGGAAGATACCCGGGTGACCCGGGCCCTGCTCGACCATTACCAGATCAACACCCCCTGCGTCTCCTATCATGACCACAACAAGGAAGAAAAAATTCCGGTCTTTCTCCATCGCATGACATCGGGAGAGTCCATTGCCCTGGTGTCCGACCAGGGAACCCCCCTGATTTCAGACCCGGGGTCGGCCCTCGTGGCAGAAACGGTCAAACGGGGACTCCCCGTCCATCCTGTCCCCGGAGCATCATCCCTTCTTGCCGCCCTCTCTGCTTCGGGAGTTTTTTCTGACCGGTTCCTCTTCGAAGGATTTCTCCCCCGCCGTTCCGGAGAAATCCGAAATCGTCTGTCCGCCCTGTCGGAAAGGCCGGAGGCCATTATTCTCTTCGAAGCTCCCAACCGGATAATGAAGCTTCTGGAAATCATGGAGGAGGTTCTGGGTCAGGAAAGACGCATCTGTATTGGAAGAGAATTGACAAAACTTTACGAGACCTTCTATCGCGGAACCATTCCGGAAGTCCGCACCCTTCTGGATACCGCCTGCCTCCGGGGGGAAGCTGTCCTTGTCATCGAGGGGTTCCTCAAAACCACGTCTTCCGCCAAGGGACCGGACCTTCAGCAGGTTCTGGGACCCCTCCGGGAAATCGGGGCGTCACGTGCCGATAAAGCCCGTTTTTTGGTCAAGGTCTTTGGAATCCCCCGTCAGAAGGCCTACCGGATCATCGAGCCCGACGGTGACGAACAGGACTAGACCTTTCTGACAAGGATCTCGAACAGACCGTCGGGCCGCTCCTCCACACTCAGGAGGGAATGCCCCTCCTCCTGGACCGATCGAGGCACATTGGCGATGGGCTCACCCGGATCGAGAATCACCCGGAGAAGGTCCCCTGACTCCATCGATTCAAGTTTCAGTTTCGTCTTGACGAAATTGAACGGACATTTAACCCCCCGAAGATCTATTGCCGCCGGGGTTTCGGGGCTTACTGAAGCACCTTCCTTGCTGTTCATACTTTTTCCTTTCCCTGGTTCTTGTCCATTAACTGCTCTGGAGAAATCGTCCGACGGTGATCGGAGATTCGACCAGGGCGCTGACCCGCTTCCTGAAATGCCGGGTCACAACATTTCTCGCGTGATATTCTCCGCAGTCACGAAGAATGAGAAGCCCCATATTCTTTTTGGGATCCAGAAAGAACGGATCGGAAACACGGCAGTGAGCCCTGATCTCCGCCAGAGAGTTCGGCCCAGTCTCCCAAAAGGGCAGAACGATGAGATTTTTCCAGTTCACCGGGTCCATGATCCTGGCGATCACCTCGAGTCCATCGACCGAAAAACCGTTTTCGGCCCAGAAGCGGCAGAACCGGTAGTGCTCAGAGGTCATGGACTGGGCATGGGACACCACCCCAGATGAAATCTCCCTGATGAACCTGTTGATCCGGATCAGCCCTCCTTTTTCCAGGGCGCCCGTCGGAACCGGAATATCGCCCAGGGGGAAAACCCCTCCCATGAAGACCGTGAAATTGATCAGGATCTCGGTTCCCGTTCGGACCCCCTTTTCCCGAAACACCTGGGGCTTCGCGAGATGAGTTCCCGGACCTCCGGGCCGCTTCCAGGGGTCCGTCCCCGATTTCGTCGCCTCTTCCTCCTCCTCGATCACATCCCTTTGCCATTTCTGATTCCGGAATTTATACACAATTTCATAGGACTGACGTTTGTTTTCGGAGTTCGGAATCTCGATTTTCCTGAGAAACCCCGAAGGGCCTCGGAACTCTTCGGGAAAGCTGTTGAGAAGATGTGTCAGGACAAACTCCGCCTCCGAATCTTCAACCCACCGATTGAGCCCTCTTCTCCAGGAAGAGCCGGTTTTATCGTCTAGAAAAGTGGACTGAACCTCCCGGACCCGCCCGGGGTTTTCTCCGGGAACAACGACCAGGAGATTCCCCCATGAAAATCTGAAAGACGAGAGACCGAGAATAGAAATATCCCAAAGATGTCTTGACTTAAGTAAAAAGACATCGGAAATCTCCCCTGTCCTGCGTTCATACTCCTCCCAGAATCCTGCAAGATGCAGCTTTTCTGCGGGAGCTACAATTTTCTCAATGAACTCCCGGAACCCCGCAAAGTTCGATTCCAGGGTTGCGTCCGGCCAAATCATTCTGAGCGGGGGGGACACAAGAGTCACGTCAAAATTCTGGTAGAATAAAATCATGTTGGGGCCGCTGACCCGGGCAAGAGACTCGAGCTCTTCGTTGGGAGGGAAGGCCGAACCGAACAACGCCCCTTTGATGGGCCTATGATTCAGGATCAATGTGACAACCTCAGAGAAAACCCCTCCGGACAGATCGATCCGGATTGATTTTTTTCTTCTCTCACTGTTATCGGTGCTCGTCTACCTTGTCATTCGAGCCTACGTCGCAACCCTCCGCAAATCCTTTTCGAATTGCGAGGATTACCGGGCCCGATACGACAGGGGGGAAGGTATGATCCTTTCCTTCTGGCATAACCAGATTCTGGCTATGCCGACCCTCTACTTCGGAAAGCCTTTTGCCATATCAACCCTGATCTCTCTTTCTCGGGACGGCGAACTGGCGGCACGGATTGTCCGGCGCTGGGGGATCGGAGCAGTGCGGGGATCCTCATCCCGCAGAGCAACGGCCGCAATGAAGGAGCTTCTCCGCCTTGGACAGGATCCCCATCACCACTTCGCCCTCACTCCCGACGGACCGAGAGGCCCGGCCTTTTTCGTCAAAGAAGGGCTCATCGTCCTGGCACAACGCAGCGGAAAACCCATCGTCCCTTTGGCCATTTCCTACCAGAGATATCTCCAGCTCAACAGTTGGGACGGATTCCTGCTTCCTTACCCATTTACAAAAGCTTACTTCGTCTGTGGCAACCCTGTCCACATTCCCGAACAACTCGAGGAAAAAGAATTCCCTGAGTTTGAAAAACAGGTCTTCAGGGCCATGGTGGAAGCCAACGCTCACGCCATGTCCCTTAGAAAAAAGAAAACCTGAAGGGGTACCTCCGGCTCAACTCGCAACACGCCCAGCGGCAGGGCTCAGCGAAGGGTTGCGAAGAGCGCCCCTCCGGTCGTTAAATATCAGGATATAAGATCCTTCACCCATTATATCGGTCGGTTCTGAAACAAAATGAACCGGTCGGAACAGAGGAGAATCCCTTGCTTTATCTTGTCTCAAAATTTCGCCCGGCGCTCCTACCGTCTTTCCTGCTCTCTCTTGTCGCGCTTTCTTCCTGCGCTTATGAGCTTCCGCCTCAACCGACAGCCTTCATCACCCGCCAGGAACCTGACCGTCTTTCCGAAATTTTAGATCAGAAGCCCCTTCCCAAAGGGAGAGTTGCCGTTCTTGGCGGCCAAATTTTAAGGAGATACGATTCTCCTGTGGGCCGGTATTTTCTGATCCGGGACCTTCCTCTCGACCAGGATGCCTACCCGCACCCGCCAAAGGGAAAAATCGTCATCGACACCCACAACGAATTTGTCCTCTTCACCCCCGCCCTCCATATCATCGGAGAACATCGGACGAAGAAAAAAAACAACCGCAGCAAGAGCGCCTTTGTCGTCTTTGGACGAGAACGCAACGAAACGGTCTCCATGGGACCCGGCCATATCATTACGGCAGTCGGAGAGGTCAGTGGAATGGCTCCTTTTCCTAAGGACCCAAAGCATCACCACTATCTTCTTCTTGTCAGCCAGTATGTGATGCTCTGGTCACGGGCCCGTCCGGAAGACTACCCCCTCGTCCCGAAGATACCCTGAGAATGCCCTCTTCCCGAAACCACCGGAAGACGGAAAATCTTCCTGACCGAATACCCTGATCCAGGAACGGCCTTCTCGATGCCCGACAGATTCTTCTCCTGAAGGACTCCCTGTTCCGTAATTTCCGGCACAGAGGAGCCCCCTTTAAAAAGAATACTGACCAATCAGATGCCGGGAGCGGAAGAGCCTCCCTGACCCGGCTCGGAGGCCCTTTTCGCGTCCATCGTATTGCCACTAGGGTTTCCTCCCCGTATAATCATTCCGGTTCTCCTCTCAAAGCTCGGGTGGCGGAACAGGCAGACGCAGCGGACTCAAAATCCGCCGACCGTGAGGTCATAGGAGTTCGATTCTCCTCCCGAGCACCAAATAGCAGGCCGATCCGAATACTTTCCCTCCCCGTGATCCATGGACCTTGAAATATGCTATCTTTTTGACGTGACATCTTTTCATAAATCGGCACAGGGACGGGCCAGAGACCGAACCCCCTTGACAGAGTGATCTCCTGCCAGTGACTGCTGGCGGGCTTTGCGCGAGGCATCCGGAGGCTCGATCAGGAGAACAAGGGCAGGACCAACAATCCAGACCGGGGGACACCATGAAAAATGCCGCCCTTTCCATGCAACGTTCGCTCCGCTGGTTCTGGATTCCGTTCATTGCCGTCCTGGCTCTTGCCGGATGTTCCCGGGCCCTCCTTCCAGGATCCCGGGCCGAATCCCGCCCGGCCCACCAGACAATTCCCAGCCATCTCTCAGCTACACGACTCCTCGATGATGAATGGTACCGCCGCTTTTTACAGGAAAAGCACCGCAAACCGGTCGTCGAACTGATCCAGACCGTCGTTTCCGACACCTCTTCTGCCCGGTGGCTGTCCTCTTTCCAGACAGCTCCGGTCTACCTTTCGATTCAGCAAACCCAGATCTCCCTTCTGGACAGCTTCCCTCAAAATCTCAAGGAAGCCTTGCTCTCCTCGGATAAGGTGGCCCTTGTCACGACGCGGGTGAGACGAATCACCCACCTCGAACGCTTCTTCCAGATGCAACACGCCTCTTCCAACTCCCTAAAAGAACCTGGACAGATCAGGGGAGCCGACTATGCGGTCATCATCTTTCCCTCTGTCTCCATCCCGGTCGTCCAGAGAGACGGCTTCCGCCTACTGGCCTCTTGGTCCGTCTCCTTCGAGCTTCAGCTGATCGATCTCAAAACGGACAACGAAGTCTGGAGCGGCCAGGTCCGCCTGTTTTACAACGGAAGGAACAGGCACTTCGACAGTTTTGTTTCATCCTCCAACCCTCACCTCGCAATGACCCACCTGAGAGTCCTTCACAACCACTGGGTCCC
>JAYWMN010000084.1:0-14771 GCA_035873205.1 Nitrospirota bacterium
AATCTTCTTGTTGATCTGTCCGACACGATGGGTATCGACATCGAAGGCTATGACCTTGAAGGACTTCTTTGCAAACTCGAGGGCCAGAGGGAGGCCGACATACCCGCATCCAATGATTCCGACGACCGCTTTCTTTTCTTCGATTTTTTTCAAAAGATCCATGGGTTCCCCAGTTCTGAAAGGTTGTTCATTAATCGCCGAAACGAGATCCGAGAATTGGGTCGGACCTTCTTTCGGCCGGAAGAGACTTTTTAGACAAAGACTCTTTTGCAAAATCGGGGCCAAGGATGATGCGATTGTATTTGTCTTTAAAATACAATGGGTTAATAAAGTCTTTCCTTGAGACGAAAGAGCCGGATCCCGGAAAAGTAAAAAAATTTTGAATTTCCGGAACGCAAATCCGGCGAAAAATCCTGTTCTTTATTTTATAGATAAATATGGAGCAGGGACGTGCAAGATCTCTTCATTCGATCGAGGGGAGAACGATGTCGATAAACGGGAAAGGAACAGGCAGACGGCACCCCCACCCCCTCGTTGCCCTGGCGTCCGTAAGGGACCTTCGGAATGTCCGAGTATTGATTGCCTGTAAAAAAAATGACAGAGTCCGGATCCTGAAAGAAATATGGCAAGACTTGCGTCAAATACGGGTCTATCCTCGAGTTGACCGTTTCCTCCGTGAACGGAGAGGAGAAGTGACCGCACGATCAGGATCGATAGTGCGAAAGAAGCTGGGCGCAGAGATCTTCCACGCTCATGGGGACCCGGATGTTCTTCCAGTATTCCTCATGAGTGATTCGTCTCTCCGGGATCATTGCGATCAGATCGGTAAAAAACGGAATACTTCCGTGTTCGTACACCATCTTCCGGCATCCCGACAGTTCCGGAGCTCCCACCATGTCGCCCGTCAGGATCGGAATCCGGCGACAGTACATTTCCCAGGCGATCTGGGGACCCGTTTATTCCCAAAGGTGACAGAGAGGCCCGAACGGACACCTGTTTCAGAATCCCGTCGAGCTGGTCGCGTGGGTATCTGTCGTAATGGGCAAGACCTCTCAGTCTGCCCCAAAAGCTCATGAGCCTCTTGAGCGGAGAGAGATCCTTCGGACTTCGGGCCGCGACGACAAGCGTGATCTTTCCGGACACATGACCGGGAAGACGCTCGAAGACGTCCAGCAGAAAATAAAATCTCTTGTGACAGGTCCTATACCCACGATACGCCAGGGTCAGACTGCCCTCTTTGTCGCAGAGGAGGCCGCTTGCCGCAGGGGCCTCGAAAAACCTCGACGCTTCGGGCTTCCCGATCCTTACTGTCGTGAATTGAGACGACGGGATGCTGTGGAGGACCGCGATCTCCCCGACCCGCTCCAAAACCGGCAGAACCCTGTCGACATTGTCGTTGATCAGATCGACAAATCGACTCCGGTCTCGAAACACACCAAAGGGGGGAGAGGCGGGTGCCCGGGCAGCCTTCCTTTCGAAGAGAGAGAGGTCCGCCCGGGTGGCATTCAGAAGGAGCGTCGCCAGTGTCCCTCCGGGGTTGAGCCCCATCATTTCTCTCATCCTCCGGGCACTTCTTCCGGGAAGCGCCCCTTCGTCGGACCTCGACGGAAAACAGTCGAGACACCGGGTTCCAGACTGGCCGTCCGTGCAAAGCTCCCTGTCCCAAAAGAGAAAGTCGACCTGGGGACAGAGAACATAATAGTCGGGCACGCTGAAAAGAACCTTGATGCGGGGAAAATGTTTCTTGACGGTCAGCACCTCGGCCGGAAGCCCTTCCAGATGCTTGAAGTGGATCACATCGAACCCCGGCTCCCCGACAAATCGGAAAACCAGTTCGGTGGTTTCCGGATGAGAGAGGGCGAAGGGATTCCCCAAGGCTGTCATCGACGGAGCTGGAACGGGGGAATTCGTGAGCTGATACCGGGCGATGGAGTCTCTTTAGGGCCAGCGCTTGCGAATGCGGTCCCCGATGAACCCGGCTACGGGGCCCGGCGTGACCCATGACCGGGGAAGGTTCACGATCCCTCCCTTATTCCCGGACATGTTTCCTGAGTTTTACAGTCATTTTCAACGCTCTTGCCATGGCGATAGGCGGAAAAAAAGAAAAAGCCCTGTCAAAAATGAAATCCCTTCCTTCTTTCCTGACGGGTTCAAAAAAATCCGGTCCACCATGACCTGAACGGTCATGATCCGACAAGCAGAGTTCCGGACGGTCAATCCCCCCAAGAACACCGGGTCTGCTTCAATCTTGTCATTTCGTGTCGGGAGTCTCTATGCCTTCCTTCCGGTCCGTTCTCCATTTCCGGACAAAAAGATTTTTTCCCATAATAAAAAAAATTATAACAAAATTTCTTTTTTCCAAAGATCTTTAGATTAACGAGAAGAAAGGGTGTAAAAAATCATGACAGGTTCAACAACACGACCTTTTTCAAATATTTCCCCAAAACTCTTGTCATGCATGATTTGTTCTTTATGGCACATTTTATGCTTTGGAAAGATTGTCACCACGAAATCGAGTGTTGACAGGACAAAGACCTCTTTTGTAACGAGAGGCTTTTTCCGGAATTTTCCACTCAGCAAGGAGCGATACCATGAAGGGCCAGGAAAAACAGAGCATGATAAAAACACCGAACAGCGAGATCGAAATCTTTCTTCTTCCGGAACATTCATCGGAAGAATTCCTGATCGATCTTATCGAAAAATATGGCTCGATCGAACTCGGGATCGGACTTTCTTCCAAGAGTTCCTCCTTCCGTCTTATGAAGACCCTCAGATCGGTGACCAACGGATTTCTTGTCCTCAATGCGCTCTACATCGAGGAGATGGTCCTTCGGGCTCCCTCCGAATCGGAGCGGGAAACGCTGGAAAAAGACTGTCGGGTCCCCCTTCGCTGGCTGACCCCGACCCCTTCCTTCCTCAGGGGGGAGACAGTGACGGGCGAACCCGGTCCTTCGATCTCCGCCGAACATCTCGAGCCGCTCCTCAAATCCTGCGGGATACGGGCCTTCCTTCTGGCCGACGGCCACGCCCTCCTGATGAACCGGGTCGGGCATCACTCCGATGCCATTTCCGAAGTCCTGGCCGCCAACGCCTATCTTCCGAGCCTCGCCGGGGTCTGACCCGGACGGATCTTTAGAGAGATGCGGGTCCGCCCGGAGACGGCCGTTCTCCGTTCCCGAAGCCTGTCCCGGCGATTTTTCCCTCCTCTTCCCTTTGAGACATCGTCTTTTGTGCTCCGATCCGGCTTCAGGAAACAAAAAGAGAAGAGCACAGCCGGGCTTGGGCGCCCAGCACACCCGGAGCCAGACCACAGAACAGCCGCTGGCTGATCGGGGAAAAGTCATTTCCTGCAGACGGGAGGTGCAAACCCTTGTCGGATTTTCCTTGCGGATCCGGAAACTCATCTCCCGGAGACAGAATTTCCTTTCTCCAAAAGACTCTCGATCAACAAGCCCCGAAATCCTCCCTCCCTCAAGCACATCCATATCCTGTTCTCATCCTGTCCTCAAAAAAAGTTAAAGTGGCCAAAAATTCCAGTTCAGCGCCTTACCCATGGATGCGAAGGGAGCGATCAATTTCGTTTCCGAGCCAGCCCATGAGATTCCTCTAGGACAGGAAGACTTGAAGAGATCCTCGAGATGTTAAGTCAGGGGTTCTCATCAAAAAATCTGTCAGGACATTTTTCATCTGTCAGCTTTTTTTCCGGTAAAAAATCTTTTTTTTCCATGAAAGAGCAATCATGCGGCAAAAGGGGAATACTCAATAAACCATTGATAATTAATATTTTAAAAAATCTTGATCTTCTAGTTTTACAAATTTTTTATTATTGGCACGAGAAGTGCTTATTCAAAATAAAATTGATTTCCCCTTGCATAATCAGAAAGACCCATAAGATCGACCTTGCCGGTGACCATTGGACGAGGAAGAAAAACGGTAGACAATTAGAAGGACAGGCTGATGACAGGAGAGAAGAGGGGCACGAAGAGAACACGTTGGGGCGTGATTGCAGGGATCACCCTGTCGATCGCATGGGGCTCGCTGACCTTGCCCTCAGCCCATGCCTCCCTCACTCCCTCCGATTTCGGACCCAGCTCGGTGACGATCAATTCTTCCGATGTGGGAGATTCCTTTACCACTTTCTGGAGCTATACGCCGGCAGGCGAACCGACCATCAGCGCGAAAGGGACCTTCACCGTCCAGTCCTTCACCAACGGGATCATGGATCTTTCCGCCGTGATCCAAAACACCACACCCACAAACGGCCCGACGACCCTCTACCCCGTCAGCCTGATGTCCCTCGGAATCTCCGCTCCGGGCACAACCGACTCTCTCCCTACCCCTGGCTCCAACTTCTCGCACTTCAGTGCTCCGGGGAACTTCCCGGGAGGATTCACGGGGATCAACGACTGCGTCTATGCGGGGAACGGTTGCAGCGGCGGATCGACTAACAGTGGGCTGCAGGCCGGGAACTCGGACTCCTTCACCAGCCAATTCGTCCTGACGTCAAATTCTGTCACACTCTCCACCTTTGCGGTGAAATTCCAGACGGGAGTGGGGTCGTTCGAACTCGGACTGACAAGCTTCAACAACCCGCCAAGCTCCACTCCGGAGCCTTCCTCTCTCTGGCTTCTCGGAACGGGACTCTTCGCCACACTGGGATTCATGGTGGTCCGGAGAAGAACATCGCGGCAGGTAGCGTCCTGATCGCCGGGAAAAAGCTGTCGAGGCTAGAAGAGTCCGGGATTGAACTGGTACTTCTTCAGCATGTTGTACACGGAAGGACGGGAGATATCGAGTTCCTCCGACACCTTCGCCACGTTGCCTCCGTTTCTTACCAGACAGTCCCACAGGACATTCTTTTCGTATGAGTCCCGGAGTTCCCGAAGGGTTCTTGAGTTTGATGCGGAGGGTTCGGCACTGACCGTACTGACCTCTTCTTCGAGCCCCAGGTCCCGGGGAAGAATCTCGTGGTGTTCGGAGATGATCACCGCCCGGTGGATCGCGTTGTAGAGTTCCCGGACGTTACCGCTCCATGGAGCCTTCAGGATCATCTGTCGGGATTCGGCGGAAAGCGGTTTGGAGACGAGTCCCATCTTGTTCGAAATGTCCCGGACCAGAAAATCCGCGAGCTGCGGCAGATCCTCCCGACGTTCCCGAAGGGCGGGGATGGGGATCATCACTCCCTCAAGCCGGTAGTAGAGGTCCTGGCGGAAGGAGCCCTTCAGGATCTCCTCCTTAAGGTTCTTGTTCGTCGCGCTGACAATGCGGCACTGGAGGGGAATTTCCTTGTGGGATCCACCCGAGTGAAGGTTCTTTCCTGAAGAACGCGAAGAAGCTTGACCTGGAGCATGAGGGGAAGTTCCCCGATTTCGTCGAGAAGAATGGTTCCTCCGTTGGCCGCTTCCATATACCCTTTCTGGGTCTGGTGGGCTCCCGAGAAGCTTCCCTTTTCATGACCGAAGAGAAGGCTTTCGGCCAGATGGTCCGGGATCGCGCCGCAGTTGACCGGAACGAAGGGACCGTCCTTGAACTGGCTCATCTGGTGGATGCATCGCGAGAAAACCTCCTTGCCGGAACCGGTCTCTCCGATGAGGAGAATCGGAAGAGCGGTTGGGGCGAAGGTCTTGATCTTCTTCATCACCTCCTGGACGGCCGGACTCTTTCCGATGAAGACCGCTCCCGAGAAGGACCCGTCGGCCTCTTCGGCAAGGGACTTCGAAAGAAAGGTCTCGCGTGACCAGTTGATCATCATTTCGAGGTAGTGGGAGGGAGCGTTTTCGATGAAAGAGGCCCATGATTTCCGGTAGAGGATGTCGAGCGAGGCGTCGGACCCTGCCAAAGGCGAAATGCGGCCTCCCTCTCCTGAGGAGGAATTGCCTGTCCTCCCAGCCAGGGCCTGCTGGAAGGATCCCGGGGCATGGTTCTTGAGAAATCTCCCGAACTCTCCCAGCTGTTCACGGTCGAGCCAGTTGAAATGGAGGGCAAAACCGCCGCCTCCAAGCCTCAGGACATGTCCCATCGTCTGGATGGACGGCTGTTTCGGAGGGGCGATCCGGATCCTGAGCCATGAATTGAGAGGAATGTTTCGGGGATACTCGATGAATCCGCTGGACAGGGAAATCTCCCGAAGAAGACCCTCTCCCTTAGTTTTTTTGTCCAGGATCTCGAAGGACACATCGGCCTGGACCGGGTACCGTTCGTACTGCCTCATCGTGAATCCCCCCGAAGCCCCATCGACACAGGTCTCCGTCTTCTCTCTCAGCTTGTCACATTAATTGCGCAGGGCAGGCATATCACAAAATAATCAAGATTGCTTAAAACTTCGTCGTAATGCCTGAGAACTTCTCGGGCCCCTCTCATATTATGCTACCCTTGTGGAAAAGGTCAAACCCCCCCCTCTCATACTCCATAAATTCTGTGATTTCAGGAAAGGGAAAGCCTTTCCCCTGCATATTAGAAGTTCGACATGTCCGGACGGTCAAGACAGGACCTGATCAGCAAGGTTCTTCACCCGCCATCGACAATCTGCTTGAGTGAAACGCATACTCCATTTTCTCCTCTATCCGGAGAACGCCCATGCCCATGAATCGTGTTCAAACTCCAGTCAGACTTGTCGAAGACCGACTTTCTCCAGCGGTTCGGGACCGAAATACAAAGTGCGGCAACGGTTGGACAAGCGCGCTGACCTCCCGTCTTTCGATGCCCACAACGCGGTCATGAGGCCCATACGGTGCTGAACGCCGGATTGGGACATGGCAAGACCCTCGATGCCAGGACCTGTCGACATCAGACATCGGTCATCGCCGGCCCCCTGTTCCAAAGCACGCATCGGGCCAACTTGTGGAGAGCTCAGGCGGGGCAACACCTGAAACGGTCCGTCGCTATGGGCGATCCCGGGGAACGACGGAAAAGGCGGAAAGAAGAAAAACAAAACCGTCCGACTGATCCCCTCTTTGCCTACGCCCAAGAAGGGGAATGCCCAGATCGGAGTTCAAGACGGAACGGATCCGCATAAAAGGCTTCGCTTTTCCTTCACGGGGCGAGTCGAGCCCTTCTTTCAGGGCGTTCCCCGCCCCCCGCTTTCCACCATCCCGGCCGTTTCGTTGGCCAGTTGACGGAAGACAGCGTTCCGGGAGAGAAGCTCCGGGTAGGTTCCGGAGTCGGCGAGCTCTCCGCGCTCCATGACGAAGATCATGTCGCACTCACGGACAGTGGACAGCCGGTGGGCCACCATGAGAATCGTCTTCTGGTGGGAAAGGGTATGCAGGGCCTCCATGATCACGCTTTCCGTGATGTTGTCGAGGGCGCTCGTGGCCTCGTCGAGCACCAGAACCGCCGGGTCGTGGTAAAGGGCCCGGGCAATCCCGATTCTTTGCCGCTGCCCGCCGGAAAGCCGAAGTCCCCGCTCTCCCACGATCGTGTCGTACCCGTCCGGAAGATCCCCTATGATGAAGTCGTGAAGATGGGCGAGCTTCGCGGCCTTCACCACCGCATCCCGGTCCACCTCGCCGTCGGGAATGCCGAAAGCGATGTTCCTGACGACCGTATCGTCGAGCAGCATGATCTGCTGGGGAACATAGCCGATATTGGCCTGCCAGTTCCGGAGGTTCCCCTCACCGATCGGCACGCCGTCGATCATGAGACAACCCGACTCGGGGGTCAGGAGCCCCAGAAGGATGTCGAGTGTGGTGGTCTTTCCCGATCCGGTGGATCCCACGATCCCCACTGTGGTGTTGGACCGGATCGACAGGCTCACCTGGTTCAGGACCGCCTCTGTCCGCTCCGGATAACGAAAGACGATCTTCTGGAGAGAAATCTCCCGTGAAAAAGGCAACGGTTGAGCCGGCAAGGGGGGCGGTCCCCCCTTGACCGCCTCCGTCAGGTCGAGCGACAGCTTTTCCACAGCGGAAAGATTGAAGCGGATAGAGGAGACGTTCGCAAAGATCTGCTGCAAGGCCGGCATCAGCCGGTAGCCGGCCAGAGCGTAGAGAGAGATCATGGGAAGAGCCCGGGATGCCCCGTGTTCGGCTCCGAGAAGATAGATCACGATCACAATGATTCCACCAAAGGCCAGGGTCTCAAGAGCGTAGCGCGGCATGAGGGCGATCATCTGGCTTCGAGCCTGATAGGTCGCGTAATGGGCGACCGGCCGGGAAAACCGGTCATAGAAATCTTTTTCTCGACCGAGAATCTTGATGTCCTTGATCCCGCCCAGCGTCTCATAGGCGAGCTGGGTCCTCTGGGAATTGACCCTCGTCGTCTCCGACCCCGACCTTGCCAGCGTCTTTCTCACCAGGAAGAAAATCCCCAGATAGGCTCCGCCCAACGTCACCCCGGTCATGAGGGCAAGGCTCGGATTCGCCCAGAGCAGAAGTCCAAGAATGGCAAGGCTGACCACTGCGCGCGAGTAGACCGTGAGAAGAGGAATCACGATCCCGTTCACAATGCGGCCCACCTCCCAGAGCGTGTTCGACACAAGGTCGGAGGAATTCCGGTGGAGGAAAAACACATAGGGATGGGTGAGATAAGAGGACAGGAGCTTCAGGGACATGTCCCGGCCGAGACCGAAGGAGAACCGGAGGATGTTCCAGTTCGTGAGCGCCGAGGTCAGGTTCGATACAAAAAGGACCCCGAGAACTACGAGACCCAGAAAAATCAGGAAGTGGTTGGCATCGGAAAAATGGAATTCATGGAAAATCCGGGCGGCGAAGGGATTGCGGACAACGAAGTCCGGGTTCAGGACCGCCCCCATGAAAGGCATGATGGAAGCGATGCCGGCGATCTCCATCAACCCCGACAGAACCACCAGAAAGGACAAAAGAAGCAGATGAAGACGATGGGAACGGGAGAGGAACCGGTTGAGCTGTTCAGTGAATTTCATCGGGTCTGGCCCTTCGATTGAGACATCCTGAGAACTGTTCCGGCTAGAAACACTGAAGCCTCCAGTCGTGGGACAGGATTCGTTCGGGATCCGGATCTCTGCCGTGGTCGGGCATCGGAGAATCGATAAACTGGTCGAACCAGAAAAGGCGGGGGTACTGGGAGTGGGGAAACAAGGCCTTGAGAGCCCATTTCCAGTTTTCTCGACCAAGCAGATTGCTCCCCAGCGCCCTCATGGCAAACTGGATTCCTGTCTTTCTCCCTCCCCTGTAGCGGAAAAACCATCCGCTCCAGTAACGGAGCCAGTGTTCCCGAATATCGAGAAGGATCCGCGCCGCTTCCCGATCCCGGGCGGACCCGTAGCGCCACGCAAGAATCAGGTAAAACAGGTCCATCTGCTCCATGCTTCGGGTCCAGAGAGAAGGGGTGAGGGAGCGGGCCTGGAACACTTGCCGGACGAGAGGCGCCTCGATCAACCCAAAGGATCCTTGCTCATAAAGCCTCAGGCTGAATTCCAGAGTCGCCCAGGGCGCCACCGAGAACCGCGTATCGTAAAGACCCGCCGAAAGCGCCGCCTCCCGCCGGATCATCAAGGTCGTGGATTCGGGTATGTGATAGCGCCCTCCTCTTCCCTGTGCGGGTCGGGCACGATCAAGAAGATCTCCCAGCATCCGTTCCGACTGGGACCATATGCGGGCCCGGCGCACCGGCGTTCTTCCCTGGGCCCCCCCTTCTTTCCGGTCTGGCTCCCGATCGTACAAGGAGCTGGCCAGGACCATCTCGCTCCGGCTCTCGAGAAGATGCACCCCTTCCTCGATCCGTGTCGGCGCCATCAGGTCCGGGTAGTTGTGGATCGCCACAAACCGGGACCGGCTTTCATGGATCCCCCGGTTTCTCAGAACCGGCAACCCTTGCCGGTGATCCCGAATCCACCGGACAGGACGCCTGAAATGCCCGGCCTGTTCCCTGAGGGCGGCGATCAGATCGCTCCCCCCGCCGCCGTCGACCAGAAGAATCTCGAGAGAGTCGAATGTCTGGTTTTCAAGGGAAGCCAGGGACTCGGGAGAAAATCGAAGGCCGGGGAGGATCGGTACCACGACAGAGACTTGGCAGAGGTTGGACATGGCTTCCCGGCTCCTGTAAAAATGTGTCTCGAACGGATCGTCCGGACCCGACGTAAAATTCCTGTCCGGACAAACGTCGGGTCCGGACGACAGGACTTGTTGAAGTCTATGTTAGCAATTTCAAGGCCAAAATATCCAAAGAGATAAAAAATCCCGATATCAATGGCCTTCACGGTCACGCGTCTCTCGTCTGTCCGTCACCGCCCCCTGTGCGCCCTTAAATTCTTGCAAGGTTTTTCTAAAATTTTTTTCAGATATCACAGATTCTCCTTCCGGAGCGGGAACCGACGAATCGGGAGATATTTCTCATTTTGAAGGCATGAATCTTGCTTATTATAGGCGTCGAAGATCTCGTCTGAATTTTTTTCCATGCTGATCCCCCCGTCATAAAGAGAAAAGGACCCGTGTCCCATGAATGAATTATCAAAGGTTTCCGTCTGCCATATTCTTCCGGCTCTTCCGGCCCACGGGGCAGAGCAGCTTCTTGTCGATCTGCTGAAAAACTTCGACAGGGACCGCTTCGACCTATCCGTCATCCTGATCAGCGAGGAAGGACCCCTCGCCAGAGAGGTACGGAATCTTGGCATCCCTGTCCACCTGTTCCTCCGGAAATCCCGGTTCGACTTCTCCGTTCTCGGAAAAATCCGGTCCCATGTTCTCGAAAACCGGATCGATATCGTCCATACCCACCTCATCACGGCCGATCTGTGGGGGCGGCTTGCCCTGGTCGGGACAAAAACCCGACTGGTCTCGACCGCCCACAACGTATTTTTCAATTTCGGAAGGATCCAGAGCCTCCTGGACCACGCTCTTTCCCATATCACCGACGCCATCATTTGCGTCTCCTCCCGGGTCAGGACCTCCCTCAGGCATGAAGGGCGCCTCTCTCCCCATCGACTGGTCGTGATCGACAACGGGATCGATTTTAGCCGAATGGAAACGTCCGTAACCCGGGAAGAATCCCGAAAGAGTCTGTTGCTCGGAGGAGACGATTTCGTCCTGGGGATCATCGGCCGGCTGAGCCCGGTCAAGAATCATTCCCGCCTCCTGGGTGCCGTCGCCCGGGTCTTGAAGGAACATGACTGGCCAAACCTCAAGCTTCTCGTGGTGGGAGAGGGAGAACTCGACTCAATGCTCAGAGACGAGGTCCGGAGCCTGGGCATCTCCGATCATGTCCGGTTCCTCGGTCTCCGCCGGGATATCCCGGCGATCCTCAAGGCACTGGACGCCCTTGTCATCCCCTCGACCCGGGAAGGACTTCCCATCGTCCTACTCGAAGCGATGAAGGCAAAGCTCCCCGTCATCGCCACCGGCGTCGGAGGCATCCCCGATGTCATCGAAGACGGAAAGACGGGAATCCTGGTCGATCCGGTCTCCGGGAACCTTGCCGAGGCCATTGTCCGGCTTCATGACGACCCCGTCCTTCGTGCGACACTGGGCCATGCCGCAGAAGAGTACGTAAACCGGAAATTCAATGTCCGCCACATCGTGGACCAATATTCCCGGCTTTACCGGTCCCTCGTCTTCAGAAAAAAACTCTCCTCCCCCCAAAGATCTCTCCTGAGGGGAGTGGCACACATCTCCGGCGTGCTTCCGAAGGGGCGATCCGTCCCCCCGATCTCTTCGCTCCGAGTCCTGATGTACCATCGGGTGTCCGACTCGACCGAGCCGGATATCCTGAACACGCCTCCCTTCATGTTTAACCGGCAAATGGAGTGGCTCAGGGATGAAGGATACCGCGTCCTTTCGTCAGAAGAAGCCATGAGGGGACTTCTGGAAGGGTCGCTCCCGCCCCGCTCTGTTCTGATCACTTTCGACGACGGGTACCGGGACAACTTTACCGAAGCCTATCCGGTTCTAAGGAAATCCGGATTTCCGGCCGTCATCTTTCCCTCGACGGATTTTGTTCTCGGGGTCTCCGGCCATCCCCGATACAGAAACTGGGCAAAACCGGTCGAATATCTGACTCCGGAGCAGATCCGGGAGATGGCCGAAAACGGAATCGACTTCGGTTCCCACGGAAAGACCCACGCCCATTTTCCCGGCCTTTCCCGTCCGGAAGCGGGCATCGAACTCAAAGAGTCCCGGAAGCACCTGGAAGGCTGGACAGGAAAGGCCGTGACCCTGTTTGCCTACCCTAACGGACTTTATACCGGCGAACACATGGGCCTTCTTGAAAGTCTGGACTTCAGGGGAGCCTTTACGACACATGCCGGAACGAACACGAAAGAAACCCACCGATTCGAGCTCAGGCGCACGGAAATCTCCGGAAAGGATTCTCTGGAGGACTTTTCCATGAAGCTTGAGGGGAGATTTGACCAAATTCAAAGAATCTCCCAGAACGTCCGTCGGCTGACCGGGCGGAAATAGGCGCTCCGGACGGCGCAAGAGAGTCTTCTTCCGTCGTCCGGATCTGACCAGTTTCCGGCCTGTAAATTTTTCTGACAATCTTTCTTGTTTTTTTTCCAGACCTCCCCCTCTCCTTTCCGGAAACCCGCCCGCAGCCCTTGAAATATCATTGGCACTATCCTTGCTTGTTCACTTTCGACATCACATTCATTTCCATCCATCGAGCCACCGTCAGAAGGAGTCGAAGATGAAATCGATCAGAAAAGCTGTCTTTCCGCTGGCCGGCCATGGGACCCGTTTCCTTCCCATGACCAAATCCTCTCCGAAGGAAATGCTTCCCATCGTCGACAAGCCGGTGGTTCAGTGCGTTCTCGAGGAGGCGGTCGCGGCGGGAATAAATCAGATCATCATGGTTACCGGCCGGGGCAAGAGGGCCATCGAGGACCACTTCGACATCTCCTACGAACTCGAAGATGTGCTCAGGAAAAAGAACAAGAACGAAGCGCTCGAAGAACTTCGCCGGATTACTTCGCTTTCGGAAATCCTCTATCTCCGCCAGAAAGAAGCGCTGGGACTCGGCCATGCCGTCCTCTGCACCAAGAACGTGATCGGAGACGAGCCCTTCATCGTCGCCTTGGGAGACGAGATCATGGACGGCCCAGAAACGGCCATGTCCCAGCTGCGCCGCGCCTACGAAAAAATCGGAGGGGGCCCCGTGATCGGGGTCCAGCGGGTCCCTCTTTCCGAGGTCCATCAGTACGGGATCATCGCGGGAACGGAGGTGGCTCCGGGCCTTTACCGGGTCGACCGCCTGATTGAAAAGCCCTCCCTGGAGGAAGCTCCGTCCGACCTGGCTATCATCGGACGCTATCTCCTGACTCCGGACATCTTTCCCGTCCTCGAGACCCAGGCGCCGGGAAAAGGCGGCGAGATCCAGTTGACCGACGCCCTCAATACCCTCTCCCAGAAACGTCCCCTTTACGCCATGGAGATCGTGGGGGACCGGTTCGATACAGGGGACAAGCTGGGGTTTCTCAAGGCCACCGTCCGGTTCGCCCTCAAACGTCCCGATCTGGGTCCGTCCTTTCAGGCCTTCCTCGAGGATCTGGTCCATCACTTTCCCGGGGTTTCACCGGAGGCGAAATCGAACGAGCGTTCCGAAAAGCGTGACTATGCCACGCGATAGGATCCTCTTGCTCGTCACTATCCTTGTCGCGACGGTCGTCTCCTGGGGGAACATCGAAAAACTGGTGGACGACTGGAGTACCATCCCGGCCTACTCCCACGGCTTTCTCGTTCCCTTCGTGGCGATTTTCCTTGTCTACATGGACCGGGAGCGACTGAGGACCGTGCCTGTCTCCCCCTCTCGTTGGGGAGTGGCGCTCGTGGGGGCGGGAGCGGGCCTGCTGATCATCGGCACTCTGTCCGGACTGGACTTTCTGCGCCAGATCTCGATCCTCTTCTTCGCCGGAGGAATCGTGTCCGGCTTCTGGGGAACGGCCATGATGTCGGCCCTGCGTTTCCCCCTTCTCTATCTTCTCTTTATGATTCCGTTGCCGTATATTCTTTACAATGCGATCGCCTTTCCGCTCCAGATGCTGGCGGCCCGGGGGGCCTCCGAAGTCCTGAGCGGTCTGACCATTCCGGTGTTCAGGGAGGGAAACATCATCCATCTGCCGCACATCTCGCTCGGCGTGGTGCAGGCCTGCAGCGGCATTCAGTCGCTGGTCTCCCTTCTCGCCATCTCGGTGCTTCTGACGAAGATCATGGATCTTCGGGGATGGGCCGGAGCGCTGTTTGCCCTGTCGGCCATTCCCGTGGCGGTGGTGGCCAACATGTTCCGCATTGCCGCGACCGGGGTTCTGGGGTCCTTCGTGAATCCGGCCCTGGCCGAAGGCTTCTTTCACCTGTTTTCAGGATGGGTGGTCTTTCTGTTCGCCTTCCTGGTACTGATGATCGAGATCAGGGTCCTTCGCCTGATGAAAGGAAAACTCCTTGTCGCCTAGAACCCGGAACCTTTTCCTCTCCTGCCTGATCATGGGAGCGGCCTTTCTCCTCATGAGACACCGGGAGGACACCCCGGTGCCCCTGACCCGTTCCTTTACGAGCTTCCCCCTGTCGGTGGGAGGGTGGGACGGAACGCCCCTGACCCTTGACCAGAAAGAGAAGGATATTCTCAAGGCCGACGATTACGCCCTCGTCAACTACGCTCCGGCAGACGGAGGACCCCCCCTCCTTTTCTACACGGCCTACTATCGCCACCAGACGGCGGCCCGAAACATCCACTCCCCGAAGAACTGCCTTCCGGGGTCCGGGTGGGATGTCCTGAGTTCCCGAACGATCGATGCGCCCATCGAAGGGCCGATGGCCACACCGGTCCGGATCAACGAGACAGTCATCCAGAAGGGACTCGACGAA
>JAYWMN010000052.1:0-10892 GCA_035873205.1 Nitrospirota bacterium
GGAGCGGTCTGAGGGTCTTGGGAAAAAGAACGACATTCGGCAGTGGAAAAAGCGGAATCTCTATTGGCATGACGATCGAGCCTCTGTGTTAATAAATTGAGGGGGACAGGAAAGATTCCCCTCTTCCTGAGAGTCTACCACAGTTTCCCTGTTCAAAGTCCCGGAACATGGGGACGATCAATCTTCCTCAAACAAGGTGTAGCCCGACTGATCCTTTTTGATGATTCCCTTGGCATCGGGATAGGCGACTCCGAAGAGTGCCAGCTTGCCGAACCATACTGTTGTATCGGAAGAATAGGAGAAAGTCTTGAGATCTCCCGGAACCCTTCTCGCCAGACGATCGAGCGCCCCGGCATAGGTGGGAAATGTGCCGATCTTGAGCAGATGGGAGCTGTGGACCAGCTTCGACTGAAATGAGCGGGTCGTGAGCTTGTGGGCCCCGTAGAACCCTGCTCCGGTCATGAGGGCAGTTGCCAGGACGATCATGGCGATAAATTGCTTGGTAAAGCTTTGAAAAGCCGCGGACCAACTTGAGTGATCGCTTTTTGAAAAAAAAGCCACGGATTATCCTCGCACTGTTTGTCTGGGGCAATCCTCGCTCATTCGCGAGTAAACCTGAAACCCCCCCTATCGTTTCGAATTTGCGCTCTGGAGTCAAGGCTCAGGTTTCTGTTAACCTTTGAAAGTGAAGAAATTTGCCAATCATGGTGAAGTTTGTCATATCGGTTGACGGAAGGAGTCCAGGGGCGAATGGGAGAGGGCGAGTCCGTTTCGTGGAGAATAGTTGAGGCCGGGGTAAACGATAGTGCGCTCCTTGGGCATTTTTGGACTCTCCTGATGATGGAAGAGGCCCCTCCGCTTCTTTCCGTCGGAGAAACGGACGAAAAAAGGGCGGCGGAAGCTTTCACCAGAATGCTTTCCCAGAGGAACCACTATCGGGCCTATCTCAGCCTTTCCCGGAGGGGGGAGGAGGCCGAAAGGCCGTCGGGGTTTATCATCGGTTCGGTCTACGAGAGGCTGTATGGAGAACCGAGGAAAGCAGGCCACATCCTTCATTGGTACGTGTTGAAGGATGCTCGTGGCTCCGGCATGGGTCGAGATCTCTACCAAACCCTCCTTCGCTGGTTTCAGAAGGAGCAGGTGCAGATCCTTGAGGTGATGGCCCGGAAGGAACCGGCGCGGACCAGGGCCTGGACCGATCGGGGGTTTATCGGGGTTGTGGACCTTTTCATGATGAAAGCTCCATGGAGCTGAGTCAGTCCAGCGGAAGGTCGGAGTCTTTCCCCGAAAAGAGCTTTCCTTCCCATCGGGCAAGAAGATAGCCCCGGATAAAGAGATCGAGCTTTCCGTCGAGAATTTCGTCAACCCTGGCGGATTCGATTCCGGTACGGTGATCCTTGACGATCTGGTAAGGCTGGAGAACGTAGGACCGGATCTGGCTCCCCCAGGCATTTTCTTTTTTGTTCTCGGCTCCGGAAATCTGGTCGAGGGCCGCTTTCTTTTTCTGTCGTTCGAGTTCGAAAAGCCGGGCGCGAAGGATCTTGAAGGCCGTTTCCCGGTTCTGGATCTGGGAGCGCTCGTTCTGGCTCGAAATGACGATGCCGGAGGGAAGATGCGTGAGCCGGACGGCGGAAGAGGTTTTGTTGACGTGCTGTCCTCCGGCCGAAGAAGCCCTGAAAGTATCTATCCGGATATCCTCGTCCCGGATGTCGACGGTGATGTCTCCCTCGATTTCCGGATAGACGAACACAGAGGCAAAGGAGGTGTGGCGCCTCTTGGCGGCATCGAAGGGAGAGATGCGGACAAGGCGATGAACCCCGCTCTCCGCCTGAAGAAACCCGAAGACGTACTCTCCCCGGATTCGGATGGTTGCGCTCTTTATGCCGGCTTCCTCCCCCGGCAGCACATCGATGACTGATGCCTCGAACCCCCGGCCCTCGCACCATCGGAGATACATCCGGAAGAGCATTTGCGCCCAGTCCTGCGACTCGGTCCCTCCGGCCCCGGGGTGGATTTCGAGAAAGGCCGGGCTGTCGGCGTATTCATCCGAAAGAATTTCTTCGAGTTCCAGCTGGTCGATCTTCGATATGAAAAGGGGAACGGTCTGGGCCGCTTCAGACAAAAAGTCCGGGTCGTCGGCCATTTCGAGGAGGGATGCAATTTCTTCTTCCTCCCCCCTTATATCGTTTAGGAGGTCCCGGCGTTTTTCGATCCGCCGCTTTTCCTTGAGAAGACGGCTGGCCCGGTCGGTATTTTTCCAGAACTCTGGATCGGAGGTCTGGGCGTCGAGCTGCTCGAGGGTCAACGTCAGGCGTTCGGGGTCAAAGATGCCTCCGAAGCTGATCTAGCCGTTCACGATTGCTCTCGTACTGATCCCTGAGCGCCTGTATGTCGATATGCCCCAAGCTCAAATGAATTCACTCCTTAAAAATGTGTTGATTGCGTTTCCGGAACACCGATTGCGATGAATACATGCTACCAGAGGCGAATCGCCCTCACAACCTCGAGAAAAAGCCTCGGCGTCTTTTCCCTTCCCTCAGGATCCCGTGTTCCCTTGCAATAGGAAGCACGGCGAGCCAGAAGAGAAAACCGAGAAGAGAGATTTTCAGAACCCATTCTCCGTGGCGTCGGTAGAAGGTGTTTCCCGGTCCGGCCTTGACTGTCGCGCGAAGCGCCAAAGTCTGGAAGAGCGGCCCTGAGACGGCCACCTCTCCGTTGGGGGTAACCACTCCGGACACTCCCGTGTTGGCGGCCCTGAGCATGGGAACCCCGTTTTCGACCGATCTCATGGCCGACTCCCTGAAAAGCTGGAAAGGGGCGCTTGTGTTCCCGAACCAGGCATCGTCGGAGATGACGGCCAGGATGTTGGCGTGGCGGCCCAGGCTGTTCCGGACGAGAGACGGATACAGCGCCTCATAGCAGATCACGGGAGAGACGGAGAACCCGCCGGGAAGTGGAAATCGGGCCGGGTGATCGGAATGGGCCATATCTCCCGCAACCCCGAGAAGAGGGCGAAGCCATCCGAAAATGATGGGGAGAGGGAGGTACTCCCCGAACGGGACGAGGTGCTGCTTTACATAATTTGCGACGACAGCGCCATCCGGTCCATACAGGACTGCGGCATTCGTGAATGCTACACCCATGGGCTGGTCCGGTGCTGGAATCTCTCCGATCGAGCCGGTGAGAAGGTAGGCTCCGGAGGACAGAAGATCCCGCAATTTCTGAGCAACGATGGGCAAAGGGGCGTTGTAGAAGACGGGAAGGGCGGTTTCGGGCCAGACAAGGAGCGTGGCGCCCCGTGCGGTTTCCTGACGGCTCATGGACAGATATGTTCCGAGATCGCTCCTCAGATGATCGGGGGTCCACTTCTGGTCGGGGGGGATATTGCCCTGAACCAGCGCGACATCCCTTTGAGGGAGGGATCCGGGCGGAGGGTTGCCCGACAGGGAACGCCCCCAGAGCGGCCAGACAGATAGGGTCAGGACCGTGACAAGAATCCATGCGGTGGCGGAGCGTCGGATTCCGGGGGTATTCCGGCTTGAGAGCATCCGGTCGATGGAAATCCCTGCCAGGGCTGACACCAGGACGATCAAAAAAGAGAGGCCGGTGGTCCCGACGACCTTGGCCGGAAGCACAAAGTCCCGGTGGCCGAAGAGGAGGGCTCCCAGCGTATTCCAGGGGAACCCTGTCAGAATTTCGGTCTTTCCTGCCTCGGAAAGGACCCAGAGGGTGGGGGCGAGAAGGAGCGTTCCCGGCGTGAGGGAAGGGCGTCCATCGATGATCCTCCAGGCGTGCATCCGGAACATGGCATATCGGAAGAGCGCAGGGTAGAGGGAGAGGTAGGAGGAAAACAGGAAAAGCCCTCCAAAGGCAAGGGGCCAGGGAATGTGTCCGTAGTTTTCCATCGTTCCCAGAAGCCACCGGATTCCCAGGAGATTGGCGACCATTCCGAAAACGGCCCCCTCCAGAAATGCCTCGGAGCGGGACAGCGGGGCAATCAGGAAAAAGGGGAGCAAGAAAAGAAAGATGGAGGGAAAAAAGGAGACGGTCACGCTCTTTTGATCAAACAACAGACCGAATCCGGCCCCGGAGAGGACAAAAACAATGAAGGTGACCCCTCTTTTTTTTGGATAGAACAGGGAGTTCTGGATCATGAAGGGTGAGTCCTTTGTCCGGGGTGTGAGTTTTTTAGAGATATGTGAGACCTCTCCTTTGCCTCGAATCATGGTAGCAGAAGGTATTTGGAATGTCCTTCCGGCCTGGCAATGATGGATTTAATCAGAAATTTGCATGATAATGCTGGCAACCAGAAAAATGCCGGAGGGCGAAGGTGTGCCATTGCGGGCAGCGTCGACAAACCCATTCACGAACAACAACGAGAGGAAGCCGTCCTGTGGAGAACTTATCGGGATTTGGTCAAGGCAAGACCGGTTATGGGAGAAAAACCCTTTTCTCCGTCTTGATCGCCACTGCGATTTTCTTTGTTTCCGGAAAGGCGCGTGCCAATGACCTGGCGGCACTGCAAACGAGCGTCATCTCGACAGATCTGTTCCTTAATTGGATTCCCGCACAGAAGTCGGACCTCGCCCTTTCCTCCGAACAGGTCTCGGCCCTCCGGGGTGTCCAGGGAGAATTCAAGAGCAAGAGCGAGGCCATCGGAAGGCGCATCGAGAGAAACGCGGCCATTCTGAATGAAGAAGTGTCCAGATACCCGATCGACCTCAGGAAAATAAAACCCGCCATCCAGGAGATTAGCCAGCTTCGGGGAGAGTTGACCTACAGTGCGATCAAGAGCCTGTTTCGTGTTCAAACCATTTTGAAGCAACCGCAATGGGACCAGGCAAAAAGCGAATGGGAACATGTCCTTGCCGAGAAGTCTGTCAACCATTCCGCTCCCGCTCCATCGAAAAGCGGCCACTGAAGAGTTCACGCTCCGTATCTCCTTCACGAGAGGCGGCGGACCTGAGTGCAATCCGTTCCGGCAGTTTTCGGGAGCCCCGGTATGGAAGGGGCTCCGTGGCGGGACCGGTGTCAGGGAAGATGGACCAGATTGTACCCGCCCCCTTGTCCCTGGATCCACCAGTTCCCTGGCCAGAGCCCTCCAGGAACTCCTCCCGCCGTTGTCGTACCGTATGTGGGAGGGGGAAGCAGCGCCGATGAAATCTGGGGATTGTTCCCTCCAAAGAGGTGGTCTAGAAAGTATCCCAGCGTTCCCTCACTCATGAGCTGGGATCTGGGGCTCTGGTCATTTCCCAGAGGCTCGAGTCCCAGAGGTCTGGTGTTTCCCAGATGCGCTTCCGACTTGAAAGGGGATCCGGCAGAACTGGCCGTAGTTTTCGGGGGCCCGGTCATGTCCCCTCCCGAAGGGGTCGAGGAGGCGGAGGGTGCGGTATCCGAACTCCCTCCGAAGGTATGGCCACCGAAATTGAATGCGCAGCCTGATAGGGCAATAAACAGGATCGCCGGAAAAAATGCGGCACGTCGATCCTTCAGTCCAGATCGTGTTCTGGCCATGCGCGACTCCTTTCTCGAGTTTTATTTCTGGAATCAGTACTCTTGGAGTACATCATACATGAACTGTCCGGGGATGGCGAAGGGAATTCTGTCCGTCCTGGCGCCCAGTCCTTCTGCCAAGCCCTTAATGGAGGAAAGAGTGTGACATTTGACGAGTTGTCGGAGTTTTTGTCTCGGATGGAGCAGACTTCAGGCCGCCTGTTGCTGGCGGAGCACCTGGTGGCGTTGACGGAAAAGCTGACGTCCCGGGAAACTGCGCCGGCCCTCTATATGGTGCAGGGTCAGCTTCTGCCGCCCTTTGCCGGAAAACCTATGGGAATGGCCTCCCGGCTTCTTCTTAGGGCGATGGAACGCGCCATGGAGCCTTCGACGGACCGTTCCGGCGCAGGAGTGGTGAAAGCTCTCTCGGAAAGACTTGCCGATACCGGAGACCCAGGCGACCTCGCGGAAATTCTCGCGATGGGAGACGGCAAGAATTCTCCGGATTTTCTTCATGTCTATGACAGTCTCATGGCGATCGCCAGGCAAAGTGGCTCCGGATCCCAGGATGAAAAGATTGATCGTCTGGCCTCGCTGTTCAGACAGGTTTCCCCTCTGGCCTCCCGTTACCTGGCCCGGTTTGTGATGGGACGTCTCAGGCTGGGAGTGGGGGATGCCACGATTATCGATGCCCTGACCCTGACCGCTATTCCTAGAATTGAGGATGAAAAGGCGTGGAAACTCGAGAAAAAAAAGGTCCGGGCCATTGTCGAGGGGGCCTACAATCTTTGTTCGGATCTGGGTCGTGTGGGGAAAGTCCTGAAGCTTGAGGGTCTTTCAGGGCTCAAAAAGATCGCGCCCTCGGTAGGCTATCCGATCCGGATGGCGCTGTGCGAGCGGCTTGGGTCCGGGCAGGAGATCATCGAAAAGCTTGGGAGGGCCGCGATTGAATCCAAGTATGACGGCTTCCGGTGCCAGATTCATTACGACGGGAAACACGTGAAAATTTTTTCCAGAAATCTCGAGGAAACGACAGAGATGTTTCCCGAACTGGCTCTTGAAGCCCGACGCGTTCTTGGGGAGAAAACGGCGATTTTCGAGGGGGAGGCTCTGGGCTATGACGCGGAAAATGATTCCTACCACCCTTTCCAGGTGACGATTACGCGGAAAAGGAAACATAACGTCCTGGAAAAATCCGAGGAAATTCCCCTGAAATGCCTGGTTTTTGATCTTCTGTATTTCGATGGACAGGATATGATGAATTGTCCGTTTTCAGAACGGAGGCAGAGGCTCGAATCAATTTTTCCCGTCCACAGGACGCATCTTTCTGAACGGGAAGTCCCCCCGGACGCGGTCTTCGGAGCCTCCCGCATGATAGAAACGGGAAGCGCCCAGGAAGTGGACCTTTTTTTTGACGAGGTGGTCGAGGAAGGGTTCGAGGGAATCATTGCGAAGCGGCTTGACGGAGTGTATACGGCTGGGTCGAGAAACTTCAACTGGATCAAGCTCAAGCGTTCCTACAAGGGGATCCTTTCCGATACGGTCGATGTGGTGCTGATCGGATACTACCGGGGAAAGGGGCTCCGGACGAAGCTCGGCATCGGGGCCGTGCTCGGAGCGGTCTACGATCCCGAGACCGACCAGTACCTCTCGGTGGCCCGGATCGGCTCGGGGCTGACGGAAGAGAAGTGGAGGGAACTCCGGCAGATTCTCGAGGAGTACCAGATTAACGCTTCTCCCCACAATGTCGTGTCGGGTCTCGCTCCGGATTTCTGGGTCTCCCCGAAAATTGTCGTGACCGTTCTTGCCGATGAACTGACGCGCTCTCCCATGCACGCGGCCGGTCGAAAGGAGGGGGAGGAGGGGTACGCGCTCCGTTTTCCCCGGATGGTTTCCGGGATCCGGGCGGACAAGGGGCCGACCGACGCGACGACAGTCGGGGAGATCAGGCGCCTATATGAACTGCAGCGTTTGAAGGCAGTCCGGGAAAACTCCGGGAACGCCTCCCCCTGACCGGAAACGTCCATGAATTGGCCCGGAACTCTTTTCCATAGTACAATGACAACCATCTAATATTGTCCGATGGACCGTCTTGAAGGAGAATTTTTGTGAAACCTCACGACATGGAACGTTTTTTCTGGCAGCTGGAAGGAGCCCTTTCCAAGGGAATGTGGCCGGATATTGTCTTCAAGGCTGCCGGAGACGGCCGCTGGTCACCGATGACAGACATTTACGAGACCGATGATGAAACAATCATCAAGATGGACCTTGCGGGTGTCCAGAAGGATGAAATCTCGATCGTCGTTGAAGGAAACCGGCTTGTGGTCCGGGGGATGAGGAAGGACGAATCGAAGACCTACGAGCCGCAGAAGAAGAAAAACTATGTCCAGATGGAAATCAACTACGGGGACTTCGAGCGGGTCTTCCTTTTGAGGGACGGGATTGAAGGGCGGCCGATCCGCGCGGAATATACAGCTGGATTCCTCCGGATCATCGTCGGCAAGAAACCCAAGCAGAAGGTCAACGTTCCAATTTCCTTCGGTGAAGGGGGGCAATAGTGGCCGACGATTCGATCAGGGTCCCGCAGGACTCTCCCTATGTCGTTCTGGCGGATACCGTCGTTTTTCCTCATATTCTGGCCTCCATCGCCTTTCATGACCCAACGGCGATGGCGGCCATCGATGATGCCATGAACAGGGATCCAAAGACCCTTGTGTGCGTCGCGGCCGAAGAGGAGGAGAGCGAGGCTGAAGGGGAAGCCGATGAAGCGGTGATCCTATCCGAACCCGAGGCGACTGAACTTTTCGGTGTGGGAATTCCAGGGACCAAGTCTGAGCAGCTCCCCCCGAAGAAAAGATATTCGGTCGGAACCCTGGTCGTCATCCACAAGCTTCTGCGCATCCCTGCCGGCGGAATCGCCATCATGGTTCAGGGCATGCGGCGGGTCCGGATTGAGAAAGACATCTCCGCGGATCCGTTCAATCGGGCCATTATCAGCGACTTTCCTGAACTTCCGGAAAAGAACGACAACACGGAGGCCCTGCTCAGGACGATTCTTGGCCAGGCAAAGAAGCTCGGCACGCTTGCCTCCTACCTTCCCGACGAATTCGAGACGATGACACTGAACGTCGAGAATCCCTATCATCTCTGTTACCTGATTGCGACCTTCCTTCGCCTGTCCCTCGAAGACCGCCAGGAAATTCTCGAAGCCGGGACCCTGGAGGCGAAACTGATGCTGATCGCCCGCCATCTTGTCCGGGAGATAGAGATCCAGGAACTGGGCGGAAAGATCAAGTCCAAGATCCACGACGAGGTCCAGAAGTCCCAGCGGGACTTTTTTCTTCGCGAGCAGATGAAGGCAATTCAGAAGGAACTCGGAGACGGGGAGGAAGGGGACGAGGAAGTTGTCCGTTACCGGGAAAAGGCCGAGACGCTTGGACTGACACCGGAGGCCCACAAGGAGGTGCTGAGGGAGATCTCCCGTCTGGTTCGGGCTGGAAGCCAGTCTCAGGAGGCTCAGGTGATCCGGACCTATCTTGACGTTGTTCTGGACCTTCCCTGGAGCAAGGAGTCCCCGGAAACCTTCGACCTTGAAGAGGCCAAGCGAATTCTCGATGCCGACCACTACGACCTTGAAAAAGTCAAAGACCGCATTCTCGATGAGCTGGCCGTGCTCGCCAGAAAGCGTTCAGGGGAAGGACGAGGGCCCATTCTTTGTTTTCTGGGACCTCCTGGCGTCGGGAAAACGACGTTGGGGCAGTCCATTGCCCGGTCGATGGGCCGGGAATTTGTCCGGATCTCTCTTGGAGGGGTGAGGGATGAGGCTGAAATTCGGGGACATCGACGGACTTATGTCGGAGCGATGCCGGGTCGGATCATCGCAGGACTGCGAAAGGCCGGGACAAAAAATCCCGTGTTCATGCTCGACGAGATTGACAAGGTGGGAGCCGATTACAGGGGAGATCCTTCGGCGGCTCTTCTCGAAGTTCTCGACGCTGCCCAAAACAAGGATTTCCGGGATCATTACCTGGATCTTTCCTTCGATCTTTCCCGGGTATTTTTTATTACGACGGCCAACGTGGCCCAGACCATCCCTCCGCCCCTGCTCGATCGCATGGATCTGATCCGGCTGGCCGGGTACACATGGGAAGAGAAGCTTTACATCGCCCAGAACTATTTGATTCCCCGGGCGATGACCGACCTGTCCCTGCTGCCGCGGGAATTCGATCTTCCGGAAAAGACCTTGAAAAAGATCATCCGGGAGTACACCCGGGAAGCCGGCGTCAGGAATCTCGACCGGAAAATCACAACCATTCTCCGGAAGGTCGTGCGGGCAAGGGCGGCCCAGAAATCGAAACGTAAGGTCGTTGTGCGACCCGGCACCCTGGCCGAATATCTGGGGAACGAGTATATCGAACCGGAAACCAAGCTTCAGGTGGCCAATCCGGGGGTCGTGACCGGACTCGCCTGGACTCCGAACGGCGGAGAGGTCCTGTTTGTCGAGTCGGTCGCCATTGCCGGTTCAAAGGGGTTCATCCTGACCGGACAGCTGGGAGACGTCATGAAGGAGTCCGCGAGGACTGCGCTCTCCTTTGCCCAGTCCAGAAGCGACCTCCTCGGGATTTCTCCCTCTTTCTTTTCAAAAAACGAAATACATATCCATGTTCCCGGGGGAGCCATTCCCAAGGACGGGCCCTCGGCCGGGATCACGATGACGACAACCATCCTGTCTCTCGCGACAGGGATTCCCGTGCCAAGCACGGTTGCGATGACGGGCGAAATCTCCCTGTCGGGACGGGTCCTTCCTGTGGGAGGGATCAAGGAAAAACTGATCGGGGCGAGGGAAGCGGGCATCACGACCATTTACCTTCCGGAAAAAAACGAGAAGGACATTTCCGACCTGCCGGAGGAGGTTCAGCGCGACCTGTCCATCCATCCGGTCTCCTCTATGGACGAGCTCATCGAGATTTTTTTCAAACCCGCATTGGAGAAGGCACGCTCAGGGAAAACGGAGGAGAACGGGGGGCCGTCCCGCCGGAAGTCCCGATAGGGTCACTGCGATAGAATGATGACCTTCTCCTGTCACACGTCAGGAGAAGGTTTTATTCCATAGGCGCAGAACGTCCCGAAGGTCAGGTTCGGGAAGAGGTGTTTTCCTGCCAGAGCTTCTGAAGAATTGCCAGTATCACCGGTCCGACAAAGAGTCCGATGACTCCAAAGGCTTCCAGTCCTCCCAGAACTCCCAGAAGAATCAGGATGAAGGGCATCTCCGAGGTGCGGCCGATGAAAATCGGCTTGATCACATTCTCGATTCCCCCGACAGGTCCAGGGGAATCTCCGACCCGGTCAGCGCCCTTCAGGTCCAGACTCTTGAAAAGAACGCCCACGACTTCAATATC
>JAYWMN010000089.1:0-5092 GCA_035873205.1 Nitrospirota bacterium
CGATTTGTTGTCCCGAGCTGTTGATATTTTCCCAGGATCTGTGGGTAGCGATGGACGGGTAGTGAGTCAGGTCCAGGTGAAGGGGTGTGACCGACACAAAGTCGTGGTCTACGGCATGCAGGTCCGAACTTTCGTCGGGCTCGTAATCCTTCGGGGAAAGACCGATCCAGTAATATGGACGCCCGCGAGGATCCTCCTTGCGGATGATGTCTCCCGTACTGAAGACCCTTTTTCCCAGCCGGGTGATTCGGATTCCCTTGACTCCGGAAATGGGGCGGGCCGGAATATTGACGGAAAAAAGAACCGAAGCTTCCGGGGAAGAATGAATGAAGCGATTCACCAGGATGGTCGCGAAATGGCGGGCCGTCTCGAGCGCAAGGGGGCGCGCGGGGTCTTCGGGGGCCACCAGAGAAAAGGCCATGGACGGAATCCCCAGGATCGACCCTTCGAAGGCGGCGGAGACCGTTCCGGAATAGGTGACGTCATCGGCCATGTTCGCTCCGTGGTTGATTCCGGAAAGCAGGATATCGGGCTTTCTCGGCAGGATCGTAAAAACGGCGAGATTGACGCAGTCCGTCGGAGTACCCGAAACGGCATAATGGCGGGGAGAGCGCTCGTAGATTCGCAAGGGCTTGTGCAGTGTCAGGGCGTGGGAGGCTGCGGATCTCTCTGTTTCCGGAGCCACGACATAGATCTCCCCCATTCCCTGGACGGCCTCCTCGAGCGCCAGAATCCCCGGGGATCCGATGCCGTCATCATTGGAAAGTAGAATCAGGGGACGCGACTTAGTCATGGGCGATCCGTCCGGTACAACCAGCTTCTAAAAGGCCGGAAACATTTAAGAGAGCGAAGTCGGAAGAGTCCGTCAAAAAATTCCTTTCAGCATGGTCTTCCTTTAAAGTCCTCAGGGGGGAGAACAAGAAGAAAAGCGAGACGCCGGTCGATGACCTCCATGAACTCCCCAACCGAAGACGCCGTCGAGACAGGTCGTCGGGGAAGAGTACGGAGGAAACCCGGAAGACAACGGGCTCTTGATGCAGGGGATATAAGTTGGTCGGGGCGAAAGGATTTGAACCTTCGACCACTCCCACCCCAAGGGAGTGCGCTACCAGGCTGCGCTACGCCCCGATTTCGTGATCATTTCCAGTCAGGATGGCCAGCCCTTTCCGAACTTCCAACAAGAGACTTTCGACTGTTGGAAGATCGAGAAGAGGAGGACGCTTTTCCAGAATCCCCCGGACACTTGGTATAGAGCGCCCTTCATGCTTCAGGAGATCGATGATCCGGGTCAAAAAACTCAGGTCGGTCTCCGAGTATTCCCGATGTCCCCCCCTCGTTTTTTTGGGGGCGAGCATGGGAAAGGCCTTTTCCCATGAACGAAGGGTCGTGACCGGAACTCCAAGAAGCTCAGAAGCTTCTCCGATCTTGTATTTTCGACCTTGAGACCTCATGGATGAACTCCAAAGCCACGGACAGAAACCGGCTCCAGGAATGGCCAGGGCTGGTCCCGGTAGAAACACAGCCACAACTCAGAGAGTCAGAGTGTTTTTTTCCTGGACTGAACCGGTTTTTTCTTGGGAGCGGGGGATTCCTCCTCGCCCCAGAAATGCCGGGTCGGACGAAAAACGACAACTCGATGGCTCTTGATGAGGAGGGGCTCGCCAGTTTTGGGATTCCGACCAAGGCGATCCTCTCTTTTCCGGACCTCGAAGGTACCGAATCCGGTCAGCTTGACGGACTCTCCACTCAAGACAGTCTGAGTGATCTCTTCGATCACAAAGTCAAGGGCCTCGCGAACAGTTTTTCGAGGAAGTCCGGCTCCCCCGCCATGGCTTCGGGTAAACTCAACGATGTCGGTTCGATTCAATGGAAACCTCCTTATTTCGGATCATAATAATACGAACAACGCCCAAACATGTCAATTGATCCAGAAAAATTTCTACGATTCACCGTCCGACTTCAGCTCCTCCAGGTGCCCGATTGTCCGGGGCCCCAGACAAATCCCCCGTTTGCTTGCCAGAACAAAGTCAATAATTTCCTGAATTTCGGAATTCGATTGACCGTCGCTTCTGTCCAGACTTTCACGGTCCAGTGCTCCGGAGAGCAAAACCTCTTTGTAAAACCTGGCTATTTCATGAATCTGGCTGGCCGAGAATCCTGCACGGCGCAGTCCTACGCGATTGATCGTCCGGAGAGTGTGGGTCCCGTCCATAATCGCAAAGGGAGGAACATCGCGACTTGTCCGTGACCCCCCGCGGAGAAGAGCAAGGCGGCCGATCCGGATAAACTGGTGAACCAGAACCCCTCCCGACAGGAAGGCCCCCTCCCCTACCGTCACATGGCCCGCCAGAAGGACCCCGTTCGCGAGAATCGCCCGATCCCCGACATGGCAGTTATGGGCCACGTGGGATCCGGACATGAGGAGGGTGTCATTTCCGATAACAGTGTGACTTCCTTCCTTCGTGCCCCGATGAATGGTCACATATTCCCGGATTTCATTCCGGTCGCCGATGAGGGTGCCGGACACGCCTCCTGCAAAGGAGTGATCCTGGGGTTCATGGCCGATCACCGCTCCCATATGGATCCGGTTCTTCCGGCCCAATACGACATGGGGCCCCAGCGAGACCCGTTCCATAAGAACAGTGCCGGCACCGATGTGCGAGGGGCCTCGCAGAACGCAAAAAGGCCCGACCTGAACCTCTTCCTCCATCTCGACAGTGGAGTCGATCACCGCCGTGGGGTGGATGTCATTCCGCAAAGCGCCGGGCCTCCGTCGTCAGCAAATAGAATTCGACGCTGTCCTTGAGGGCCAGAAGACTGGCTTCGATCACATTTTCGGAAACACCGACCGTCCCCCATTTTTTCCGGCCATCGGTCGACTCTATCAGGACACGCACCCGGGAAGCCGTTCCGGAACTTCCCGAAAGGACCCGAACCTTGTAGTCAAGAAGCGAGATATGACGGACTTCCGGATAGAAAGCGGCAAGGGACTTCCGGAGCGCATTGTCTAGGGCATTGACCGGACCGTTTCCCAGAGCGGCCGAGTGCTCGGACTGGGACCCCACACGGATACGGACAGTCGCTTCGGAAAAGGCTCCGGACAACTGCTCTCCCTGTCCCATTCCGATCCGAAAGAAATCGATGGAGAAAAAAGGATGGAAGGATCCCAGAGCCTGACGCATCAGCAGTTCAAACGACGCCTCGGCCCCTTCGAACTGGTAGCCTTCAAATTCCATTTCCTTGAGGCGGGAAAGGATCTTTGACAGGAGATGGTCTCCTTCTTCCACCGGAAGACCGTACTGGCGGGCTTTTTCGACAAGGTTCGACCGACCGGACTGCTCGGACAGAAGAATCCTCTGCCGGTTTCCGACCCATTCGGGAGAAATGTGCTCGTAAGCCCGGGACACCTTCCGGACCGCATGCACATGAACGCCCGCCTTGTGGGCAAAGGCGGAATCCCCGACGAAGGGGAGGTTCTTGGATAGGGGGCGGTTGGAAAGCTCGGAGACAAAAGCGGCCGCATGCCTGAGCTTGGCCAGAGATTCCCTTGTCAAAGCGTCGAACCCCATCTTGAAGACCAGGTTCGGAGCGATCGACACAAGATTTCCATTTCCACACCTCTCCCCGATTCCATTAACCGTCCCGTGAACCTGCCGGGCTCCGGCGGAAACAGCGGCAAGGGAGTTTGCCACCGCCAGTTCTCCGTCGTTGTGGGCATGGATCCCGACCGGAACTCCCAGCGAAGACACCGCATGGCGCGTTGCCTGTTCCACCTTCCAGGGGAGAGATCCCCCATTGGTATCGCACAGGACGATCCAGTCCGCCCCCGCAGCCCTTGCGGCTTCGATGGTTCTCATGGAAAATTCGACGTCATCCTCGTACCCGTCGAAGAAATGTTCGGCATCATAGACCACTTCCCGACCATGGTCCTTGAGGTAGGCCACGGTGTCGGAAATCATCTCAAGGTTCCGGTCTTCTGAAAGTCCCAGAACCTCCTCCACATGAAGACGCCACGACTTTCCGAAGATTGTCACGACCGGGGTGTCCGCATCAAGAAGAGCCCTGACCACAGGATCAGAGGAAACCTTGTTGTTGGGCTTTCTCGTGCTTCCGAAAGCGGCAATCCTTGAGTGCGCAAGAGGAATTTCCCGAACACGGGCAAAAAACTCCTGGTCTTTCGGATTGGCTCCCGGCCATCCCCCTTCGATGTAGGGAATACCAAGGGAATCGAGGAGAGCAACGATCCGCAGCTTGTCCTCGAGGGAGAAAGAAATGTCCTCCATCTGGGAGCCGTCGCGTAGCGTCGTATCATAGAGACAGACCGAGTCCCCAGGCTTTTTATCCATGGACCGGTTCTCCGGCATCCTTCCGGTCGAGCCCGAATTCCTGGTGGATAACCCGGGCCGCCAGTTCGCCATACTTTTCATCGATCAGACAGGAGATCTTGATCTCGGATGTCGATATCATCAGGATATTGATCCCCTCACGGGCGAGAGTCCCGAACATTTTGGCCGCCACACCCGAGTGGGAGCGCATCCCGACACCGACAATGGAGATCTTGCTGATATCCTCCCGACTCCGGACATCCCCTGCTCCGATTTTCTGAGCGACCCCCTGAGCGAGCCGGATGGTTTTTCTCGCTTCCGAGCGCGGCACGGTGAACGAAATGTCGGTCATATGATCCTGTCCGACATTCTGGACGATCATGTCAACGATCACGGCGTTGTCCGAAAGTTCCCGGAAAAGATTGGCCGCAAGTCCCGGACGATCCGGGACATCGCATACGACGATCTGAGCCTGATTTCGGTCGAGCGTCACTCCGGATACTACCATTTGCTCCATTTTCTTGTCCTCCTCTGTTACAAGCGTTCCCGGATCATCCGAAAAGGTTGACAGGACCCGTAATGGCATCTTGTACCGCATCGCAAATTCCACCGACCGGGAATGCAGGACCTTGGCTCCCAGCGCCGCCATTTCGAGCATTTCTTCATAGGAAATCCGGGCGATCTTCCGGGCGCGGGGAACCATGTTCGGGTCAGCCGTAAACACACCGGTCACATCGGTATAGATATCGCAGCGGTCTGCAGAAAGG
>JAYWMN010000013.1:0-13001 GCA_035873205.1 Nitrospirota bacterium
TTCGACACAGGTCAATCTTCTGTCCATCAACGCCGCGATCGAGGCGGCGCATGCCAAGGAGGCCGGTCGAGGGTTTGCCGTTGTCGCCGAGGAGATCAAGAAGCTTTCGGACCGGACAAGAAAGTCTGTCGAGGAAATTTCTAAGACTGTGACCTCGATCGGATTGGAGCTTGGAACCGTGCGGGAGAGTATTCAGGAGGTTCAGGGACGTATGGCCGACATGAAAGAGTTTTCCCTCAAGATCGACCAGAGCGTACAGCACATGAAGGAGATGTCCGGAGAAAACCTCCTCAAGAAATTCATCAATATCGTCATCGGACGGTCCGATCGCATGAGTCAGCTGATAAAGAAGTCTTTTTCGAAGCCATGAACAAAGCAAGGAATCATTGGCTCATCCAAAGGGCCTACGGGCGTGCATTCCGGAGGTCTCATGCTGATTAGCCTCAAGCCTTTCAAGGGGGCGTTGTTCGATTCCGTGATTTTTCCCAAGAAAGATGTCTTGCACTTTTTTCATCAAGCCGGTCCCAATATCGCCTTTTTTCACCCGAATGAAGGACTGATGTTTTTTTCTCCTGCCCTTCGAAGGATCTGGCCGGAGGCAGCGTTCGGTTCCTCGCTCGAATCTTTCAGAATCTTGACAGAGAGGGATGTCGTTCCTGCGGAGAAGATTCATCTGGCGGACTTCTGGAAACAGATCGAAACGGGATCCCCTCCGAACCTATCCGACAGATTTGTCATAAAGTCAGGACGGATACGGGGAACCCACACGCTGGGACTTGTCGTCTTCTCCTTTCCATGGGGTCGCCTTCTGGTTATCGTTCCCGGCGAGGCTCCGAAAACGATTTCGAAAAATCTGGAAGATATCGTTCGTCTGAACCCATTCGACCTGATACGGGATCTGGAAAATTGGGTCCAGGATTCCGAAACGGAAGCGCTCGTAGCACATTTTCTCCAAATCATTCCCGGGGATTTTATCAATCAGGTATCTTTTTCAAGAATCCTTGCCGCTCCCTTTCCGGAGCCTCAAGGCCAGATATGCCGGATTGTTTATCGATACCGAAAGGGAGAATGGCAGAGAGAAGTTTCCGGGCAAAGCTCGACGGACACCCCGGACATAGAGGAAACGAAAACCCGACACTACGGTGTGTTGACCGGAGGAGAGGTGTCGGTCGTCTTCACGGTTTTTGTCGGAGGGATCCTGCCACTGGGAACCATTTCGTTGCCGGCGAAAGTTCTGGAATCCGTGGGTCCGCCCCCGCTCAACCAGTTTCTCCACGAGGCGTCCTCCTCCCTCGTTTTTCAAGGTCTGCGGCTCGTTTCTGAACAGTTCCATTATTGTCGATATTGGACAGGACAAGGATTCGCCATGGAGGTTCTCGAAGAAATATCGCGACTGGTCTCCCCCGACCACTGGCGGAACATGATCGTCCTGCCGTTCTGGACGAGAGACCTTGTCCTCTCGGACTCCCTGGCGCTCCTTGACTCCGTCCGCTACACCACCGACATCCTCTTTGTCGAACCCGAGAAGGGATTGGGATGCATTCTCCTTCAGAACACAAACAAAGAAAAGGCCACGACTGTCGTGATGGAGAAATTCAGGCAAAGAATTCGCAGCATCATGATCGACGATCCCGTCACCGTGGCCAAATTTCTTGAAAACCACTGAACCTTGCGCTCAGGAAACCTAGGGCTCTCTCCTGGGGTGTCAAGCCGATTTTCAAGCCGGACCTGAAGGACCAGGGAGGAGGACCAAGTTCAATGGCTGAAAATATTCTGTCCCAGGACGAGGTGAACGCTCTTCTGAAGGGAATCGCGGAGGGGGAAGTCGAGACAAAGCTGCCGGAAGTTTCGGATGAGACCTCCACGGCGGTTCGCGGGTACAACTTGGCGAGCCAGGAGCGGGTCGTACGGGGCCGCATGCCGGCTCTCGAGATCGTCAACGAACGATTTGCCCGCTTCTTCCAGACCACGCTGTCGGCGACGCTCCGGAAGACGGTCGAGTTTTCTCCGATCTCGACCGAGATGATCAAGTTCGGAGAGTTCATCAAGAAGGTGCCTCTCCCTTCCAATATCAACATTCTGCGTCTTGACCCCATGAAGAAGAACTTTCTTCTGATCCTCGACGCCCGTTTGGTCTACCTCCTGGTGGACTATCTGTTCGGAGGGATGGGCCGGGGGCATGTGAAGGTCGAAGGACGGGACTTCTCCCCCATCGAAAATCGGATGACCCGCAATATTCTCAATCAGGCCATCGGCGATTTCGAAAAGGCCTGGGCCCCGGTCCACCCTGTTGCCGTGAGCTACATCCGGTCCGAGGTCAATCCCCAGTTTACCGCGATCGTCTCTCCCACAGAACCGGTCATCGCCATGACCTACCGTCTCGACATCGACGGACAGGGCCGTCCGGTCTATATTTGCCTCCCCTATTCCACGATCGATCCGATCAAGGAAAAACTCTACACGAGCTTCCAGAGCGACCAGTACGAGGTCGACGCCCGGTGGGTCCACCGGTTTCGTCGGCAGCTCGATGCGGTGCCGCTCAAGGTCGTCGCCGAACTGGGAACCACAACGGCGAGGCTTTCGGAGGTCCTTGCCTGGAAAGTAGGCGATGTTCTTCTTCTGGATCAATATATCGACGACCCGATCAGACTGACAGTCGAAAAGGCCCTCCGGTTCAGGGGGCGCCCCGGCGTCTATCGTTCCAGCAGGGCGGTTCGGATAGAGGAGCGGGTCTTCCCGGACCTGACCGATGTCAAAAGGGAAGAGGAGACATAAATGGATTTTCCGTCATTTTTTTTCCGGAGATCCCCATCCCTGATCGAAGCTGGCGGGAAAGGAGGCGGCCATGCACCGGAAAAAAAAGACTGAGGACCACGAAAATCTCGACCGATGGCTGGTGTCCTACGCCGACTTCATCACACTCCTTTTCACCTTCTTCGTGATGATGTACGCCATGTCGTCTCTCAACAAGGGAACGTATAAAGTCATTTCAAGCGCGATCATGGAGACATTCAAGCATCATACCCCGCGGCAGCATTTGCATGTGATCATTCCCCACAGCCGGACTATGGCGGGAAAGTCCTCTCCCGTCACTTCCACCATCCTTCGGCAGGTCCTGCAGCTCGTTTACGAAAAATCCTCGAATCCCGGGATGCTGGCAGTGGTTGAAACCGGAAAGAGCATTCGAGTCCGGATTCAGGCGGGATTTCTGTTTTCAAAAGGCCACGCACGGGTGCGAAAGGAGGCGTTGCCGCTCCTCCGGCGCATTGCCCGGATTCTGGCGGAAAACGAGGAACCGATACGGGTGGAAGGGCACACGGACAACATTCCAATCCACGGGCGGTATCCGAACAACTGGACCCTCTCGGCCGCTAGAGCGGTCAATGTTTTGCGGATGCTGATCTCCCTGGGCCCCCTCGATCCAAAAAGGACTAGCACCGTTGCCTATGGATTCTCCCATCCGCTTGGCCCCAATGATACTCCGGAAGACCGGCGAAAGAACCGTCGGGTCGAGATCGTCATTCTTAAAAAGCCGATCTCCTCTCTTCCGAAACCTTCTTCGGATATTTTCCATCTTCCTGCCCCCCGGATATGATTGGGGATCGGGCGCCCATAAGATTTCTTGTTTTATGAACATCATTCTGCGGATCGTCCCTAATTCAGATGTTGCATCACCACCCGTTCCGCTTCGAACCAGTCGGCGTCGCAGTTCCCGTTTGTGAACCCCCGGCGCTCGGCTATAAAATAGGCCGTCTCTGAAATCTTCTGTCGGCGTTCCTCATCCGGGATCTCTGAAGGGGATTTTTTGCGGGAACGGGATGGAGTCGGGAGATGGGAGAGTTTCTCAGGCTGGTTTTTTTCTTTTTGGACGTCTTTGGAGAGGGAGGATTTGGGGATTACCTTTGAGGATTGCGCAGGCATGGACGCTCCTTCACTTGATGGAATGGAAAAGTGAGAGGCCGAAGAACTTGGTTCACCTCAAAAATAATATCACCAACCCTCCATTCGTCAAATCAGGCTCCTGGGACAAGGCGGATGCCGGCCTTCTTTGCGGCATCCAGGATCGTATCACCACACTTAAAACAGAGCCAAATATTGAAAGCCCGCCTTAAAAATGGATGATCTCGATTTCAACGAACTGAAGGCCCTTCCGGATGAAGCGTTTAGCCTGTCTACTGAAAAACTTCTAAGGAAACTGATCAGACATTCTCAGACATTACACGACGAAGGAGATATGGGATATGTCCAATATATGTCCGAAAAAATCAGAGCAGAGATCGACAGGCTCGAAGCGATCATTTTCGAACGAATGGAACAGATGATGAAACGAACCCGGAAAAAAACCCGTCGTTCAAAACGATCATGATGAAGTCGGGAGGGGGATTGTTTTTGGACGGGATGTTCGAAAGAGGAGAGAAGACGGTTCGGACCTCCTCCAAGCGGTCTACTTTTAAATTACCAAACACATCGCACTAACATGTGAGCTGAATCTCCCCGGATCAAAAAACCACTTCCCAAGGGAAACCGAAGAGACTTAAAATCCGTTTTCCAGGTGAGTTGGCCTTTGATGAGGACTGATGGGATCGCAGGTGAGGCCTCGAAAGACGCCTACCAGGACATCGTCTTGGTGTGATCCTGGAACAGGGCCTTACTCGCCGCGTTTTCATGGTTCAATTTGACTTGAGGGATGATTTGAGATTCTTTCAAGACAAACTTGTGAGTACACATGTCGCACATCAGCACGACCCCTCCCCCAGCGACGAAATCCCTGATCATTTTCTGTTCGTGCGAATAACGTCTGGAATACTTTTTCGAAGCGAGGAAGACCCCATAATCATTTAAAAAAATGGTGACGGGATACCCCATGTCCAGCTGGTGCCGTGAAAAGGTTAGGGCCATTATCGCCCTGTCGGTATCGTTTGTTGTCAGGTTCACGAAAAGTGGATCTTTATCTCCGGCAAAAGCGGTGGCCGAGAGCGCACTGACTGACAAGACGATACTCAAAACAAGGGCGGTCAAAATTTTCATGGACTCCTCCTTTTATATCGGGATCGATGTCCCGGTGGATTCTTGTTAGACCTGTTCCCAATGTTCCATATGATTCAGGTTTTGTCAAGGAATGAATCAAAAAAGGGCCACAGCATGGATCGTGCTGTGGCCCCTCCCTTTCATAATGTTTGAGCGCGATCGGGCACCGGATGATTCTGATTGTGGACATTTTCGGCACTGTCATCCGGTTTCCGCTTTCGAAATCATGTTCACCGCAAAGAGAAGGCGTCCCGTATTCGTTCCATAATTTTGTCGAGTTTCGGAGCCATCCCTTCGGAGCCCCTCTCTTATTCAGAAGGATCCTGTTTTTATCAGCCCGGAAATCCCCTGAACCGTCTCAGCATCGCCAGTCCCGTACCGATCCGGAGGAGTGCCTCGTCGACCGCCGTCCAGTCGTGAACGACGATCCTCTTGAGGTCCGTCACGAGCTCGAGAAAGGACATCCGGGCCGGTTCCGGCAAATCCTGTCCCCACCGTTCGAGATAGATCAGCATGTCTCTGGCGGACTGGAGATCGGCGGGAGTCGCCTTCGGTTTTTCGACGGTCCCGATACCCCTGGCCGGAGCGGGCTCATCGAGTGGAACCCTTTCGAGGTAGGCTTTGGCCTCTTCGAAGAGAGCGTCAGTCAATTCGGTATAGCTCCCCACCCGGAAGTGCGTCTTGAGCTTGCCCCAAAGTTGAGGATAGATGCCTCCCCTTAATCCTTCCGGGTATTCGCTCGCCCGGCTGGCGATGATCTCCTGAAGGTCCCGCTTGTGGGAGGGGGTGAGTGTTCCGGAGGGAGGGAGAGCCGCTTGCGCTTTGCCTCTCAGTTTCGCCTCCATCCGGTTGAAGGCCTCGATGTACTTGATCTTGAACTCCATGGCCCGTTTGCCGGTGAACCCCATCGCCAGGATCGTGAACCCGTCCCGGGTGATGAGGACCATCGGTCGCATCTCTCCCTTGGCGTCCTTGTACTCAACGGCCTCAAAATTGAGGCGGTTGAATTCTTCAGGAACCTCAAGACTCTGAATGTCCCGAAGAACATTGTCGTGGCGTTTACCAAATGTGCTTGCGATTGCGAGAGATGTTGTCGTGATGCGGTCGTGGACGACCTGGATCTCCGGAGTGAAGTCCGGAGAAAGGACGGGAATGGTCATGAGAACCTCCTACTATCAACTACCAGTTGATGGGAGACGCCCACAAATAGACGCCGGGCGCTGGTAGCCGTAGTAGGCACGGCGGACTGATTCCCCCGAAGGGTCTTGTATTCGTCGCACGCCCGGCATGAGAAAGCGGATCGGGGAAAAGAAGCTGGGGGAAAGAACACAAAAAAATCCGCAAATCTTTCGGGGCGGGGACCGCCTACTCTGGTGCTACCAACACCTGCCCGATAGTCTGCTCCCGGGAGAGGGGAGGTGTCAAGGGGGATGCCCCCTTCCGTGGTCTTCGACTTTCCTCCCTCTCGTGATATTTTTCCTTATGTCCCCTTCACGACCGCGCAGAAGCGGGTGAAAAAGATGTAGTTCTTCGTTTCGTACTGAATCAAAAAGATCTTTTTGATTCCGGCCTTTCTTGCGGCATCGCGGATCGTGTCTCCACTGGAGGTCGTCGTGTCGGCGGCGAAGGTTCCGTTGCACACCTCTGTCGATTTGAGATTGACGGGTTTTTTCGCTTCGACCATCGGGTTCATGGGGGCTTCGGGCATGGCCAGTGTGCATCCGCCAAGAATGATCGTTCCAAGAACCAGTGGAGCCAAGAGCTTCGTTGTCGATAGTTTTCGCATAGAGAATACCTCCTGTGATTTATGGCAATCCGACTGTCGGAGACAGCCGAGGGGGACCGGACGACCTGTCGCCGGTTTGAATGCACTCAGATCTTTTTCTCCTTCGCCAGAAACTGGGCGACGGCCAGCCCCTTTGGATGGGACAGGACCGATCTCCGGACGACCAGAAGCGTGACCAGGAGATTCTGGGAGACGCTCGACTTGGCCGCCTGGTAGGTGACCAGGATGGGCACCTGGATCTTCCAGACATAGACGCCTTTCAAAAGCCCTTTGGCGACGATGACTCCCGTCTCTGTGGGAACGGCGGACGCCACCATCCGGTTGTCCGAAACGAGCTTCAGGTTTCCGGAAGCCCGGAGGGATCCGATGAACGAGCCGAATCCCTCTTTCGTGAAATCGGGTGAAAGACCGGACAGGGCGGATCTCCAGTTCACAAAATCGTACGAATAGGCGGCAGTGGCCACAGTCGTGGCCCAGGAGACGACGGCTTGGTCTTCCATCGCTGGCCGGGAGAGTGCCACAAGCGGCAGAATCCGTCCGTCGGCAGTCGCGGCGAAATAGACGGGCCGCTTGTGGATGAGTGCCCAACCCAGCGCACCGTTCAGCAGGACCGACGCCATCAGCGCCCCCGCTCCATAGCGGAGAATTGCCGCCTTGTTCCGGTACTCGTCCCTGTAGAAGTCATTCCGGAAACGGACGAGTTCCGCCCCTCCCTCACGGGAAGGAGCGGATCCCGCACCCGATGTTTTTTGTCCGGTGGAACCGGATGATCCGGATTTTTTGAAGCCGAAGAGTCCCATCAGAAGCCCATACCGTCACGAGACCTCTGCCGTACGATCTGGGACGCTTCCTTTTTCTCCTCCCGGGCTTGCGGGGAGGAGTGGATTCGACCTGATTCAGATGTCTCCATGCTGCGACAGTTCTTCATGGATGCGGTCAGCAACTCGATATCACGTTTGGCTAGCGCACTATTTGCGTGATGCGACGGATAATTTTCAATCGCCATCCGGTAACATTCGGCGGCTTTCTTCCAGTCAAAATTGCGTTCTGCCTCCGAAGCCCGGGTCCTCAAAATCGAAGTCGTTACCTTTTCTTCCGGGAGTTGAGAAGCGTAGCTTTCGGCGGCCTGGCTCAATCCGCTTCCCCGTTCGAAATCGAACCCCCTGTCCAGCAGGCTCACGAAGACGCCATCGCCCATCACAACGTGATCGAGAACGCGGATTCCGAGAAGCTGTCCCGCTTCGGCCAGACGGACCGTCAGGTTATAGTCATCCACGGAAGGCTCGGGGTTCCCCGAGGGGTGGTTGTGGATGAAGATCACGGCCGCGGCCGAGTCCCGGATGATCGGATGGAAGGCCTCCCGGGGGTGGACGGGACACATCGAAAGAGTTCCTTCCGAAATCCGGTGAAGGTCGATCACCTGATGTTTCTGATTCACCGTGACGGCATAGAACCCTTCCTTTTTCGCGTCCTTCATCGGCCCACTGAAAATCCGGAACACGTCCTTGCCACCATTGATGGCCATTCCCCGCTCGATCGCCTCGTTGGCAAGACGTTCTCCCAAGACCAGGGCGGCCCCGAGCTTCTTTCCCTGGACGTCGGTGAGTCCCAGTGTCTCTCTCAGTTCGGCCGGGGTCATCCGGGAAAGAGTCCGGAGATTGACGGTTTCAGGACATTTTTTTCCGGTGATGCGCTCGACCAGAGCCCAGTCCGGTTCGTCACGGAGTGTCGAGGAGAAGAGGGGTTCCGATTCGAAAAATCCCGGAAGATATTGGACGCTTCTCATTCTTCCCCTCCTGCTTTCCAGGCCCGTCTGAGACCGGCTTCTCTCACAATGAGTAGAATCTCGAACGCTTCGGGATCGATGACGGATAACCGGTCCATGGATCGTGGCAAGGGACGCCCCAGGGTCCTTTCGAGCAATTCGGTTTCTTCTTTCGTCAGAAGAAATTCATTCTCTTTCCCGTCCTCCATCAGACAACCTCCCCCGCGGCGGAGACGATATCCCGTTCGTCCGAGATGACTCCAGGTTTGGCCCGCTCTTTCTCGACGAGCCCCAGAATTCGGTTCACAAAGGCCGACTTGACCGCAATTTCGTCGGCGAGTTCTTTGACGGATTCTTTCAGGTTGTCCTGAGTTTCCTTCAATTTCTCTTTCTGGTTCAGGATCTCTTCGAATTTTCTTTTGGTGCCGGAATCGAGATTCATGAGGATTCTCCCTGGTTTTTTTTAGGTAGTTGACTGCGCTCTGTTTCCTTTATTCATTATAAATGGTATCATATAATACTATTAAGTTAAATACTAAAATGACTCCGAAAACGAGGAAAGTCAAAGGAGGTCCCCTTGAAACTCGTCATCGTCGAATCACCGACAAAGGCCAGGCATATTTCCCATATGTTGGGAACGGGTTGGGAGGTCATGGCCTCGGTCGGACACATCCGCGATCTGGCTCTCACCGGGCCAGAATCTCATGTCCGTCCTCCCGACTTTCGGCTGACGTATGTCGTCTCCGATTCCAAAAAGGAAGTCGTGGCAAAACTCAGGAGCGCCGCGAGGAGCGCGGGAGAGATCTTTCTTGCGACCGACCCCGACCGCGAGGGGGAAGCCATCGCCTGGCATCTGGCCGAGGTTCTGAAACTCAAAAACCCAAAACGGATCACCTACCAGGAAGTTACGGAGACGGCAGTCAGAAAGGCCCTCGCCAGTCCCCGGACCCTGGACGAAAATCTGATCGCGGCCCAGGAGGTGCGGCGGGGACTCGATCGCATGATCGGGTGGGAGGTCTCCGGGGTGCTTTCAGACTCTCTGGGGAAACAAGGGATGTCGGCCGGCCGCGTCCAGACCCCGGCCATTCGGCTCATCGTGGAGCGCGAACGGGAGATTCGGAAATTCAGGTCTGTGGATCACTACGGGGTTTTTGCCCATTTCGGCGGCGGATGGAAAGCCTCATGGGAATCCGGGGAGGATCACTTTCTGGACAGGGCATTTGCCGAACGCTTGGCCACCGCCGTTCCCGGACTTTCCTTCCGCGTGACGGAGGCCTCGAAGAGCGTCAAGAACCAGTCACCTCCTCCTCCGTTTACGACCTCGACCCTCCAGAAGACCGCATCGAAGCGCCTTTCTCTTGGACTCGAGGAGGTGATGAAGCTCGCACAGTCGCTGTTCGAGCAGGGGCTCATCACCTACCACCGGACCGACAGCCCTAACTTGTCCTCTGAAGGGGAAACCCTGATCCGGCAGGAGGCTTCCAGGCGGGGAATCGCTCTTTCGGAGAAGCCCCGTCGATGGAAGTCGAAGGAAGGGGCGCAGGAAGCCCACGAGGCCATCCGTCCGACCGACATGACCAAAGATTCTGCTGGACGCTCAGGCATGGAGAAGGAACTCTACGAGCTTGTCTGGAAGCGGGCGATGGCCTCACAAAGCGCAGACGCGCGTTTCATCGTCACGAATGCTCAGTTCGATGCGGGGAACTGGGGTGGCCGAGCCCTCGTCTTCAGGGCTACAGGGAGCCGCCTCGATTTTCCGGGGTGGAAAACGGTCTACGGAGTGGAAGAAGACGAAGAGGAGACAGAAGCGGCCAACCCCGTTCCGGTCTTGGAACGGGGTGAGACGAAAAAGGCCGAACGGGGCGAGTTGCAGGAGAAAAAGACGAAGCCGCCCGCCCGATACACCCAGAGCACCCTGGTTGATGTTCTTGAAAAGCGCGAGATCGGTCGTCCATCGACTTACGCATCGATCGTCAAGGTTCTTTTCTCCCGCGATTACATCCGGGAGGAAAAAAAGAGCCTGATACCGACTTCGACCGGAGAGGCCGTGGTTGACGCGCTTTCCGGACGGTTCCAGTTTGCGGACGTCGACTACACAAAAACTGTCGAGGCGGCTCTGGACGACGTGGCGGGTGGGAAAAAGCCGGCGATTCCGATCCTCCGGAAGGTCTGGGAGGATCTTCAGTCCAACCTGAAAGGACTGGCAGTTCGTTCCGCAGGTCAAACCGATCCCGGTGGAAAGTTCACAGAAAAAACGCCGGTGAAGAGGAACGGACCCCCCTGTCCGAAATGCGGAAAATCGACAGGAGAGATGAAAACAAAGACGAACATTCCGTATTTTCGTTGTCCGGAAGGCCACGGCCCCTGGTGGTCGGACAAAGGAAAGATCGGAAAGGAATGGGCGCCCTGGTCACCCCAAGGACCAGGCTCGAAGGCCACCGGGTCCTCCCTTCCTGCCAAAGGGAAAAACGGGTTGAAGAACACCAGGTCCTCCGGGGTCCCAAAAAAGAGAGGGGTTCGGTGAGAAAAATTATGGCGGGCGTTCTGTCCATTCTCATTATCTTTCCCTTGTCTCCTGTCGGAATGTCCCGCGCCCTGGCCGGACAGACGGCGGCGCAGCCCTCTCCCCAATCCCAGTCGGTGAAGGCCGTCGGAAACCAACTGAACTCCGACCTCGTGTCATCGGCTACGACCGCGACGCCTCCTCCGTCACAGAGCGGCGGATACCAGTCGGTCCCCGTCAATACGGCTCCGAACAACTGTGCCGCCCAGCCGATTATGAACGCCATGGCGGGAGCCCAGTCGGGGTATCTGAATACGGCCAGCCGGGCCGTATCCAAGCACCAGGGAGTGATGCAGACATTGGCAAGCCAGCTCGACGCCTGTTCCCAGAATTTTCTGAAATTCGCCTTCGGCCTGTCATCGAGCCTTCCGGGATGGTCGGCGGTACTGGACCAGATTACAACGATGGCCTGCAGCATGGTCGGCCAGGCGGTCTACGACGCTCTCATGTGCCTCATCAACGGGGCGCTTTACGGAGCGTTGACCGGCAAGCCCTTTGGCTTCTGCGGGGGATACGTCATGAACGCCTCCATGTCCGGAGGACTGAACGTCAATCCCCAGACGGGACAGCTCCAATTGTCCGGAACCGGGTCGACAGGAAATTCATCCTTTACCGGTTCAGCTTCGGGAAACGCCACGCCCAACATCAATACAGGCCAGAGCACTACCCAGACGAATTCTTCCTACAATTCTGGTGGAACCTACACGCCGGGGCAGGGCGTCCAGAATCAGACCGCCGGAGGAACGACCGGATCGGGGCAGGCGGTCGGACCGAACGCGGGCGTCACCGGCACCATCCAGAAACTGTTCCAGTAAAGAAACACGAGGAGAAGATGAGACAAATCCGGTTTCTTTCCTTTCTGATCCTGATAACGGGAAGCCTATTCCTGTTTCGTCCGGACGATGCCAGGGCCGTCGCCGGATCCTCCTACGTTCAGTGCCTGGCTGTCGTGACGGCGGAAACGTCCGCCCTCATGGCGGCGGGAAGCGCCACGCCTTCCGTGATTGCCGGGACTGTCTCAGCAAGTCTGACCCTGAATCTCCAGCCCTATGTCGAGGCCCTGGCGGCCGAAATCTGCGCCCAGGGATCGAATATGGTCACGGGACTCGCATCCCTGACCGCGGCCCTGTCTTCGGATCTTCACAACCAGGCCCGGCAGGCGGACGCCTCGCTGACCCACAAGTACCTGATCGGAGAGCGGCTCCGGACCGAACGGGAATACGGCCCCCACGCCACCGTCGCCCACGTCTGCGCGCGAAGCGCGGAGGTCGGCATGGCCGGAGCCGTCCTCGGAAGTTCCGCCGCGACCGCGGCCACCTCCGACATGATCGCGAACCAGTGGATGCAGCAGAACATCCCGAAAACCGCCGCCCTCCAGAAGATCGCAAGCCAGCCGGCCGGGAACTTCGACGCGACCAGTCTTTTCGGGACGAACGACCTGGCCGGCGGAACAACCCTGACTCCGACACAGGCCACGGCCGCCCAGAATTTCGTTCTCAATGTCACCAATCCCGTTCCCTATGCGGCCGGGTCACAGAGCTCCGCCAACACGGCCGAAGGGCAGAGAGCCTCGGTCGCGAGTCTCCGCGATCATGCCGTCCTGTCGCTCGCCCGTCACGCCATGAACGAACAGCTGGCGCTCAGAACGGCCCAGAACAATCCCCAGCTCGTGACCTGGCAAAACACCCTGGCCCAGGAAGCGGGACTGCCTCCTGTCCCGGCATCCGCTGGAGGCGTGAGCCTCATGAGCGTGATGGGAATGGACGTGAACAGCCGGTTCAGCAACCCGGCCTGGCTGACCGAACTCCACACCCTGTCGTCGACAGGGGTTTTGAGAGAAACCGCTCTCGAGGGGGCGC
>JAYWMN010000014.1:0-29904 GCA_035873205.1 Nitrospirota bacterium
GATTCATTCATCGAATTTCCAGGCAGGCCCTTTGCGAATGGCCTACCTCACCCTTCTCCTGCGACTTCGCCAGCTGGCCTGTCACCCGGCCCTGCTTCCGGAAGAGATCCGTGGGTCACTGACTCGCTCCAGCAAATTTGACCTCGTCCTCGAAAAGCTGTCGGAAGGGACGGCCGAAGGACACAAGATCCTGCTGTTCAGCCAGTTCACGGCAATCCTCGATCTGTTCGAAGCCGCTCTCCCCGAAAGAGGGATCACTTCCGTCCGACTCGATGGATCCACACCCCTCCCGGAAAGAAAAAAACGGGTCGACGCCTTTCAGTCCGAGGGCCCTGGATCCCCTTCGGTCTTTCTGGCAAGCCTCAAGGCCGGGGGCGTCGGTCTGACACTGACTCGGGCCGATTACGTCTTTCACTACGATCCATGGTGGAACCCGCAGGTCGAAGCCCAAGCCAGCGACCGCTCTCACAGAATCGGTCAGGATAAGAAGGTCTTTGTCTACCGCTTTCTCGTTCGTGGAACAGTTGAAGAGCGGGTCCGTATTCTGAAAGAATCTAAGAAGGAGATCTTCGACCTGCTCATGAACGCCCAATACGACGCACCTTCTGATCGGATTACTGGAACCCTCTCCATCGGTGATATGCTGGATTTGCTCGACTTTGAAGCACCCTCTGACGAAAAGGACTGATATGGACGACTCCCGACAGGCATGCCTTGCAGGAAATACCATGGAAGAGGCTCTGGAAAAGGCCCGCCACCTCAACAAGGAAGGGCTTGGCACCCTTCTTGCCCCCCATTGGCATTACTCCGACAATCCCGACGATTCTTTGAGGATTCTCGAAGAAACCGACCGCCTGATCACCCAGATGGGCCACCGGTTGATCCGGGGAGGTCTTTCCCTGGACCCCAGAAGCTTTGGCCTCGACGGGGGATGGAAAGAGGCGATGGACAGACTTGTCCCGCTGGTCACAAAGGCGGAGGAATACGGTTATGGGGTCTGGCTCGATATCGAAGAGACCGATTCAATCGGAGCAGGGATCGATCTCTACCTGGCCCTGAGACCCAGATTCCCTCACCTGGCCATCACCCTTTCGGCAAGGCTCTCAAGATCGCTCGCCGATCTGGAAGCGATTCTTCAAGTCCGTGGAAGAGTCCGGCTCGTCAAGGGTCTCCCGATGCAAGACGATCTTCCCGCTCTTTCCGAAGAAGAGGTTTCAAAGCGCTACTGCCTCCTCATGGAGATCCTTTTTCAGGAATCAAACTTTTTTGCTTTGGCCACTCATGATCCGGAATTAATCAGGAAGGCCGAGGAACTTATGAAGGACCATGCAAAAATGTTCGAATTCCAGATGTATGTGGGAATTGCCGATCTTTCGGCGAGGAAACTGGTTTACGAAGGGGGACATCCGACAACCCTTTATCTTCCCTTTGGAGAAGGGACCAGCCGTCATCTGGACCGGCTGGTCGCCGGAGGAAGACTTCCTTCCGGTGAGTCGGGAAAGGTCCGCTGACTTGACTTTTACGCGTTTTTCTCAGGGGCCGGGAGGTTCAGGAATTCCCGGGTGATGTTGACCAGCATCGCGCGATGTTCAGGAAGACCAAGGTTGATCCGGTACTCGTTGATCACCTTGACCCGCATATCTTCCCAGGCAGCCCAGCACGACTGGCATATACGCTCCTGGACTTCCTTTCCGAAGGGGGAGGGAAACGGCGGAGCTTCGAGACCTTCCGCATCGGCTCCGCACCTCGAACAATGAACCATTGCCATTCCTATACCTCTCTTTCCGTTCAATTCTCTGACTTCTGGATGTCTGAAAACCGGATCGGGGTTCTGGAACCTGTGTCCGGTCACCCTCACCCGCCTTATTCATCATAACAGATCCAGTTTCTGTCCGAAACGCCAGAGCAGGGCAAAAGAACCCCCAAGGCACTGCCGCTCAAGAAATGTCTGGGGTTGGCCTACCCACGTAATACCCCTGAACCAGCGGGACTCCCAGGGAAACGGCCCGGCTCAGGATCTCCTCGTTCTCGATGGTTTCGGCGACGACAAGAAGGTCCAGCCGTTTCGATATCTGGATCAGGCTCGAAACGATCAGTTCGTCGACATGGCCCCGAACCGCAAGATTTCGGACCATGACGCCCCCAATCTTGACAAAATTGACGGGCAGATCCCGCACATAATCAAATGAGGCAAAGCCGCTTCCAAAGTCGTCGATGGCGAACCGCACCCCGATGTTTCGCATTTCATGCATGAATTTTACCAGGGGCTCAAGAGTTTCGATCATCTCCCGTTCAGTAATCTCGAACACGACCATGCGGGGGTCGACTCCCGAATCACGGACCAGAGACCTCAGGTCGGTGAAATTACCCTTTCCCGACAAGGATCCCGGAGACAGATTGATGAAAAGCGGTTTCCGGCAATTCGTGCGTTGATGGATTTCGAAGGCCTTTCTTCTCACAAGCGAGTCCATTTTCGTGACAAGGCCCGTCCTCTCCATGACCTCGATGAACTCTCCCGCCGCGATGATTTCTTCCGGATAACCCTGTTTGGGTAGACGTACCAGGACTTCATGGGCGAAGATCTGTCCGCTGACTGAATCCCGGATCGGCTGGAAATAGGGAAGGAATCGCTCTTCCTGAACAGATTTCCTGAGCATCAGATAAATATCCCCTTCATGCCGGAAGGTCTCGGCAAGGTCGGAGTCCGATGGAAGCACGCACTGATTTTTACCCGCCCGTTTGGCCTTGTACATCATGTTGTCAGCAACAAGGTAGAGTTCCCGGGCATTCTGGCCATTCTGCGGAAAGGCCGCAAGACCGATCGAACTCGAAACAGCGATCCCCCCCTCCGTTCCCTCGACTGGAAAAACCATGTGTCCCATTTCTTCCAGAAGTCTTGTCGCGATCGCCCATCCCTGCTCGATCCCCGTCTCGGGAAGAATGATGCAGAACTCGTCACCCCCGTACCGGAAAATGATGTCCTCCGTTCGATGCACCTGCCGGAGGAGGACGGCAAAGAGTTCGAGACACCTGTCTCCAACCTTGTGCCCGTAGGAATCATTGATCCGTTTGAAGTCGTCGAGATCGACCATCAGCAGGACAAAGCTCTGCCGGTGCCTCTCGCTGCGCGCGGCCTCGTAATTCAGGAGATCCCAGAAAACCCTCTGGTTGTATAGGTTGGTGAGAGGGTCCCGGGCCGCAAAGTATTCAAGCTTCTCGGTATAGGAGGAAATGGCCCTGACCGAACCCACAATATTCAGGATGCTCGAGAGTACTCCCTCGACCACCTGCCTCTGGATCGTGTCGACGGAAATGGAGCGGTCCACCCCGATTCCGACCACTCCATGGATTCCGGGTTCCTCGAGATTGAGTGTCTTCGTCAGGATCTCGGGATTTCCCCGGAAGGGGTCCTGGAAGCTCCCCGGCTGGACAACCTCGTGTTCGACCCTGACATCGGAAAGTCCGGAGATGACATCCATTGATCCAACGATCTTTCGGACCTCCGCCTCCATTTCTGTCCTGACAGATTCCGGAGGGAGTCCCATCCAGAAAATCTCGCATGTCGCGCCAGATTTTCTGTCAAGAAAAAGAACAAAGAGGGATTGGATCCTGATGGAGGGAGGGATTCGGGCAAGCAGCTGCCGAATGCTCGCCTTCCAGTCCCTGACGAGATCCTCCGTCAGGATGAACTGGTCGAGAAGACTGATTTCAATCTGGATCGCCTTCTTCGCCCGGGACTCCACAAGGTTCGACAGGAGAAAAGAAAAAGCTCCGATTGAGAAAACCACGACCAGAAAAAAGATGATTTCTTCCCGGCTCCGGGAAAGAGTCGCCCTCCTGATGAAAACACGGGTCGTTTCCTGATGGATATGACGTGTCAGGCGGGCTGTCAGAAAAAACATCTGGTTTCCCACCCCCCTGGGAAACAGGTGGGCCGGCAGCATTTTGCCGGATCGCGCGAAGGTCTCCTGATAGTGGAGGTAGAGGAAAAGGGATTTGAGCTCCTGAAGTATGCTTCGATCCTCCAGGCTAAAAGAACGCTGGCGCTTTTCAAGATCGATCAGGACCGATACTCCTTGCATCCGCCAACCCCGGTAAACGGACAGTCCGGGAGAAAGGGGTCCCCGGATTTCGAAACGCATCCCTTCCATGGTATGGAGGGCAGCCTGCAGGGATTCCAGATCGGAGATATCGGTCGAGAGATCCTGGATCTTCCGGTCGAGAGCCTTGGCGTCCCGATGATCTTCATGGAGCCGGTAGAGCCCTCCCATGGACAAGAGAAAAAAAGCAAGGGAGAGGAAGGTCCAGATCACGGGTATCGTCAGCCTGGGGTAACGCGGAGGGTTCATGAACAGATTCATTCTGGAGTCGGCCTCTGGAACAGTCAGTTGTGACGGGGAATTATAAAAATTATAAAATGTTATACATTTTACCGGACAAGTTCAACGGGTCAACTCCGGATTTGTTCTTTTGCCACAATAGAGTGCAGAAATTACGGCATCCCGGACATCCAGAACAGAGGTCCAGCTGAACCTTGCACCCCGCGGAGGGTTCATGTAGCATCGGTCATTGGCAAAAGGGGCGCGGGCTCAATTTTCCAATTTTCAATCCTGTTCGGCATCTGATTCGGGGAGGCAACTTGGCGAGAGAGCTACCGATCTCCAATGGACATCTTTTCGTGGCCTTCGACAATGCCGCTTCCATCCGCGAACTGACCTACCCGTTGGTCGGGAAAGAGAACCATGTGGGCGGACGGCACTGCCGGGTCGGTTTTTTTGCCGACGGTATCTTTTCGTGGATCCGCCAGGAACATATCCTTTCGAGATCCTACGAGGCCCGGTCTCCCGTCGTGAACACCCGGCTGAGGATCCCTGCCTTTCCAGACCTTCTCTTCACCCTGACCGACTGGGTCGACCAGAACGACGACATTCTTTACCGTCATCTCCGGATCAACAATGACGGCAACTCCCCTTCCAATGTCATCCTTTTTCTCCACCACGACATGGATATTTCCCATTCGGACATCGGCAACACCGCCGCATTTCTCTCCCGGGAGAAGGCCCTGCTTCATTACAAGGACGATGTCTATTTTTTGATGAGCACCCTCGACGGAACCGTTCCGGGTCTTTTTCAGTATGCCTGCGGAGCCAGGCACGGACATCGGGAAGGAACATGGAAAGACGCGGAAGACGGGCGGCTCGAAGGAAATCCCATAGCTCAGGGAGCCGTCGATTCGGTCTATTCGGTCAAGATCCCGGTCCCGGAAAAAGGATATGCCGAAAGGACATCCCTCCTTGTCGCCGGCTCTTCCTACGGAAAGGTCGTCGACCTCTTTGAACGGGCACGACAGTCGTCGTCTAAGATCTCCCTGTCCCACTCCCGGAATTTCTTTGATTTCTGGATCGATACTCCTTCGACAAACTCTGAACGTCTTCCGGAGTCCTACCGTCAACTTCTCCATCACAGCCTGTTCATCCTCAGGAACCACATGGGCGCGAACGGATCTCTGGTGGCGGCGATCGATTCCGACTCCCTCTCCCTCTCAAGGGACACCTACTCCTATCTCTGGCCCCGGGACGGCGCCATCATCGCCCATGCGCTCGACAGGGCCGGCTATGGGGATCTGACACGAAGATTCTACCAGCTCCTGCCGGGACTGCTTTCAAAAGAAGGCTTCCTTCTTCACAAATACCATCCCTCTCTTTCGCCCGGTTCTTCCTGGCACCCGTCCGGCGTTCCCGGAACCCCCACCTATCCGATTCAGGAAGATGAAACGGCTCTTTGCATCTGGGCTCTGGAACGCCATCTTGATCAGTACAGGGACCTTGACTCCATCTATCCCCTCTATCGCTCCTTTGTCCTCCCCGCCGCCCACTTTCTTCAGTCCTTCAGGAACGAAACGACCGGTCTTCCTCTCCCATCCTATGACCTCTGGGAAGAACGGCCGGGAATATGGACCTTTACCGTGGCCACCGTCTGGGCAGGGCTCGGGTCAGCCGCCCGGATGGCGAAGAAATTCGGAGACGACCTCCCGGCCAGCCAGTTCTCCAGGGCACAGGAAGAAATCGGAACAGCCCTCAGGACCCATCTTTGCGGTCGGGACAATGTCCCCTTCCTGAGGGGCCTTCACCTCATGAAGGATGGGGCCCTGAAACCCGACACGGTGTCCGATTCCAGCCTTTCTTCCCTTTTCTGGCTCAATGTCCTGTCGCCCCAGGATCCGATTCTGGCACCGGCAATGGAGCATCTTTTCTCCCAGCTCACCCTTGCCGAACCGGGAGGGGTCGTGAGATATGTCGGAGACCCCTACTACAGGGAAGACGCGAGCCATTCCGGCAACCCCTGGATCATTTCGACTCTCTGGAAGGTCCGATGGCTCATCCGGACCATACCTGACCCGCTTCAGTCACAGCCCGTGCGCACTCTTCTTGACTGGGTCGTCGCCCGCTCGGGGACAAACGGAATGCTCGCCGAACAGTACCATCCCCGAAGCCTTGCTCCGCTCTCTGCCTCGCCTCTTTCATGGAGCCATGCCGAATGGGTCCTGACCATGATCGAACTTGCAGATGCAGGCTCCGAGCGTCATCCCTGGGACGACCCTGAATGACGGACGGCCGTTCCGGAGCCCCTGTCGAGCAGGTTTTGAAACGTCTTTCCGCTTCCATCCCTTTTCCCCGGATGGAGCTGTCCTTCCAAAACCCGTTCGAACTCCTGGTCGCGACCGTCCTGTCGGCCCAGACAACGGACAAAACGGTCAACCGGGTCACTCCCGCCCTTTTCTCAAGGTTTCCGACCCCCGAATCCTTTCTGGAAGCGGATCCCGAAGAACTCCAGTCCCTCCTGAGACCCACCGGATTCTATAAAAGGAAAGCGGAACACATCCGCCTTCTCGCGAAAGCATTGTGCACAAGCTTCAATGGTCAGGTGCCATCCACGATGGATGAACTTGTCACGCTTCCGGGAGTTGGGCGCAAGACAGCCAGCGTCGTCCTTGCCAACGCCTTTCACAAGCCGGCCATCTTCGTCGACACCCATGTCTCCCGCGTCTCCCAGAGACTTGGATGGACCACCTCGAAAGATCCCGAGAAGATCGAGCGGACACTGGCCTCCCTGATTCACGAAAACTGCTGGATTTTGGCCGCATCCCGACTTCTCCTGCATGGGCGCTATGTCTGCCTGGCCCGTTCGCCCCACTGCCCTGAATGCGTTCTCCAGGATATTTGCCCCAGCGCCGACCTCACCCACCCACGCTAACGCCCCGCGTTCAACCCGGCTCCGCTGTCTCCGGCAATTCCGATGCGTCTCTGCGGTGTCAGAATTGCAGAGCAGGAGGAAAGAGGTATAATAAAAGCAGGATTCCAGACGATTTCGGAGAAGGGATCTTTAATCTTTCCGGGCAGTCATTCTTCTCCGAAAGAGTTGAGTTGCGCAACGAATAGAGTGAATCTTTGTCTGTTTGTCTTTATTCAAGGAGAACTGCAATGAAGGTCAATGAAGGGATTGTCGATCGGGCCATCCGGATTGTTTTGGGTCTGGCCCTTGTTTCCCTTGTCTATGTCGGACCGAAGACCCCGTGGGGCTGGATCGGGATTCTTCCTCTCGCCACAGGAGTGTTGGGATTTTGCGGTCTTTATGCCTTGATGGGAATCAGTACCTGTCCGACCAAACACAACCATTCCTGATTTCCCCCCAACAAAACAGGACTTCCCTGTCCGATACCCGACTGTCAAAAGACAGTCGGGTATGAAATGTGATTTCTTGAACCCTGCCGGTCTGTCTGGTAAGATAGCTCAGGCATGGCGGGCCTCCTCTCCAGAGAAAATCCCCACATCGGCCTTGACGACCCATTTGCGGTCGGGACCCTTGATTCTTGCCACAGAACTGATTTCTTGAAAAGACTTGAGGGTCTTCTGCCACCTCCTGACGGAAGGAACGTGTTTTTTGGATTATCCGATCGAACGAATTCGCAATTTCTGTATCATTGCCCATATCGACCACGGGAAATCGACCCTTGCCGACCGCCTTCTTGACCTGACCGGAGCGGTGTCAAAACGAGAGTCCCGGGAACAGATCCTTGATGCCATGGACCTTGAAAGGGAGCGGGGTATTACCATAAAGGCCCACAATGTTCGCCTCCATTATCGTGCCAGGGATGGGAAGGACTACCTTCTTAACCTGATCGACACGCCCGGACATGTGGACTTCACCTATGAGGTTTCAAGATCTCTGGCCGCCTGCGAAGGGGCCCTTCTTGTTGTCGACGCTTCCCAGGGAGTCGAAGCCCAGACCATCGCCAACGCTTACCTGGCTCTTGAAAACAATGTCCACATGATCCCGGTCATCAACAAGATCGATCTTCCCGGTGCCGATCTTCCCAGAACCCGCGAACAGATTCAGGAGTCGGTCGGACTCGACGCCGACGACGCGATTCTCATCTCGGCCAAAGAGGGAATAGGAATCGAGGACGTCCTCGAAGCGATTGTCCAGCGGATCCCCTCTCCGTCCGGAAACCGGGAGTCCCCCCTGAAAGCGCTCCTGTTCGACTCCTGGTTTGATGCCTATCTCGGGGCAGTCATTCTGGTCCGCGTCTTCGACGGGCGGATCTCTCCCGGCACAGGGATCCGTCTGCTTTCCACAGGAAAGGATCACCCTGTGCTTTCCGTCGGAGCCTTTACTCCAAAACGGGTTGACCTTCCCTCCCTTTCGGCGGGAGAGGTGGGATTTGTCGTGACGGGAATCAAGTCTGTGCGGGAAACCCGGATCGGAGACACCCTTGCCGATGCGGGGCAAAACGATGTCGACCCCTTCCCGGGATTTCAGGAAACCAAGCCCATGGTCTTCTGCGGCCTGTTTCCAACGGACTCCGACCAGTATGAAGATCTGAAAGAAGCCCTGGACAAGCTCCGCATGAACGATGCCTCCTTTACCTTCGAGATGGAAACATCCCTGGCCCTGGGATTCGGGTTCAGATGCGGATTTCTGGGCCTGCTCCACATGGAAATCATTCAGGAGCGCCTTGAACGGGAATTCTCCCTGTCCCTGATCAGCACCGCCCCTACTGTTGTCTACCGAGTTCTGCTGCTTGGCGGAGAGGAGATCCTTGTCGTCAACCCCGCGGAGCTTCCGTCTCCCAACAAGATCGATACCATTTTCGAACCTTTTATCCTGGGATCCCTCTTCATGCCAACCGACTACCTTGGCCCGGTCATGACCCTCTGCCAGGAGCGCAGGGGAATCCAGCGAGATCTCAAGTATATCGACGGACGACGGGTCATGGTCTCCTACGAACTCCCCCTCAATGAAGTGGTTCTCGACTTCTACGACCGCCTCAAGAGCCTCTCGAAGGGGTACGCGTCCTTCGATTACGAATGGCTGGGATACCGGCCAGCGGAACTCGAAAAGGTCGATGTCGTCGTTTCCGGAGAAAAGGTCGACGCTCTGTCCTTTATCGTGCACAAGGACAAGGCCTATGGCCGGGGCCGCCTCCTGGTGGAAAAACTCAAGGAGGTCATCCCGAGGCAGATGTTTGAAGTGGCCATCCAGGCGGCCATCGGGTCCCGCATCATCGCCCGGGAAACGATCGGAGCCATGCGAAAAAATGTTCTGGCAAAGTGTTACGGAGGCGACATCACCAGAAAAAGAAAGCTTCTCGAAAAACAAAAGGAAGGAAAAAAACGGATGAAACAGATTGGACGCGTCGAAGTTCCTCAAGAGGCATTCATGGCCGTTCTCAAAGTCTCGGAAGGCAGCCGGGAAAAGTGACAAACAATACGGATAGTCCGGAAGATACCACCGGACAAATGAGATCCCGCCCCAAAAAAGGACTGGTCCGGGAGCTGACCGAAGGTCTTCTGACCGCCGTTGTCATTGCGGCCATCCTTAAGCTTTTCATCATCCAGGCCTTTCGGATCCCTTCGGGATCCATGATTCCGACACTCCGGATCGGCGACCAGATCCTCGTCTCAAAACTTTCCTACGGGCTCAAGAATCCCTTTCATGACCGCTATCTCTTTCGGACCGGTTCGCCAAAACGGGGGGATGTCGTTGTTTTCAAATATCCGAAGGATGAAAGCAAGGATTTCATCAAACGGGTGGTGGGGATTCCGGGAGATCACATTGTCATTCGAAAGAAACAGATCTTCGTGAATGGAGTCCTTCAGAAGGAGCCTTACATCCAGATCCTGGATCCGACGACAGATCAGTCTCCCCGGGACAATTTTGAAACGACGGTCCCCCCGCACTCCTATTTTGTCATGGGGGACAACAGGGACGACTCCTATGACTCCCGGTTCTGGGGATTCGTCAAAAGCCGGAAGATCGTCGGTCGGGCCATCCTGATCTATTGGTCGTGGAGCAAGGATCGCAAGGCCGTCCGCTTCTCCCGTCTGGGAAAAGTCATTCATTAGGGTGTCCGAGTGCTTCGGCAGGAGGGAAAAAATGACCGCCGCATGGTCGGGTGAGGTTCTCCTCTCCCGACTTATAGAAACGATGGACCAATTTTCAAAAAGCCGTATCCTGATCACAGGCGACGTCATGCTGGATCATTATGTCTGGGGCCGCGTGGACAGGGTGTCTCCGGAGGCCCCGGTAGCTGTCGTCGGTGTCACCGAGGACTCCTACCGTCTGGGAGGGGCGGCCAATGTCGCCCACAACATTACCCGACTTGGCGGTCAGGCATCGATCCTGTCGGTCATCGGCAACGATGGGGAAGGGGCCCGGCTTTCCGGGGACATGAATCGTATCGGAATCGACACGACCGGACTTCTTCCAGTTCCCGGGCGACCAACGACAACAAAATCCCGCGTCATGGCACACAACCAGCAACTTCTTCGTATTGACCGGGAAGTTCGCTCCGAAATACCTACAGATCTCCAGAAAGAGGCTCTGGAGATCTTCTCTCAAAAAATCCTGCAGACAGACGCGGTCATATTTTCCGACTACGCCAAGGGGATGCTCGCCCCTTTCATGGTCAGGGAAATGATCTCCCTCTGCCAGAAAAACGCCGTCCCCGTCCTTGTCGACCCGAAGGTCGCCTCCATCGATTTTTTCAGAGGAGCCACACTCCTCACACCCAACCATCTCGAAGCCTCCCGTTCCTCGGGGGTTGAAATCAACGACGAGCCGTCACTGCTTGCGGCGGGACAGGTACTTCTTGAACGGACGGAGTCCCTGGCTGTCCTGATCACCCGCGGAGAGGCCGGAATGACCCTGTTCGAGAAGGGAGAACATCTTCATGCCTCCCATATTCCCGCCGTGGCAAAAGACGTCTTCGATGTCACCGGGGCCGGAGACACGGTCATGGCCACACTGGCCTTGGCCCATGCCGCTGGAGCCTCTCTTCTCGAAGCGGCGGTTCTTGCCAACCTTGCGGCCGGAATCGTTGTGGGGATGGTCGGAACGTCCACTGTGTCCAAAGAGAACCTCAAGGAAGTCCTCTCTCTTTCCTCCTTTTTTGAAACCCAGAGAGGCGTTTTCAGACCCGCAGGGTTCAGGCCCCGGGTCAGACTTTAGAGGAGCATCCAGATATGGCCCAGGTTACAAACCACCCATTTTTTTCCGCCTTTCCTGGAACACTCCCTTCGGCTCCCTTGCGGCCGGTGGAGGACGAAACCGAAGTCGTCGTCGTCATTCCGGCCCGGATGGCCTCTACGAGATTTCCCGGCAAGCCTCTGGCACAGGTGGCCGGGACTCCGCTTATCATCCATGTGGCCCGGATGGCCAAAAAATCCTCGGTAGTCGACCGGGTGATCATCGCGACAGACTCCCGGGAAATTCTCGAGACTGCGGAAGCCCACGGCTTTGAATCGGTCATCACCTCAAGCGGGGCAACGACAGGATCGGACCGGGTCGCCGAGGTTGCCCGCACTCTTTCCGCCCACATCATCGTGAACCTCCAGGCCGACGAAATCATGGGGGATGCGCGGATTATCGACCAGACGGTCGAACCCCTCCTTCAGGACGAACGCCTCCCTATCTCGACCCTGCGGCGAAGATTGACCGATCCGGGCGACGAAAAAAACCTAAACATCGTCAAGGTGGTTTGTAACAAACGCAATCTCGCCCTGTACTTTTCGAGGAGCCCCATTCCCATGGATCGGGACAGCATTCAGCCCGGGCGCCCCGACCTGTTCTGGGATCAGCATCTCGGAATATACGCCTACCGGAAACCGGCACTCCTGGAGTTTGCACGGCTTCCGGTATCCCCGCTCGAGGAACTCGAAAAACTCGAGCAACTCCGGGCACTGGACTATGGATTTGCCATCTATGTCGCCCGGACGGATTATCCTTCGTGGAGAGTTGACACACCAGAAGATCTGCGGGCACTGGAAAATACTCCGGAGTTTCGACGGACATAGAACCCCGCATTGCAATTGGCCTCCGATCGTGTAAGATGATCAAAATTTAAGACTCTATGAAAGCAGAAAAAAAATATCTTTTTGTGACAGACCACTTGATCTTGAAATATTGGCTCACAATTCGTTCAAAGAGGGTCGGAACCATCTCATCAGCGAAGCAGAATTCCGGACAGGTTCCACGACCTTCGTAGGACGATCGGCCCATGACCTTGGCCATTCAAGGCGCAAAACCGAAAGGAGACGGCCGGGAGCGGAAGAGCGCCATTCCTCCCCGTGAATAATTCCAGGGGTATCCCGGCGAGTTGAGAATGAAGTTCATCTTTATTACTGGCGGAGTTGTTTCCTCCTTGGGAAAAGGGATCGCATCGGCATCGCTCGGCTGTCTTCTCGAAAGCCGGGGATACCGGATCGATTTTCTGAAATTTGACCCGTACATCAATGTCGATCCGGGAACAATGAACCCCTATCAGCATGGCGAGGTTTATGTGACCTCCGACGGGGCGGAAACGGATCTGGACCTCGGCCATTACGAACGGTTCACGTCCCTCACGATGGGCAAGAAAAACAATCACACGACCGGACGGATCTATTACGATGTCATCGCCAGGGAACGTCGGGGCGATTTTCTGGGCGGAACAGTCCAGGTCGTTCCGCACATCACAAACGAAATCAAGCGGGTCATTCTGGAACGCGGAGAAAACTCCGACATTGTTCTGGTCGAAATCGGCGGGACAGTAGGAGACATCGAGTCTCTCCCCTTTCTGGAAACAATTCGCCAGTTTCCCCGGGAGGTGGGGAAGAACAATGTGGCCTTCATTCACCTGACTCTGGTCCCCTACGTCAAGGCTTCCTGCGAGCTCAAGACCAAGCCCTCCCAGCATTCCGTCCACAAGCTCCGTGAAATCGGAATCAGTCCGAATATCATCCTATGCCGTGCCGAAGAGGAGATTCCCGATGAGGTCAAGAACAAGATCGCCCTTTTCTGCGATGTCGATTCCGAAGCGGTCATCTCGGCCCCGGATGTCCCGACAATCTACCAGATTCCTCTCGAATTCCATCGCCAGAAACTTGACCGATACCTTCTTCGACATCTCCGGATGAAGGTATTGCCGGCCAATATTGCCCCCTGGAGGACAATGGTCCGGAAAATCCAGAAAGCAAACAAAGAGGTCCGGATCGGAATTGTGGGAAAATATCTTAACCTCAAGGACTCCTACAAAAGTCTCGTCGAGGCACTGAACCACGGAGGAACCCACCACGGAGTCCGGGTCCATGTCGACTGGCTCGATGCAGAAGCGATCGAACCGGATAACAATCCCGCTTCTCATTTTTCCGGACTTGACGGGATCCTTGTTCCGGGGGGATTTGGTTCCCGGGGGATAGAAGGAAAGATCCGGGCGATCACTCATGCAAGAGAAACGGGTCTGCCCTTCCTGGGGATCTGTCTCGGGATGCAGCTGGCCGTCATCGAATTCGCACAGACCCGACTCGGACTGACGGAAGCGACCAGCCGGGAGTTTTCTCCCCACCCTGTCGATCCTGTCATCGACCTTCTCCCCGAACAGCAGTCAAATCCGGACCTGGGAGGCTCGATGCGACTGGGCCTCTACCCCGTGGACCTTGTTCCCGGAACCCTCTCCTCGACCCTCTATGGCTCAACCCATATCCAGGAACGCCACCGCCATCGTTTCGAAGTCAATGCCGACTACGTCGACCGTCTGAAAAAAGCAGGTCTTGTCGTTTCCGGTACCTTCGGAGACAGAAAGCTGGTCGAGGTCGTCGAGATTCCCGGACACCCCTTCTTCCTCGCCTCCCAGTTCCATCCCGAATTCCGCTCCCGGGCTCTTGCTCCCCACCCTCTATTCATGGGATTTGTCGAGGCCTGTCTCAGGCATCGGTCAAATGCCTCGACGGAGAAAGGTCGTTGATGCCCCATCCCATCAATCACCAACCGGTATCCATCGGCTCCGGACCGACCTCTGTGATTCATGTTGGAGCCGGAAACCCCCTGCTCTTTATTCTCGGACCCTGCGTGATCGAATCGCGTGAACACGCCCTTGACATGGCACATCGCTTGTCCGAGATCCGGCATACAGCGAGCATCCCAGTCGTCTTCAAAGCCTCCTACGACAAGGCTAACCGAACCTCCCACAGAAGCTTCCGCGGAATAGGGAAAACCCAGGGTCTTGCCATCCTGGAGGAGATTCGCAACCGTTACGCGCTTCCTGTCCTTTCTGATATACACGAATCGGCCGAAGTTCCAGAAGCCGCCTCCGTTCTTGATATTCTTCAGATTCCGGCTTTCCTGTCCCGGCAGACCGACCTCTTGCGAGCCGCAGGACAGTCCGGGAAACCGGTTCATCTGAAAAAGGGGCAGTTTCTTGCTCCGGAGGACATGGGTCCCGCCGCCGCCAAGATTTCAGAAACAGGGAACTCCCGCATCCTTCTGTGCGAACGGGGCACCACCTTCGGTTATCACAATCTGGTCGTCGATTTTCGATCTCTGGCCATCATGTCCCGGTTCGGTTATCCGGTGATCTTCGACGGCACGCACTCCGTCCAGAGCCCGGGCGGAGGGGGAGACCGTTCCGGGGGAGACCGGACCTTTGTTCCGCTCCTGGTTCGCGCAGCAGTCGCGGCCGGATGCAATGGGCTCTTCCTTGAGACCCATCAGGATCCTGATCAGGCCCCGAGCGACGGGCCCAACATGATTCCGCTTGCCCTCCTTCCGGAGCTTATTTCAGAAGCGCTGTCCATCCACTCTCTAAAAGCGGCTTTCCCTGCCGACCCGGCCTATGCCCAGTTTGACAAGGATGCTCCATGAGTTCAAAAAATCCCCTTCCACGGGCCCGGGGGAGAAAGGTCCCCTCCAAAACCGGGCCCCCGACCGGCAGGACAAGCCCTGAATCTCTTCGTATCGAACGGGGCAAAGCCATTCTGAGAGAGGAAGCCCAAGCCATTCTTGATCTGTGCCAATTTCTTGGCCCGACTTTTTCCGATGCGGTCACAGCCCTTCTTGCCAACCCCGGAAAGCTCGCCGTGACAGGAATCGGAAAATCCGGCCATATTGCCCGCAAAGTGTCCGCGACATTTTCTTCCACCGGCACCCCCGCCTTCTTTCTTCACCCGGGAGAAGCCCTTCACGGAGATCTGGGAATGCTGGAATCCAAGGATATTCTTCTGGCGTTCTCGAAGTCCGGAGAGACGGAGGAAATCAAGGCACTCCTGCCTCTCCTCGACCGCATGGAAATTCCGATGATCGCCATCCTGGGAGAGATGGAGTCAACCTTGGCCCGGAAAGCCAAATGGGCCCTTTCTGCCTCCGTACAAAAAGAAGCGGGCCCCCTCGGCATCGCGCCAACGTCCAGCACCACCGCAATGCTGGCTCTGGGGGATGCGTTGGCCATGGGCGTTCTCGCAGAACGGGATTTCGGCATTTCGGACTTTGCCTCCCTGCACCCCGGAGGATCTCTGGGACGACGGTATTTTTTGAAGATCAGCGATCTCATGCATTCGGGAAAACGGATCCCTTCCGTCTTTCCCGACACGCCCCTTCGGGCTGTCATTGTGGAAATGACCGAAAAAAAGCTGGGCATGACAACAGTCCAGGACCTCCTCACCGGTAAGCTTATGGGTGTGCTGACAGACGGAGATCTCCGGCGAACGCTTGAGTCCACGGGGACACGGGCGGGAACTGTCTCGATCCTCGAGATGCCGGCATCACAGATCATGACCCGGAATCCGGCCACTCTTCCCGCCGAAACCCTGGCCTCCGAAGCCCTGAACCTGATGGAACAGCGTCAGATCACAAGCATTGTTGTCACCGACTCCTCCAGAATCGTCCAAGGAGTGGTTCATCTTCACGATCTTCTGAAAGCGGGAGTGATCTGATGGCCTTCCCTCCCCTCCAAGTCCTGCGAGTTCTTCCTCGGATCAGGGCACTGATTCTCGATGTAGACGGAATCCTGACCGACGGGACCCTCCTATACGGAAATAACGGGGAGGAGATGAAGTCATTCCACGTCCGGGACGGACATGGCCTGGCCCTCCTCAGGCGCTCGGGATTTCCAGTCGGAATCATCTCCGGACGCAAGGGGATCGCCACCGAGCACCGGCTGGCGGAGCTCGGGATTTCCGATTATTTTCTGGGAATCAGGGAGAAAAAAGAAGCATTTCGGACCTTGCTGGACAGATGGAACCTTTCGGCGGAACAGGTGGCAGTCATGGGGGATGACGTGACCGATCTGGAGCTCCTCCGTTCGGCCGGCCTTTCGATCACCGTCCCCGATGCCCATCCGTCCGTCCTCGCTTCCGCCAACCTGATCACAGAAACTCCGGGCGGAAAAGGGGCCGTTCGCCAGATCGCCGATCTCCTTCTCTTCACACTGAAAAAGGGGCGACCTCCGGGAAAAGAGGACTTTCTGTGCTGAACTGGGCCAACATTCTGACATTGGGAAGAATATTCCTGATTCCCGCAGTCATCCTGGCCGACCATTCTCCCAAGGCGGGACCCAGCCATCTGGCCGCTTTTCTCTTCCTGATCGCCTCACTGACAGACCTTCTCGACGGATACATTGCACGCCGCTTCAATATGGTGACGTCCATGGGAAAACTGCTCGACCCTGTAGCCGACAAGATCCTGGTGAGCGCGGTCCTCTTCCTTCTCGTCGCACATGCTCTCCTCCCTGCCATTCTGGCCATTATTGTCGTTGCCCGGGAATTCGCCGTGTCCGGTCTCAGGTCCGTCGCGGCATCGCAAGGAATCATCATTCCGGCAGAAAATCTCGGGAAGGCCAAGATGGTTTTTCAGACCGTCTCTATTACACTACTTCTGGACAACAACAGGCACCTGACCCTTCCAGGCACCAACTTTCTTCTCAACTTCCACTGGATCGGACTCCTGATATTCTGGATCGCCCTCATCCTGACATTGATCTCGGGACTTCAGTACCTCTTCTGGTATCTCTGGGTCACCGGCCTGGATGACGCCGAATGACCCATCTCGTAACCATCATCGCGTCCTATCTGCTCGGATCCGTTCCATCAGGACTGCTTCTGACCAAGCTGAAGGGAATCGACATCAGAAAAGCCGGAAGCGGGAATATTGGATTCAGTAATGTCATGAGGGTTGCGGGAACGGACCGTAAAGGGAAGATTCTGGGGTTCCTTACACTGATCGGAGATATGGGAAAGGGAATTTTGGCCGTGAAGCTCGCTGCTCGATTCGGAGCACCGCTCGATCCGGTTCTTTCAGGCCTGTTTGTCTTTCTCGGTCACCTCTATCCGGTCTGGCTCCGGGGAAAAGGCGGAAAAGGAGTGGCGACCGGCCTGGGAGTTGCTCTGGGAATCAATCTTCTTCTGGGATTTCTCGCATGCCTTCCCTGGGCACTCCTCTTCCTCCTGACAAGGACTCCTTCAATAGCCTCCCTCGGAAGCTTTGCCATTCTTCCGGTTCTTTCCATCCCCATGGTCAATCGCTCATGGATCGGCAACCATCCCCTCCCCCCCCATACCCCTCTCCTTTTCCTGATAATGGGGATTCTGGTCTTTCTGCGACATCGGGAGAACATCAAAAGACTGATTTCAGGAAAGGAAAATTCTATATAACAAATATATAATTTAAATTTATCAAAAATAAAATATTTATTATTTATAAGTATTTACTTTAATCCGTGATTTTAATCACTTAATATCTTGCTCTAATAAGACTTGACATTTTATAAATTCGGACCATAATCGAACCAGAATAAGGAAGCAACTCTCCCTTGCGCTTCGATGAGAGAGTCTGCATCGGGGTAAACTATCCGGCCCTGTCTTGTAATAAGGAGATAGTTATGAACTTCAAATCTCTTAAAGAAAAAAACTTTACGGTTTTGATTGTTCCTTCCCCGAATGATCGCATCCGTCGCTACGAGCTTTCACGCTCATGGATCAGATGGGGTGTGTTTTCGGCCGCTCTCTTTATTGCATTTGCCGGGGTCTTCGCTGTCCTTTCGGGTTTTCTGTTTGAAAAAGAGTCACGAATGATTGCCCTGCAACATCAAAGCCGGGCTCAGAAAGAGGCCATCGTCAGAATCTACCGGCATCTCCAGGATGTCCATGCCAAGATGGTGGACGTGGCCAAGCTCGAACGCAAGGTTCGGATCATCATGAACACCTCCGAGTCCAACAGTTCGACCGTAGCTCTTGGACTCGGAGGTCCCGAGCACTCCGTCGCCCCGTCTGTCCTGATCCAGAAAGGCAAGGGAGGAATGGGGGATCTCATGGCGGAAATGGACCGCCAATTGGGAGACCTCGAGCATGGAGTCCTCCATCAGGAGGAATCGCTGGCGGGGCTGAAGAGGGTCATCCAGGAGCGCCAGGCCGAGTGGGCATTGACCCCCAGCATCTGGCCTGCCCGCGGGGTTTTGACGTCGAAATTCGGATGGAGAACCTCTCCCTTTGGACTGGGACGGGATTTTCACCCGGGCGTGGATATCGCGGGTCCCATGGGCACTCCGATTATCGCAACCGCTTCCGGAACCGTCTCCTTGGCAGGATGGGACCAGGGGTTCGGAAAAACGGTGGTCATCGATCATTCCAGCAAAATGACCACGCTCTATGGCCATCTTGAAAAGGTCGCCGTTTATGAAGGAGAACATGTCAAACGGGGCGACGTCATTGGATTTCTTGGAAACTCGGGACTTTCGACCGGCCCCCATCTTCACTACGAAATTCTTCTAAACAGAACCCCGGTGAACCCAAAGCGGTATATCTTGAACGATTTTTAAATAAAATCAATTAATCGTAAAAAAGGAGGCCGGACTTAAAAATTCCGGCCTCCTTTTTTATTGCTTCTATCTCGTCTCTGGTTAAAATTCTCCGATTGGGCTAAAATTGTTCGTATTGGGACATGCCGTCGCGGACGCCCTGCGTACCAGAATCGCTCAGCGGCGCCATGGCGCCCTTCGTCAATACAGACAAATAAAGGGCAAAGGGACTCATCATGGCCGTTCCTCCGCATCCAGCCATTTTTCGGGCGCTTCGCACGAATGTAAGGGTCCTGGGTTGATAATCCGATCTCGGGGCCTTCGTCTTCGCACCAAGATCTTCTTGTTTTCCACCGTGCTTCTGGGGATTATTCTCTCCTCCAACCTCTACGCCATTATCAGTCTCTATGCCTTGCATAACATCCTGCTCGAGATCAAGAACCAGTCGGTCTCGGGACTTTTGCTGATCTCCCAGGTCCAGAACAGGATCGGAATCATTCTCGCAGAAGACAAACGATATCTTCTGTTCTCTCCTTTGCCTCCCGTTGCTCCCTCGCCCGTTGAATCGGAACTTCCGATCGTCCAGGCACTTTTGAAGACACTTCCGAAGCCTTCGGGCCAGGCGGCCACACTGATCAATGCGTCCCTGAGTGCGGAATCAGCCCTGAACCACTCTTTGTCCATGGAGATGAAGGCCCTCGCCCACGGAAACCGAACGCTCGCCCTGTCAATCAGCCGGGGGGCGACCGCTCCCCTCCTGATTCATATGGCATGGCTTCTTCGTAACCTGAAGGAGGAATACCAGCACGCTCTGGAAAGGCGAATTGCGGAAACGACCGGGAGGGAGGAGCAAATGACGACGGTCAGCATCGAGATGACCGCTATCGGCTCCCTTCTGGTCCTCCTTCTGCTCTTTTCCTTCTCCCGGATGGTGCTGACTCCAATTATGGCCCTCATCGAGGGAACACGGCGAATCTCCCAAGGCGCATTCCATAATCCGGTCAATCTTCCCAATACCGATGAAATGGGCGATCTGGCAAAGGCTCTCAATGAGATGGCTCACCGTCTTGGTGAGCTTTCCCGGAAAAAATCGGAGTTCGTGACTGTTGCCTCCCACGAACTCCGGACACCTCTCACCAGTATTCGCGGATTCATCGCCATGCTGAAAAGGCAGGCGCTGGGGCCCCTGAACGAAGAACAGCAGAAGAGCCTCTCCGTCGTCGGCGAAGAGATCGACCATCTTGTCGATCTGGTCAACCAGCTTCTCGATCTGGGACGAATCGAGGCGGGGCAGATGCGCCTCGATGTCCACAGAATGGAATTTCGTCCATTTCTTGACAGGATTATTGAACGATACCAGTTGGCCGCACAGGGGTCAGGCCATCATTTCATCGTCGACCTCGATCCCGACCTTCCGGAATTCATACGGGCCGATGCAAACAAATTGGCGCAAATATTGGACAATCTGCTGGGAAATGCGTTCAAGTTCACTCAGACAAGAGAGGAGGTCCACTTTAATGTCAGACGGGATCTCACCATTATCCGATTCGAAGTGGCCGATACCGGAATCGGCATCCCCCCCGAAAACATCCCCTTCCTTTTCGACAAATTCTACCAGGTCGCCCCATTCGACCATCGGACCAAGGAAGGACTTGGACTGGGGCTGGCTGTCACGAGGGGAATCGTTCTTGCCATGGGAGGGTCGATCGAAATTGCCCAGAACAAACCGAAGGGAACCAGATTTCTCATCTCGATCCCTGTCATTCTTGAAGAGGGGCCCATTGATTAATCGATATCCTAGCGCGGCGACTTTGATCGCTACTTTTGCCCTCCTGCTTCTGTCTTCCTGCCAGACCCCTCATATGCTTTCGCGCCCCTCCGTTCCCTGCCCGGCACCGGTCATCATACTTCCTCCGTTTGCCATTGCCGAGCTCAGCCATCACGATGCCCAGTACTTCGAAGGAATGCCCTACCTCTTTTCAAAAGGGTATTACCGGGCGGCAAGAAGCCTTCTCCAGGCCAGATCCGCGATCTCAAACCTTCCCTCGGTCGTTCGCGACCGTCTGGTCTTTGCCTGGGCTCTGGCCGACCTCCATCTCGAACCGGCGGAAAAGAAGGAGGGGCTGGACCTTCTTGAAACCCTGGACGGCAAAGAGACCCCTTACGAACTCAAGGAGGCGTCCTACCTGATCCGCAAGGACCACAAGGAAAATCTCCAGCTGAAGCGGGAAAAAGCACAGCTACTCCTGAAGCTGGCCCAGGTCAAAAAAACGCTCAAGGAATTCTCGAATCTGGAAAAGTCCCTGAAATGAGCGTTCATGGTCATATCCTCATCGTGGACGATCACGCCAATACCCGTCTTTATCTGAAGACTCTTCTCAACCACGAGGGATACGCCACCAGGGAGGCCGGGAGCGGGAAGGAGGCACTTGACAGTTTGAGGACGCATCCTCTTCCTGCCCATCAATCAGCCATTCTACTTGACCTGAAGCTGCCTGACACCACCGGAACCGACCTTCTTGAACCGATCAGAACCCTCTACCCTCATCTCCCCATCATCATCATGACGGCCCATGCGACAGTCGAAACGGCTGTTGATGCCATCCGCAAAGGAGCGCTCAACTATATAGAAAAGCCGATCGACGAGAAAAAGCTCCTGGCCCTCTTAAGCGAGGTCACCGCCACCGTCCACGTCTCCGGAGGGTTGGATCAGGGCTCGCCCGACTCTCTTCCCCTGCTGGCAGGAAAGAGTCCTGCCATGCGCGTATTGGCCGACCGGATCAGGAAAGCTGCTTCCCATTCCATTCCCATCCTGATCACGGGAGAGTCGGGGACGGGCAAGGAACTTGTTGCCCATTCCATTCACCAGCTTTCCCCTCGAAGAGAAGATCCATTCATCGCTGTCAATACGGGGGCCATCTCACGGGAGCTCGTCAGTTCGGAGCTGTTCGGACACGAAAAGGGCTCCTTCACCAGCGCTGTCTCAAGAAAGGACGGGTGGCTCTCCACCGCCGGGAAAGGAACGCTCTTCCTCGATGAAATCGGAACCATGGAGCTTTCGACCCAGATTGCGCTTTTGAGGGTTCTGGAAAACCGGACCTTCTACCGTGTCGGAGGAACCGAGGAGCTGGAATTCCATGCGAGGATCATCGGCGCGACGAACATCGACCCCCTCCTTCTCGTCAATCAGGGACGTCTCAGGGAGGATCTTTATTACCGGATGAACGTCTTTCCCATCGCCGTCCCTCCCTTGAGGGAACGGGGGGAGGATGTGTTTATCCTCGCGGAGCGATTCCTGAAAGAGGCCTTCGACAACCCGGCCGTTCGCATCGCATTGTCTCCCTCTGCCCGGGAGATCCTGAGACATTACCCGTGGCCGGGCAATGTCCGCGAACTTAAAAATCGAATGATCGAGATCGCCGTCACCCAGGGGTTGGGCGCCCCGGCTTATTTCGAACTCAGCGGACACGCCCTCGAACCCCTCCTCCTCCCGTCAGCTGCGAAATTCTCCCCTGCCGATGATCTTCAGTCCAAACCTCCCCGTACCCTCAAGGAGGGTGAAAAGGAACAGATCCTGAGGGTTCTGGAAGAAACGGAAGGGAACAAGAGCCAGGCGGCACGGATACTCGGGATCAGCCGAAAAGCCCTCTATGCGAAGATCCGGGAGTACGGCATTCCGGAAGACTGACAGGGTTCTGTGACTTCAACCCTTGTAAAGAGTCCAAGAAACGCGAGCAATGGTAACCGCCAGAAGGACGCCCTGAAGGAACCGTATCTTTCCCGATCCCAGCTGTTTTGTAAACCGGGCCCCGAATCTCGACCCGGCCAGAGCCCCCAAGACTATCTCCCATGTATGGGGGGGCAATACCCCAGATGCCCGGAACTTCATGATCGAGGCTGCGGCCGCCATGGGAAACATGACAGCCAGGCTCGACCCGACGGCAACCAAGGACGGATAGCCGAAAAAAAGGGTCAGAACCGGGTAAAAAAGGAACCCGCCTCCGACCCCAAGTATGCCGCTTGTGAATCCGATCCCGGCCATTACCGGATATTCGAGCCACTCGGACCTCCTCTTCTTCGACACGTTCCGATGCTGTCGCTCGACAGGACGAATCATCAGAAGCATTAGGGCAATGACCGTTTCAGCAAGAAACAGACCAAGGATCGACTGCCCGGAAAACCGGTAGGAGAGGATGCCGCCGATCGCTCCCCCCACCAGAGCCGACCCGGCCCAGAAGATAATACGCCGCAGGGGAACATGGGCTGAGGGACGGTGCATCAGGATTCCCACCAGAGAGGAAAAGGACACCTGGATCATGGAGATCTCGGTGGCAAAGAACGGGGAAAGAGGATTGCCGCCCAGAAGAGGGAGCACAAAGAGAACCGCCGGAAGAAGGACGACCCCCCCGCCGATGCCCAGAAGCCCGGAAAGAAAGCCCGCCAAGAGACCCATGCCCCCATACCCAAAGCCCAGCACAATGTCGTGGACGAGGGCTGCCATCATCCCTTCTCCTTCCTCTTGATCATCTCCCTAGGAACTGCCCGTGTAGGTGACCAAAGATCCGAAGGCCTCCCCCGTACCGGCATTGATCGTTCCCAAAGGCCCGAGTGTCCCGGGAGGGGTTAGAATGGAGTCGAGACCGAAAATCGAGACAGTTGACCCAGAGCCTGCCAGACAAAAATTGCTGGAGGGATCGATCGCAAGAAGGGTCGGCAGCGTAGAGGACGAAATGGTGGTCTGAGAGAAGGGGACCAGAGATCCTCCGCTACTTCCGTAAAGTGTCGTCACCTTATAGATATCGATAGCCTTGGATGAGGGATCGGGGAGAAGGATCACCGTATTTCCGGACAGGGTCGCCCCCGAAATCGGATCGGAGGACTGGTAGGATTGCCAAAGCGTCCATGTCGACAGTGGTGAGGGCATCGACCCCCCGGTCAGGAGGGACGAAAGAGCGATCTGGGAATAAATCGACACCTCGGTCGTCGGGGATTGCCCCAAAGACACCTGTCCCACCATAAATCCGACTCCGTCGGAGAAAGGCAGCAGGAACCCGTTTGCCAGGGTGTGGCTCCCGACAAAGGGTACGCAGGAGGGGGAAGGGGAAAGGGCTCCCCCAGAAGTCATGGAGACGAGGGAGGTCGTTTGGAAAAATTCGAGACATCCCTGCGGGTATGACCCGGTGGTTGCAAGGACGACCAGAACCTGTCCGGTGATCTGGGCCATGGCCAACGGAGTGCCCGTTAGACCGGTAATCTGGCGGAATATCGATGAAGACCCCAAGGGAATCCCGGACAGAAGGAATCTCCCCTTCCCCGAGGAATCCTTTGCGAGATAGATGAGCGTATTGTCGGTGACCACCCCTCCCCGAAGAGACAGACCTGGCGGAATCGGGACGTTCAGGAGAGGAAGCGGGGTTCCCGAATAAGGAAGGGCGTAGGGAGAAGCCCCCCCGTCCCCTGATGTCCCGGACTGGCCCGTCACAAGAATTTCCGGAGGCGTCAGGGGATTCGACGGAGTCATTCCGCACCCGGGCACGAGAAAAAGAAAGAAAAGGAAGAAGGTGTTCACAAAAAAATGAAGAACCCTTGCCCCGTATCCCGGACCATGGGTCGTCCCCTTGAAAAGATCCCCTGTCATGGGCGATCCCTTTCCGCATCGGACACCGGAGTCGAAAATCCCAGCTTCCTGGCGATCGGTGCCGACCCGGCCGACCCGATGATGACGGTACTGACCACAACCATGAAGACGATCAGGGGTGCAGAAGCGGGTAGCTCGGCATGGGCGAGTCCCAACAGGGCCCCTGCCATGATCCCTGTCTCCCTGACAACGGCCATGAAGGCGATTTCACGAACGGAGAACCTGGACAGGCGATCCAGAGGAACAAGAGCGAAGACGACAAGCGGACGGATGACCAGGACGAGAAAAAGGACAAATACCAGAATCCCGAAGATGGAAACCCCTCCCGGCGTACGGGGAATCAGTGTGCCCATGACAAAAAAGATGAAGAAACTGGCCAAATAGGAAAGAAGGTCGTTGAGCGTCTTGAGAGGGGTCCAGTCATGAATCACGGACCTTCGGTCGGCAGTTCCGGGGGTGTCGGAACCTTCGGCCATGCGACCGACCATGATACCGAACAGATAGGCACACAGGAGCGTCTGTCCATGCAACAGGAGGGATAGAGAGAACCCTGCCAGAAGAGCCGATATCATAAGGACGGGAATATTGTCGCGGAAGATCCCCAGTTTTCCATGGGTCAGGAGGATCTTGACCGCAATCCCCAGGACGATCCCCAGGCCAGCCCCCCAGAAAACCGAGGCCACAAAAGGGATCATGGTTCCGAAAAAACCGGCTCCGGGAATGGCCAGAGAAAGGATGAACATGGTCATCATGCTGCCGGTCACATCTCCCAGGGCGCTCTCCGCTATCAATGTTCCGGTCACCGATTCCGGCAGGGGAAGCCGACGGAGAATGGGCAGGATGGAGGCCGGATCGGTGGTCGAAAGGATGGCCCCCAGAAGAAGCCCCTGATAAAACGTCATTCCAAAAACAACCTTGGCCAGAACACCCAGGAGAAGAGCCGTCAGAAGAAGTCCTGCCGTCACGAGAAGACCGATACTGACCATGTGGCGCATGACCCGGTCGAGCCGGGTCCGTACGCCGGCTTCGTACAGGACAATCCCCACCGCCGCAAGCAGGAGAGAGTTGTTGCCCAGGACTTCCTCGGATCCAGGAAGAAGGTCGAAGCCCGAAGGTCCAAGAAGAAGACCCATCAGCATGAACCAGAGGATGTCCGGCATTCTGAGACGCTCCGAAAGACGGCTCAGGAAAAGAGCCGCAATCAGAAGTCCGGCCAGAAGGAGAATCAGAAACGGAGCTTTTTCCACCATGTCCTTTCAGGGTCGTCAAAGTGCCTCAAAATCGTTCTTCGTGTATAATAGCGATAATCGAGTGTAGAGACCAATATGTTTCCATCTGCGTCCTATATGGATCAAGAGAGGAGAGATTCCCGATGCCTGTCTATTCCCTTGTCAGCCGGGATCCCGACAATCCCGGCGAGATCGACCTTTGGCATCCGGACCGCCTGTCCGAAGAGGAGTTCGCAGATTTCGTTCTTGAAAGCATGCACTGGACAAGTTCCTCCCAGTGGCGCGAACAAATTTTCGAAATCGCCCGATACCTGATCGAAAAACACGGATTCATCGAATCCGGCGGAATATTTAGCCTGTCCTATCCGTCCAGCTGGCCAAAGAATCAGGTACAGAGCCGGATCCATTCCGTTCTGGACAAGGACCGCTCAGACTAAAACGATATCTGGAAGGAAATCATGGAAGGCATTTTACATATGGATCAGGGGCTTTTCCTCTGGTTGAACCAGAACCTGAACCATTCGTGGCTGGACCCGGTCATGCAGGGGGCCACAGATCTTGGAAACGGCTTCTATCTTTTTCCGTTGGGACTTCTTTTGATGTTCCTGTTTGCCCGTCCCAACTTCCAGCGGGACTTTGTCCTCTGGGCCTCGACCTCCTTCGTTTCCTTCATCCTCGGAACGACACTGAAACACCTGCTCCACAGGGACCGTCCTCTTGCCGTCTTCCATGCGGGAATCCTTTCCCATACCCTGTCCGTCCATGTTCTTGGACCCTCCCTGTATGCCAACTCCTTTCCCTCGGGACACACCTTCACCGTCTTCTCAACTGCCTCCCTCTTTGCCTGGCTTTACCCCAGACTTTCCCTTCCACTCTTCCTTCTCGCGGGTCTGACCGGGATTTCCCGCATCTACGTCGGAGCCCACTTTCCCCTCGATGTCATGGGAGGAATGTTGATAGGACTTCTTTCGACCTTTATCGTCAGGCAATGGATCGCTCCCCGATGGATCAGGACCGAGCCCATTCAGACGGAAACATCGGAGCCTCGATGAACCTCCTCGACCTGCCTCCCTCCAGATGGGAGCAAGAGATTGCCAGACTAGGCCTGCCTGCCTATCGGGGACGTCAGATGGCCCATTGGGTCTTTCAAAAACAGGTCACAGATTTCTCCTCCATGACCAACCTTCCCGCACAAATCCGGGATCTCCGGCCAGCGTCGCTGACCCTGGACATGCCGACAATCCGTGCGGTCCACAACTCGTCCGATGGAACAACCAAGCTGGCCATCGCCCTCTCTGACGAGGCGGTCATCGAATCGGTCCTGATCCCCCGAAAGGGCCGGCTGACCCTCTGCCTCTCTACCCAGGTGGGATGCGGCATCGGCTGCCGGTTCTGCCGGACCGCGGAAATGGGGCTCATCCGGAACCTGTCCCCAGGGGAGATCGTCAGTCAGTGGATTCTTGCCACGAAACTTCTCAACTCCCTGAATCCCGTTTCCATCGGCGGAGAGTCGGAGGACAGTGTGTCACTCCCCCGCATCGATCATATCGTCTTCATGGGCATGGGCGAACCCATGGCCAATCTGGAAGCCCTGATTCCGGCCATCCAGACCCTCACCCACCCCAGTGGAGCCGACTTGTCCCCCCGGCGAATCACCGTGTCGACTTCGGGTCTTCCTCCCAAGATGCGCCTCCTGGGAAAAGCCAATCTGGGAGTGCATCTGGCGGTCAGCCTGACGGCCCCTGACGACCGTCTCCGACAGGAGATCATGCCGGTCGGACGCGTATACCCCATCCGGGAAATTCTCGAGGAATGCCGAAACTTTCCTCTCAAACCCCGGGAAAGAATCACCTTTGAATATGTCTTGCTCAAAGGTATCAACGACAGTCAGGACCAGGCCCGGGCCCTGGGACGCCTTCTCGCCCCTTTCAAGTCCAAGGTCAACCTCATCCCATTCAATCCGTTCGAAGGATCTCCCTACTCCCGACCCTCCGAGGAATCCGTGGAGGCCTTCGGGAAGATTCTGTCCTCCTATCACCTCACCGCGACAGTACGGAAAACGATGGGACAGGATATCCGGGCCGCCTGCGGTCAACTGGCAAGGGACGAGAAAACGACAAAACTTCATACCAAAGGGGAGTCAATTCAGTGGATACAAACCGCCCGTTCGTCCTGAAGGTCATCTTGTATCTGGGAGTCGAATTTCTTCTTATTCAAGGAGGAATGACTCTGAATCTCTACGGGGCAAGACACAACATCGGGGGACTGGAGATGCTTTCCTGGTTCGCCATTACCGGAAGCCTGGTCGCAGCCGTCGGTTTTGGAGCCTTGCTTTCGGAGGAGCGCCCCGATCCTGAAGGGAAAGAACCCGGACTGATTTGGAGACTCTCTCCCCAGCTTCCATGGATTTTTGCGCTGGTTCTCATGTATGGAGAATCCCTTTTTTATTTCCCAAAGATCTGAGGAGTCAACGGCCCGGGAAGGCCGCCACTCCCCCGGACGTTATTTCTGAGCCAACATATTTCCCTGATGACGGTCCAGGGACGCCCGCAGGGCGTCGAGAAACTTCTGGGGCTCGAACTTGACGACATATTCGTCGATTCCCAATTCCCGCCCCTTCCTCATGTTTTCCGTCCCGCTCATCGACGAGTTCATGATAATCGGAATCGACCGCCACTCGGGATTCTCCTTGATCTTCTTGACAAAGGAATATCCATCCATGACGGGCATCTCCACATCGGAAATAATGGCCGCCACATCGGCGGATCCTTTCTTCCACATCTGCTCGAGCATCTCGAGCCCTTCCTCTCCGTTCCGGGCGAGAACCACCCCGAATCCATCCTTGTCCAGGGCCTTTGACAGCATGTTCCGGGCCACGCCGCTGTCATCGACGACCAGCACGAGTTTTCCGGTGGGCTCCCGTTTATGGAGGGAGTCGAGGTCGTGCTCCTGCCGGGAGTAAAGTCCCATCTCCTCGACGATGCTTTCAAAGTCCAGGATCAGGAGGACCCTTCCGGAATCGGGACCGTCGGTCAGCTTGATCGTCCCCACGACGCTTGAATCCCGTTTTCCGGCCGATGCAGGAAGATTGATCGGCACGATGCTCTTCCATGACACTCGCCGGATCTGCACGCTCTGATGGACGAGAAAGCCCAGACGGATATTGGAGAATTCGGTCACGATGACCTGCGCGGATGTGATGCCGGGGGGCTCCACAACCCGCATCCAGCGGGCCAGGTTGATGATGGGAATGACGATCCCCCGGAGGTTGATCACCCCGTCCTGGAACGGATTGGCATTGGGAACCGGAGTAACTTCAGGCAGCTTGATGATTTCGATGACCTTGGCCACATTCACTCCGTAAATCCCTTCCAGCGTCTTCCCGGGATTGTTCTTGTCCTCCTGGAAAATCCGGAAATCCACAAGCTCCATCTGATTGGTGCCGACCTGAAGAACAAGATTTTCAATGTCCGTTTTTCCACTCATCGCCTTCTCCTGCATCATGGATCCCAAAGTTCCTTCCCAGTCAGGTTATACCATGAAACGGCCTTTGTGGGCTGATTCATGGCTTCGAAAAAGCCTTCTTTATCAGCTGACTCATCCGATCGGACCGTCCGATAACGATATTGATGAATTTCTTGAGGAGGTTTTCTCCGGACATCTCCTTCATGTGCTGCACGCTCTGGTCGATCTTGAGGGAAAACTCTTTCATGTCGGCCATGCGTCCCTGAACCTCCTGAATACTCTCCCGCACGGTTCCAAGCTCCAATCCGATCGAGGTCACAGTCTTGGAAATTTCCTCGACAGACTTTCTTGTCCGGTCCGAAAGCTTCTTGATCTCCTCGGCGACAACGGCAAACCCTCGACCGGCCTCCTTGGCATGCGCCGCCTCGATCGCGGCGTTGATGGACAGAAGATTGACCTGTGTCGAA
>JAYWMN010000019.1:0-44435 GCA_035873205.1 Nitrospirota bacterium
CGAACCAGGAAGCACAGACCGTGCTGATGCGGTCCACCACCAGGCTCTCCCAAGGACGTCCGTCGACCTCTTCCCGGAGGGAGCTCACCAGAAGCGGTGCCGGACTCCAGGACGGACTCTCCCGCCCGATCTCACGCAGGAGGGTCGCGGTATCCAGGTCGATTTCGCATTCCCGGATAGCCTCTGAAAGATCCCGGGGCCGGATCCGTCCCGCGCGGATCTGATCGCGGTAATAGGCGCGGGGCATGAAGAGTCCGGACCCTGCGACCCGTCCCAGGGTCCGGTGAGCCTCCTCCCAGGGCCGATCCACAAGCCCGAAATAGGGACTCACGGCCACAAAATGCTTGAGGGGCCAGTGGGGAGCGATCCGCCGGCAGGCCCGGTCGATTTTTCCGGAAAGAGAGGGGGAGGGCAGGGGCATTGTCATGGGAGAACCTCCTAAAAATGTTGAGGGGGAGTCTCGGCGGAAAGACGAATCCTTCCGCAGGAGCTGTCCGGAGTGCGGCCGGGTAGCCGGGGCTCCACCAACCGGTCCAGCAAGAAATCACTGTAAAGACCGGCTCCAATCCAAACGTAGAACCTCTTCCAGACTGGACGGGCGCCGGAGAAGGGAAGGATCTCCTCGATATAGAGAAGGCTCAGGAATACGGCGGCCACCAGGACCAGGACCGTCATCTGGAGAGTGGTTGCAGGAAGAGGGGCAGAAGGAAGCACCCGGCCCAAGGCCACCGCAAAGAGACGGTGAAGGGCGAAGGTCGAAAGGGATACCGCAGCCACCAGACCGGCCGTCGGCAAAAGCAGGGGGAGTCCCGCGCGTCCCCGGGACGCAAATCCCGAGAGCAGAAGGCGTGCCAAAGAAACAGAAAGGATCATCCCCAACAGGAGCAGGGCAGGTTCGCGTGTCAGGTCATCCCCGAAGAGACGTCCCGAGAGCATGGTCAGGACAATTCCCGTTCCCAGGGCCAAGAACATCCGGCCCGGGGGACCCCCCATCCTGGGTGACAAGGACAGCTCGGGCCCCCGGAAGGGCTCGACCACACTTCCCGACGAAAGGAAGGCGTGGGCCTTGTAGAGTGAATGGGCGATGATGTGCATGACGGCCACGCTGTAAAGCCCCAGGCCGCACTCGAGGAGCATAAACCCCATCTGGGCGCTCGTCGACCAGGCGAGGGAGCCCTTGATGTCGCTTGCGATCATCATGGCAAGGGCGGCCACGAAGATCGTGGCGAGGGAATTGGCGATAAGAAGGTCCCGGAATCCTGCAGGAAGGGAAACGAGGGGGGCGGTCCGAAGGAAGAGGAACGTCCCGGAGTAGATGAGGCCGGCGTGCATGAGGGCCGAAACAGGCGTGGGGGCCTCCATCACCTGGATGAGCCAGCCCTGGAGAGGGAACTGGGCGCTTTTTAAGACCACCGCCAGAAAAAGGAGGGCGGCAGCGAGCTCCAGAGAGGGGGACAGGGCGGTCCGGGCGGCCATGGCGGCGGCCAGACCGGAAAAGCGGTCGGTATTCAGGGTCCGCGCTACAAGGATGAAGGCCACCAGAAGGGCCACGTCGGCGATGCGATGCAGGAAGAATTTTTTCCGGGCGGCCAGGCGAGCCTTCGGCCGGGAGGGGTAGAAAACGAGGAGGCGGTGGAGGCAGAGCCCCTTTGCAACCCAGGAGAGGAAAAAGGCCCAAAAGTTGTCCACCACGACCATGGTGAAGAAGAATCCCAGCGTCAAGCTCATGAACTGCATGAAATGTCCCACCCCCGGCTCCCCGTCCAGGTATCGTACTGAAAACCGGGCAACGGAAAAACCCACGAAGGCCACGAGGAGGGCCATCGCAAGACTCAGGGGATTGACCCCCACCCGGACCTCGAAGGCCCCTAGCCCCCAAGGAAGAGGAAGAGAGAGCCAGGGGATCGAGCGGGAGAGCCCCAAGACATAGGTTGAAAGAGCGAGGAGGGCGCAGATCAGGGCAAAGGCCGCGGAGGCCGTCGTGGCCCTTTTCATGAGGCGGGGATGGCGGTCGGCCAGACCCGGAAAGGCGAATATTCCCGTAGCCAGCAACGGCCAGGGAAGGACCAGAAGAAAGGCCGAGGCGGCTTGGGCGAGAGGGAACAAGGACATGTCGGTCTCCTTTAATAGAGGTCACCCCTCCGGGAAGATCCAAAAAAGGGAGACCTCAGGGGTTTCCAGGATTAATGCAATCGCCATGCCATTTATAAATATATTAAAATACAATAACTTGGTTACTTCAAAAGTCAGGTCGGGACCATGACAGGTCGGAAGAATGTGCGAACTCGCACATTCTGGTCCGGGAGAGCCGGGAAGAAAGAAACAAGAGGCACAGATCTTTGTCTAAAGGCAAGGACGCCTCGAAATCCACAAAGATTTCTCGGGGATTCGAGACATGGGGGAAAGGGCAGGACTCGCCGTAACATTCAAGGGTCGCAGTCCGATAAATCCGGAAAACTCTTTTTCTGGAAGCCGAAAAATCCCGGGAATACCTTGCTAAAGTTCCTGAGAGAAGGAACGCTGGCCTGCACTCCAGCGCACGGGAGGCGGATCGCGAAATAGAGGAATCCGGACAAACTGGGGAATGGATCAGGGATCTTCAGGAATTTTGCGAGTCAGTCCGATCCTGAGGAACCGGAGGACGGTCAGAAGACGACCAGGCAGCGCATCAACCCCGCGTAATAACAACAGCGGGGGTCGTTTAAATCGTTAAAGAACAGCCGCTCCTGCCCATCCTCAAAAAGGATGTTGATAAAAGCCGCCCCCCCCGGAACGGAAGATTCCCGGGTCTCCGTGACACGTCCCATCCCCCACTCGGGATGATCCCGGTGGCGCACCCGCTCGTCCCGCCTGAGGTAGAGACGCACGTTGTGCTCAATCACGGGTGTATCGAACGGGGATTGAAGGTTTTTTCACGCTGGGAATAGAGCGGGCTGTTGGGACAGGCTTTAACGGCCTCCTTCTCGGCATCAAGGGCTCCCGGACGATGGAGCTTTTTTTTTGCAATTCCGATCCATGACAGGATTCTCGCATCACGAGGGCGCAGTGAACTGGCAGTCTCGAACTCCTTCAACGCCCCCCTCACCGATCCTCCGACAAACCAGGGCTTGAAGTAGAGCTCGATTCCTCTAGAAAGATGAGCCTCGGGATTCTCTGGATCAAGAGCGAGAGCCCTTCCGTTGAGACTTTCCGCATTTTTCCCAAAGGCCATACCTCCGGGAAAACCCCTGTACTGAACCATAAGGAGGTTCCATTCCCCGTGCAAGGCCAACAAGGTGGCATCACGGGGGAAAGACTTGAGGGCGGCTTCGACACCGGATTGCGCCTTTCTCAAAGCCTCTCTTCCCATGGCTTTCCGGTCCGGAGTATCCCTCAAGAACCGTGCATCGAAGAGCCATATTCGGATCGCTGTCTTCGGGTCCGTCCCGGGAGGGAGGGATTCCTCATGCCCGGAAAAGAGGGCCCCCGACCCCTGACAATCAATAACCTGCGGGGAAAGCTTGAAGGTAGGGCCCGACAGAGAGGCGGCGGCAGAAAAAGACGGAGGCCCGAAAATCTCGGAAAGGGTGACAAAAACAACTCCGGACAGGAACCCTCGTGAGGCCGTGGAAGATTTCTTAGGCTTTTTTTTCTGAAAGCAGTTGGACAAGATGGGACTGGATCTGGGATCGGTGAATGACATGATCGAGCCCCGCTTTCTGTGCCTGGCGCTTAGATTCAAGGTCGGTGTGGAATGCGATTCCGATGAGCCTGGGATGATTGCCCGTTCCGGCCGCATCGACAATTTCGGTCAGATGCTCCCTGGACTCCTTGAGATCGATGACAATGGCCATGATCGACGGATCGGACGCCACAGCTTCCCTGACCTTAAGAGGAGCGACGGCCTGACTTCCGAAACCCTCCTTCAGCACTGCCTGGGACACCATTGTTCCAAGAAATATATCCCGGCCAACAAAGAGGATCTTTCCTTTATCCGAGTTTTTCTGTTCCATCTATCATCCTGTCTCATCGGGCAATCGAATCCAAGACCGGATTGCCCAGGATTACAGGGATGATCCATCATCCTGGAGACCGGTCCGCCTTGTCCGGCTCCAGGAGGGTCACCCCTCCCATATAGGGGACCAGAACATCAGGAATTCTGACCCCTCCCTCCTCGGTCTGAAAATTTTCAAATATCGCGGCGAGAGTCCGTCCAATGGCAAGTCCGGACCCGTTCAATGTATGGACGAGCTGGACTTTGCGATCCGAGGAACGGCGAAACCGGATCTGGGCCCTTCTGGCCTGAAAATCCTCGAAGTTTGAACAGGAGGAGATTTCCCGATACCTTTCTTGCGAGGGAAACCAGACTTCGATGTCGTAGGTCTTGGCGGAGGAAAATCCGAGGTCTCCCGTACACAGGGAGATCACCCGATAGGGAAGGCCCAGTTTTTCCAGAATTTCTGCGGCATCATTGGTCAGACACTCGTGATGCTCCCAGGATTTCTCGGGAGTCGAGATCCAGACCAGTTCAACCTTGTCGAACTGGTGCTGTCGGATCAGTCCTCGGGTATCCTTGCCCGCGGCACCCGCTTCTCTCCGAAAACATGCCGTGTAGGCGGCAAACTTTACGGGAAGATGCTGTTCGTCCAGAATTTCTCCCCGATAGAAATTCGTAACGGGTACCTCGGCCGTCGGAATAAGGTACAGGTCATCGGCCGGGACATAAAATAACTCCTCCCGGAATTTGGGAAGCTGTCCCGTCGCCTGAAGACTTTCCGGAAGAACCATGTAGGGAACCGACAACTCCTGATAGGGTTTCCGGCGATCTCTTTCAGAGGCTTCTCCGTCGGGAACGGGCTCAGAAGAACGGTCGCGGGTATGGTGGTCGAGCATGAAAGAAATGAGGGCCCGCTCGAGCCGGGCCCCCTTCCCGGAAAGGATGGAGAAGCGGGCCCCGGAAATCTTTGACGCCCGATCGAAATCGAGAATTCCAAGGTTGGTTCCGATCTCCCAATGAGGCTTCGGAGAATAGGAAAAGATCGACGGAACCCCCCATCTCCGGACTTCCGGGTTTTCTGTCTCGTCTTTGCCTAAAGGAACCGTGTCGTGGGGAAGATTGGGCAAAAGAAGCCACATCTCTTCCCGGCGACGGTCCAGATCACGCCTTCGTTCATCCGCCTGTTCGATCTGGGCGTTCACCTTGCGAACTTCCTCCTCGATCTCCCCTGTCGGCTCCTTCTTTCTTTTCAGAAGGCCTATCTCTGAAGAAAGGGCGTTTCTCCGTTCTCTCAGCGATTCCCAGGAACGGATGGACTCAAACCACTCGCTATCCAACGAAAGAAGTCCCTCCATGTCGATGGAGAGACCCCGTGACAAAAATGCTTTTTCGGCCGCTTTCGGGTCCTTCAGAATCCGATTTCTGTCGAGCATGAATGTCCCTGGTAAAAATTTCCGTTTCTCGCAGCCCATCGCAACCAATGGGGCACAGGGCTGCCGTCTCCCCGGTCCCGGCTCGTGCCGGGCCTCAGGATCTTCCCTGCAATCCACTCTCCTATTCTATCCAGATTTCCTCTTCCTGAAAAGGGAAATCGGAAAAGACCCAGCGCGCACATAAACCGTCCGGTTATGTCGCACAAGGACTGTCCTGTCCAAAAGGAGGGGACCCTCCGTCGCTCCTGGCATCAGTCCAGATAACCATTCCCCGTCCGGCGTGATCCCCCCGCTCATTCCCAAAACGACCGGGAGAGAGGGGTATGGTATAATGATACAGAATGGTCTGTGGAGAGCCAGTCCCGGCTTGTCGCACCCGGTTTTCAGAAAAAAAGAAAGAGTCTCGTAAAAATCAGGAACCAAGAAATGAATACCCCCCGTCCTGCCACTGTTGCAGGAAATTCTTCTTTCCCCCACCTTCTCCATGACGAAGACGGGAGAATCCTCCTCCAGATCGCGCGTTCGGAAATTGTCGCCCGCCTGGAACAACAATCTCCCGTTCCTGTCCTCGCCCCTCTCTGGATGGAACTTCCCGGGGCGAGTTTTGTCACATTGACGACAGAAGGCGAATTGCGCGGCTGCATCGGAAGTCTCGAGGCCATCCGACCACTGAAAACCGATATCCGCGAGAACGCTCTTGCGGCAGCCTTTATGGATCCCCGGTTCTTGCCTCTCAGAAGAGAAGAGCTTGAAAGAATCCGGATCGAAGTCTCCCTCCTCTCCCTCCCCGAACCGGTGATGGCTCGATGCGAGGCGGAAGCCGTAGCTGCCTTGCGTCCCGGAATCGATGGGGTGATTTTTGAATACATGAGGTACCGGAGCACGTTTCTGCCTCAGGTATGGGAACAGCTGCCGGATCCTTCCCAGTTTCTGGCCTATCTCAGAAACAAGGCGGGATTGCCTTCGGATTTCTGGGCGGAAGAAGTCCGCATGTTCCGCTATACCGTCAGAAAATGGAAGGAGGAAACATGAACGTTGACGAATCCCGTTATCCCGCCAGATGGTGGCATCTCCTCTCCGATGGACGCATACAGTGCGACCTCTGCCCGCGCGACTGCAAGTTGCACGAAGGACAGCGTGGGGCGTGCTTCGTCCGGAAGATGGAAGATGGAGTGATGATTCTCACGACCTACGGCCGCTCTTCGGGATTTTGCATCGATCCGGTTGAAAAAAAGCCCCTCAACCATTTCTATCCGGGTTCCAAGGTTTTTTCATTCGGGACAGCCGGGTGTAATCTGGCCTGCAAGTTCTGTCAGAACTGGGATATTTCCCGGTCACGGGAAACAGATACTCTCATGGATCAGGCCTCTCCCGAAGAGATCGCCAAGGCCGCCCTGCGAACCGGTTCCAAAAGCGTGGCCTTTACCTACAACGATCCGACGATCTTCGCGGAGTATGCCATGGACACGGCCGATGCCTGTCATGCGCTCGGAGTAAAGACAATCGCAGTCACCGCAGGCTACATCCACGATATTCCCAGACGGGAGTTCTACTCAAAAATGGACGCGGCCAACGTTGACCTGAAGGCCTTCAGCGAAGGTTTCTACTTCAAGCTGACCGGGTCGCACCTGCAGCCCGTCCTGGACACCCTGATCTATCTGAAGCACGAAACCCAGGTGTGGTTCGAAATCACGACCCTCCTGATTCCCGGCTACAACGACTCCGAGGACGAAATCGAGTCCCTGAGCCGATGGATCTGTCGGGAACTGGGGCCGGATATCCCCCTTCATTTCTCGGCCTTTCATCCGGACTGGCAGATGATGGAGGTGCCTCCGACTCCGCCATCGACACTGACGCGGTCACGGGAAATCGCAAAAGGAGAGGGATTGAGATACGTCTATACAGGCAATGTCCACGATTCCGAAGGAGGGACGACCTATTGCCCTGGGTGCCGGGCTCCCCTGATCATCCGTGACTGGTACCAGATCGACCGGTATGACCTGAGTCGGGACGGCCGCTGTTCCCATTGCGGCCAGATGATTGCCGGCAGATTCGGAGACTACGACCCCTCTTTCGGCAACCGGCGAATCCCTGTGGCGATCCATCCGGGGACCTTGTCATGACCTCCCCCCGCCCTGTCCGGATTCCCTGCGAAGGAGCAGTCATCGAAGGGTTTCTGGAGCTTCCCGAAAATGCGGAAAGCCTGGTGCTGTTCGCCCATGGAAGCGGCTCTTCCCGCTACTCCCCCCGGAACAATTTCGTGGCCGGTATCCTGCGGAGCAAAGGGACAGGAACCTTTCTGATGGACCTCCTGACTCCGGAAGAAGAAGATGTCCTTGCCCTCCGGTTCGATATCGGATTGTTGACCGAAAGACTGGTTCGGGCCGCCCGGTGGATGAGTACGGAACCGGCGACCGCCCCCTTTCCGCTGGGTTTTTTTGGAGCCAGCACCGGGGCTGCGGCGGCCCTTGAAGCTGCGGGAATTCTCGGAGCAGGTATTCGGGCCGTGGTATCGCGGGGCGGGCGGCCCGACCTTGCTGATCGCCGGACGCTGGGACGAGTCTTGGCGCCCACGCTTCTGATTGTCGGAGAGAATGACCCGGAGGTGATCGAGCTTAACAGACAGGCATATAAGGAGCTTCTATGCCAAAAGGACTTGGTGATCGTTCCCGGTGCCACCCACCTTTTCGAAGAATCCGGAACGCTTGAGAAAGTGGCCGACCTGGCGTCAGACTGGTTCGTCCGGTACCTACCCCGAGCGTTTGAGGATTAGCTCCACCTCTTCGTCCGGAACCTGTGGAAAATCGACATAAAACTGCCCGACGGCCTGAAAAAATTCAGGCGCGTCCAGACAGAAGACTTCGTCGGCGTAGGGCCGGACCTTTTTCAGAGTCTCCGGCGAAGAGACCGGCACCGCACAGACAAGCCGGGCTGGATTTTTGCCACGAATGGCATGCAGAGCCGAAATCATCGTTGCCCCGGTCGCCAGACCGTCATCTACGACAATGACAACCCGGCCCTCCGGGTCGACGGGAGAGCGCAATGGAGTGTATCGTTCCCTCCTCCGGCGCATGACCTCCATCTGCTCGCGTCTTTCCTGTTCGATATATTCGGGAGTTCCGCCCGCCTCGGCAGCATAGTCGGCCACAAAAGTCCACCCGGATTCCGCTACAGATCCGATGGCAAATTCAGGGTTGTAAGGGGCCCGAAGCTTGCGTACGAGAACCACGTCGAGCTCGCCTCCCAGTTCCCGGGAAATCATCTCCCCCATGGGGGCGGCTCCACGGGGAATGACGAGTACCAATGGGTGTGTCCCCTTGTACTTCCCCAAGGCCAAGGCGAGACGGTGGGCAGCATCGTTGCGATTGGCAAAGACCATCCTGTATGCGGGATTATCCGGACAGGACATCGTCCGACCCGCTCTCCTTTCTCAGAGCCTATCGATGACGGAACCGGCTGGCACCAAGCGGCCACCTTTTCCACATCACGTCCAACGACTTTCCTCGCCGGACGCCGGCAACACCAGAATCCACCGGTTCCCGAAAATTCTCTCCCTCCCGGAGGGACAAGGCTAATACAGGGCAAACGCCCCATAACCGACGACCTGATCAGAACTTCCCGCCGTGTCGCCGGAGTTCCGGAGATCGAGTTCGAATGCCTGCATTCCTTTTTTGCGGGCCGCAAGCAGAAGACCGTTGAGCGGCCCTGCACCGCACGCCTCCTCAGGGGTAATTTCAGGATTCAGGGCCAGAATGGATTCGGCCGTGGATCGGTCGACCTGACGGGCAAGGGAGCTTCTGAGATAATGGGAAAGGTCAGAGCTGACGACAATCAGAGTCTGATCGCCACCCCATACCCTTTCCAGGACCTCATCAACCTCCTCTGGACTGGCGAGACCGACCACGAGAGGAAGCAGCTCGAATTTTTCAAGAAGATACTGCAGAAAGGGAATCTGCACCTCGAGCGAATGTTCTTTCAGGTGGGCGTTCCTGTTGATCGAGACCTGGGGAAGATCTCTTAGGAGGATCAGACCCTGTCTGTCGATGGGAACCTCTCCCAAGGGAGTGACGAAGACCTCTTCCTCCGGAACGGCGATCCCCTTGAGAAAGATCCGATGGGCCGGTCCCAGAAGAACAACCTTCCGGATCCGGCTTCGATACTCCTCAAGAAGGGAATAGGCACTGGCAGCGATCGGCCCGGAATAGACGTATCCCGCATGAGGAACGATCAATGCCTTGGGAGGACGGGTACCCTTGAAAGGACGAACCATCGGCCGCGCTTCCGACAGGTAGGTCGAAACCTCCTCCTGCAGGTCATACGGATCTTCGGGATAGAACATTCCAGCCACAGCTGCCGGACGAACATTGTCCATGCGGACTCCTCTGTTTAATCGTCGGTTACGGCATCATTCAGGGGGATTACATCTTGATATCCTCTCCCATACTTTGAAAGATATCACGTAATAAAAAAATATCCAGATATACCACCAGTCTCCCGCAACCCCTCCGCATGAAACTCTTCTCCCGCGATCTCTCCTTCCCGGATCCTTCCAGAAAAGCAAGGGCCGGCAACCCTCATCCTTAGGTGTTTTCCCTCTGATTTCCGTCCTCTTGACAGACTCTTTTTATGGGCTTAACATGAAAAACCGTTTCAAAACCACAATATATAGTATTATCATTTCTGCGATATACTATATATACGTATGATCTTATTGATATTTTTTGATTTTTCGTATTTTCAGAACAAAAGTTGCATTTTAAAAACTTTAAGGAGATTGACCATGGACCCACGAACAGAAACTGCACTCTCTCCCAATGCTCTCAAGGTTCTTGAAAAACGATATCTGGGAAAAGACGAACAGGGTCGGGTTCAGGAAACGCCGGAAACCATGTTCCGGAGAGTGGCGGAAGCCATTGCCGGGGTCAATGCCAATCCAGCCGAAAGGGAATTCCTTTCTGAAGAATATTACCGATTCATCTCCTCTCTCGACTTTCTTCCCAATTCCCCGACTCTCATGAATGCCGGACGACCGCTGGGTCAGCTGTCCGCATGCTTTGTGCTGCCTGTGGGAGATTCTATGTCGGAAATCTTCGACACGGTCAAGGCGACCGCCCTCATCCACCAGACGGGAGGCGGTACCGGGTTTTCCTTCTCCCGCCTCAGGAACAAGGGAGCCATCGTGAAATCGACCGGAGGCCACGCGTCCGGTCCGGTCTCTTTCATGAAGGTCATCAATGCTTCGACCGATGCGATCAAGCAGGGGGGAACAAGAAGGGGGGCCAACATGGGGATCCTTCGCGTCGACCACCCCGATGTCCTCGAGTTTATCGACTGCAAGCTCGACCAGAGCCAGGTTACCAACTTCAACATCTCGATTGCCATCACCGATGAATTCATGGACGCCGTCAAGGAAAACCGCAACTACAACCTCATCGCCCCCCATACCGGAGAGGTTGTGGACTCCATTCCCGCCCGGATGGTCTTCGACAAGATTGCCCACAACGCCTGGGCGAACGGCGAGCCCGGACTCTTTTTCATCGACACGGCAAACAGGTACAACCCGACACCGTCCCGATGGACCTACGAAGCGACCAACCCTTGCGGCGAGCAGGTTCTCGGACCCTACGAATCCTGCAATCTTGGCTCGATCAACCTTGAGAGGCACACGATGCTTGATCCCCGGGGCGTGACGGTCGTCGACTGGGAAAAGCTCGCCCGTTCGGTCTACCTGTCCGTCCGTTTCCTGGACAACGTGGTGGACGCCAACAAATTTCCGATCAAGGAGCTTTCCGAAGCCAATCAGGGCGCCAGAAGGATCGGGCTCGGCATCATGGGCTTCTCCCGCCTTCTGATGCTTCTTGAGACTCCATACGATTCGGAAGAAGGGCTCGAGATGGCAGAAAAGATCATGTCCTTCATCAGGGACGAGGCGGAAAAGACCTCTCTGGAACTTGCCAAGGCCCATGGTCCCTATCCCTTTTTCGAAGGCATCGGGACACCCAAGAGGAACAGCCACCTTCTCACCATCGCCCCCACAGGAACGATCAGCATGATCGCCGACACCTCTTCCGGATGCGAACCGGAATTCTCCATCATCTGGTACAAGAACGTCATGGATGGAACCCATCTTCCCTACACCCTCGAGATGTTCGAAAAAGTGGCGCGCCGGGAAGGGTTCTGGTCGGACGACCTTCCCGAAAAGATCGTCGAGAACCATGGGTCCTGCCGGGGGATTTCCCAGGTCCCGGAAAAATATCAGAAAATCTTTGCGACAGCCCATGACGTGGCCCCCGAATGGCATGTCCGGATGCAGGCCTCCTTCCAGAAGTTTATCGATGCCGCCGTTTCGAAGACCATCAACATGTCTGAGTCCGCGACTGTTTCTGACGTTGAAAACGCCTACATGATGGCATACTCGCTGGGATGCAAGGGGATAACCGTATACCGCGACGGAAGCCGGAACAATCAGGTCCTGAATCTGGGGAACAACAAGGGAAAAGAGGCATCGGCTCCCTCCTGGGGTCAACGTCGCTCTCCCGGAGAGATCAGCCGGGGAGTCCGGGTCAAGATTACGGGAAAATCCGGAAAATCTTACGTCCACCTTTATTTCGACGAGGGAAGGCGCCCGATCGAAATCTTCGTGACGCCCGCCGCCGATCATCGGGAACGGGAATCAGCGATCCTCTTCGGTCGTCTGGGATCCCTCGCTCTCCAGTTCGGCGCTCCCATCGAGGAGGTCGTCGGCCAGTTCATCAAATCCCATGAAGAAGCCGGAAAGCTTGGGTCCGACCCCTACGCCATTGCCAAGGCTATCGGAACCATTTTGACCCGGGAAGGGTTGACAGGAGAAAACGGGATGGTCATCGAGGTCGCCTGTCCGTCCTGCGGGGGCCAGGTCGGATTTCTCGAAGGCTGCCTGAAATGCATGGGTTCCCAGAAAACCGGCGCCAGCTGCGGATGGAGCCAGTGCTGAAAAGGGCCGGGAGATAAGGAGACATTTCTACCAGATGCCGGAGGAAAGCATTCTTCGGTAGTGCGAAAGGAATGCCCGGACCGTTCCGAAAGGACCGGTCAGATGCACTGGTCCGGAGGGACTCAGGACCGTTCGGACCGGAAGAACGGGGAGGGTGGAGGAAGCCAGGAAGACCTCCCGGCACGCGTTCAATTCCTCAAGGAGGAGAGGCCGTTCGGATACATCCGGACCGTATTCCCGGGCCCATTCCAGAATCTTTGCTCTCATGATTCCGGACAGGATTCCGGAGCAGAGAGGGGAGGTCCGCAGGCGACCCGAAGCATCAATGGCAAAGACGGAGGAAACCGTTCCCTCGAGAATTTCCTTTTTGGCATTGATGAGAAGGATCTCTGTGCTGTCCGGATCTTTTTTTTCTGACCGGACCATCTTGACCCACAGAAGATTTCCTGTCTTGTACCGGAATCGATGGTCCGTAGCAGGATCCCAGGGAATCGGGAAACACTCGACAGAGACTCCGTCCTCGTACTGGGATTCCGGGCGAGGCTCCCGGAACACCGGAAGAAAGACCCGGGTCATCTCGCCCGGAGTACCATCGATACCGGCCGATTCTGTCCAGCCCCGGGAGAGAGTGAGCCGCAACACAGAGGGCATCTCCGGCTGGATGGAGAGCACCTTCCGGCATTCTTCCTCCAAAAGGCCGGGCTCCGGAAAGGAGGGATACCCGAAGACGCGGGCGGTTATTTTCAGCCGTTCGATATGTTCCTTCCAGAACACGATCCGGCCGGCATAAACCGCCATGGTTGTAAAGATCGTATCGCCGTGAAGAAATCCCGTGTCCATCACGGAAATCATCGGATCATGGAGCTTTCCGGCCATCCCGTTAACAAGAACCATCGCCCCTCTCACGATGTCAGCATCTCCCGTATCGCCTGGGCTTTCAGCATGATCTCCCCGAATTCGTCGTCGACATCGGAATCCGCCACGATTCCCGCCCCGGCCTTGAGCGTTAGGGTTCCGGATTTTCCTTCCCTCTCCCCCTCGAGAGTCCGGATCAGGAGAGAGAGGTCCAGGACCCCCGAATCGGACACAAACCCCAGAGACCCGCAATAATAGTTCCGGGGCTCCCGCTCCAGAATCGACGTATGCTTCCGGACACGGATTCTGGGAGCTCCGGTCACCGATCCGCCAGGAAAGAGCGATTTGATAACATCGGACCGGGAGAACCGTTTGTCGACCTCCCCCGTTACTTCCGATACAAGATGCCTCAGATGGGGATAGGTTTCAATGGCCAGAAATCTCGGAACGCGGACTGACCCCGGAACGGAGACCCGCCCGATATCGTTTCTCAGGAGATCGACAATCATGATGTGTTCGGCCAGAAGCTTTGCCTCCTGACGAAGGGGCTCCTCTTCTTCCGCTGACACCTCTCCCTTTGCCGTTCCGGCAATCGGAAGAGTCCGAACTCTCCTCTCGTCCATCGAAAGAAGCTGCTCCGGGGAATGGGAAAGGAGGAAATGGTTTCCGAAGGAAAAAAACCCCCCAAATAGGGAAGGAGAGCGTCGCCGCATCCGGAAGTAGAGAGCCAGGGGATCGAATCCTTCCGGGAGAGGCGATCGAAAGTCCAGGGCGATATTGAGCTGGAAGTAATCTCCGCACTTGAGCGATTCCCGGATCGGATCCATGAGAGCGGAAAATCCGTCCCGGTCGCAGGAAGTCTTCAGCCGGACCGGTGGGGGAGCCGAAAAATCCACCGGCCGGAGAAGAGTCCTGTCGAATCCGGAAGGGAGAAAAACACGACCGGTCGGAGCATGGAAGGCGACAACCTCCCGGCAGTCGCAAAGAAAAGCCGGAACCCGAGGGGAGGAAAAAAGGCCGCCTGAAGGCTCCCATAGTTCGCCCATCTCGAAAGGAAGAAGCAGGATTACCCCGGAGGTGAAGGAGGGATCCTGACGGCCGGATTGACGAAATGCATCGTTCCGGTCCGGCTCCAGAAAGAGTGGCCGGGACAGAAGGGGATGATCCTCCCAGCGACTTTCCGACGGAACGGGATCCGAGTGGCCCGCCCACCAGAGTCGGGATCCATTCCCTGATTCTTCCAGAACGCTGGAGATCGCCACAGGAACATAGCTCCAGCCTGTCGCCCGCTCCCGGTCGATATGGACGAGGGGAAACGCCGGGTTGCGCTCCCGGAGCCTGAAAAGCAGGGACGCCGGATCAAAGTCGGGGCAATGATACGCCGCAGGATATTTCACGAGGAAACAAATCCAGAACAGTTGGAAGGACCGGAGAACTCACGAAACAACCGCACGTCCCCTGAGCGGTGCCAATACCGGTCCTTCTTTCCGGCCTTCCGGAGATTTTCCGGGTACCCCGCCCGACCCGGCCTTTCTTTTTTCTTGATCGCGCTCATACTCCCTGATCTGGCCCACCGGAAATCCCCCTGCATTTTTTAGAAAAATTCTTTATAATTCTTTCGGCTTCGTAACAGACACATGGGCAATGACTTCCGGGCCCATGGATCCACAGGAAAAATCAATCGACGTTCCATACATTATTACCAATTTTACCAGATTTGAAGATCGCCGCATTGATTTTCCTCTTTGCGCGTCAGGGATAATTATCGGAAGGAGAATCGATGTCCGGTTCAGGGAAAATAAAGGTTTTCTTCATGGGCGCGGCCCTCTTTGCGGCATTGACCGGCTGTTCGAGCTACAGCGTCCAGCGGGTCAGCGTCGACACGGAAGGAGGGGTCACCAGCCGGTGGACCGATACCGATGCCCGCCTTACCGCAAAAACGATGATCCGGAAGGCTCTGGATGCTCCCTGGCTTGAGCGGTTTTCGGAAAAAAATGGAAGAAGGCCGGTCGTCCAGCTTGGACAACTGATTAATCGCTCGGACCAGCATATCAATACCCGTCTTTTCCTGAACCATTTCCAGGACGACCTGATCAACTCGGGCAAAGTCATCTTCGTCACGGCGTCCGAGGCCCATCGCAGGGCGGCGGAAGCGGAACGGAAGTTCCAGATGGAGCATGCCCGCTCATCGACGATTCACGGGCCCGGACAGCTGACCGGAGCCGATGTGATGATCACCGGATCGATCAACTCCTTTACTGCGTCCCGGGGCGGAAAAACGGTCCGTTACTATGAAACCCATCTCAAGGCCATCGACCTGACGACCAACGAAATCCTCTGGGGCAGCCAGTATCAGGTCAAGAAGATTGCCCACCAGTCCTCCATGGGATTCTGACGACCCGTTCTGCCCGAAAATAGGGCAGTCCACCGTCTTTATCGACGGACTCTCCCGAGCCAGTGGGAGAGTCCGAAAACATCCGACAGGAAGAATATGGCCAAATTTCGCCTGCTGTCGGGGGGGCTTGTCTGCCTTATGGCATCGGCTTGCGCTCCGACATTTGTTCAAGACAGGATGTATTTCGACCACCTGGCGAAAGCTCCGGGAGGAATGATCGGATCCACGAACACTGCGGCTGCCAACGCCGCTCTCGCCTCGATCAAGAAGGCCGAAAGAAAAAACGAATACGGGACGAAGGACCAGCTCCTTCTGGGCATGGATCTAGGCATGGCCACCCATGTCGCCGCCCGTTACAAGGAATCGGAGATGATTTTCAGAAAATCCGATCGTCTGGCCGAACTCCTTTTTACCCAGTCCTTCACCAGTATTCTGATGTCCTACCAGCTGAACGACTACTCCCTTCCCTACAAGGGTCTACCTTATGAACGGGTTATGATCAACCTGATCAACTCCCTGAATTATGCCGCCACTGGCGACTGGAGCGGGGCTCTGGTCGAGGCGAGAAAGATCCGGGAAAAACTTGTCGCATACAACCGGATGTACCCTCAGGCGGCCGGCCCGCCCGGCAATTATTCCCAGTTCGACGGACGGGCCAGGGACCTTCTCTCAGGCCATCGTATCTCTTACAATCCCTCACAATTGAACCACTATACCGATGACGCCTTTGCCCGGTACCTTTCCGGCGTGTTCGAAGAGGCCCAGGTCGCCACCGGGGAAGGGAGTTACCAGTCAGCCTACCTCTCTTACAAAAAGGCAGAACGGACCTACGAGAAATACCGCCTTCTCTACAATACCCCTATCCCTGCATTTCTCGGTCCGGCACTTCTTCGGACAGCAGAAGCCGCCGGCCGGACCAGCGAATACAGAAAATGGCGGCAGGTCTACCCGAATGTCTCCTATATCCCGGCGTCCGGATACGAGCAGATGGGTCACATCCTCTTCGTCGGATACAACGGAAAGATCTTCCATCTTGCCCAGAACAAGCTCGCCTTTCCCCTCCCGATCGCCGGAACAATATCGATGGTGTCGTTCTCCGTTCCAAAGCCGGTGGGAGGAGGATCCGGAGTCAGCGGCCATGACATAACGGTCAGGAGAGTAGACGGCCCCGCGGTCTATCAAACCTCTTCCGAACTGGGGGACGACCTGATGGCCATCGGACTGACCAATTTCAAGGACCACCTGAACAGGATCATTCTACGGGAAGCAATTCGGTCGGTACTGAAAACGGTCGAACAGATTACCGCACAGAATGTCGCTTACCGCCAAGGAGGCATTCTGGCCGGGCTCGGAGCCATGATCGGCGGAGGAATCTTCGCCGTGGCCTCCGACCAGGCCGATATCAGAAGTTGGCGCCTTCTTCCTGCATCCATTGACTTCTCGATGATCGACCTTCCTCCCGGAACCTACGACCTGTCGATCGTCACCAGACCTGACGTCTCCTATGGGCATGGCGGGCTGACGGAAAGAGTCACCCTCGTCGCCGGGCAGTATCTTCTCATCAGGACAGTCAACCCTCCTCCGGCTCGACCCAACGGTTGAGAGGGCCCGGCCCAGTTCTGTCCCTGTCGGAGCAAACAGGCTTCTCTTTCACCTGGGGGGAATCTGTTGCAAGACTCTGTTCGAGAAAAATCGATTGTCTTTTCCCATTAAACTGAATTAGAATACCTGTTCAAAAAAGAAATGGCATTCTTTCAATCTCCTAATGGTGAGTGTAGCTCAAGGGCAGAGCACTGGACTGTGGCTCCAGGGGTTGGGGGTTCGAAACCCCTCACTCACCCCAATTCTTCATTCTCCCTCTTCAGGGTTTACTGTACCCCAGGGCCCTCATTTTCTGGTCGGCCCAGTTCATTATTCTTCTTGACCCAGCTTCGGATTCTATCCGGGAGGTATTTGCTTTAGAGTCGTACTTCAGCCGTTAACCGAGTCATGCCCATCCGGTTTGCTCCGGCACTGATGGGAGACCGCCGGTCACAACCGGCCTCAGAAGGTCAGCGATCCGTTGAGAAAAAGACTACAAGACTCTTCCGACTTCGATGCCTTTTCTAAAATTCTGGACCGGCTCTCCCGGGAGACGGACCCCTCCCGCCTTCCGGCCGCTGCCCTTCTCGAACTTATCCGCCTCACCGGGGCCGATTATGGAAATTGGACCGAAAAAAACATGTCCACCGGAACCTTCAGGATTCTGTGCGAAGATTCGTCCCGCGGTAATACGGGAATTCCGGATCTTCCGGAAACCGTCGAGTCCGGGAAGGAAGAGTGGCCGGGAATTTTTTTTGAAGATCCCGTGCCACGGGTTCTTCTCCACTGTCCGGACAGTCTGAAATCCAGGCCGGCCCTTGTCGGCTTGGAAATCCGGACATTGCTCGGAATTCCGGCAAGAACGGAGGGGGCGGTCACCGCGGTCATCAGTCTGGGATTTGTCGACCCCGATAGCCTCGCCAATCTTCCGGACATATCGTTTTTTGAGCCCCTCGCCATTCCTCTCGGCCTCCTCCTCCAAAGAAACAGTTTGCTGACCGACACTCTCGAAACGAAATCCCGGCTCAATGCCGTCACAAAACTCTATAAGGCCCTGTCCTCGATCAATACCCTGATCCTCAAGCGCCCGGAGGAGTCTGAACTGTTTTCGGAATCCATCCGGATCCTGATCGAAATGGGGGGGTTCTTCGCCGCCGGATTCTATTTCCCGGACACCCGTCTCCATCACCTTGAACTCAAGGTCTACAAGATTACCGACCCCAATGCCGAGCTGGATCGATACCCCCTCTCCTTTTCCATCCATCCGGGAGCCCGGGACAGGGAGACCTCCCTTGCCGTACAGACTTATCTGACGCAAACCCCGATGATCGAGAACGATCTTCTGAAGTTATATACGGAAAGGAAAGCCCCCCAGCTCGAAAACTATAAAGTGCTTTCCTTCAAGTCAACCGCCAATTATCCGATTTACAGGGGAGGGCATTGCTGCGGAGTCATCTCATTTGTCTCAAAAGAAAAAGGTTATTTCACCGCCGATATCCTGGACCTCCTGTCCGAAACGGCAAAGATCCTCTCCCTGACCCTCGACCTTCTCGATAACGAACGAAAAAGGGAAGAGTCGGAAGAGAGGCTGTCCATCCTGATCGATCATCTTCCCGAAGCCATCTTCTTCAAAGATGGGGAAGGACGCTGGAGGACGGTCAACCCGACAGGTCTCCGCCTTTTCAACTTCACCGACCGCTCGGAATGGTTTGGGAAAACGGACCGGGAAATGGCCTTGGCTTTCCCATCCATTTCCGGCCTCTTTCAAACGTGTGTTGCTTCTGACGAAAAAGCGTGGGCGAGCCAAACACCGGTCACAGGCATCGAGATCTTTTCCGGACACGACGGGGCGCCGCTCATTCTGGAGTTGACAAAAATCCCTCTTTTTGACGCAAACGGGTCCCGAAAAGGCCTTGTCATCTCTGGCCAGGACATCACCCAGAAGAAAAAAGATGCGGAAACGAGGGAGCGATATGCCCGGATCTTTGAAAATTCCAGCGAAGGGATCATGATCGCCGGACCGGATCTGAAGATCCTGGAGGTGAACCAAAGCTTCACCCGGATTACCGGATACGCCCCGGAAGAGGTCCGGGGACATACCCCCGCCTTTTTAAAATCCGATCAGCACAAACCCGATTTCTATCAGTCCATGTGGAAAAAGCTCGCTAAAGAGGGTCATTGGGAAGGGGAAATCTGGAACCGGAAAAAATCAGGGGACATTTATTGTGAATGGCTGTCCATCAGCCTTCTCAAAGAGGACGGGAAAGTCACCCATTACATCGGAATATTTTCCGATATCTCGGACCGCAAATACAGCGAGCAAAGAATCGAATTTCTGGCATCCCACGATGCCCTGACCGAACTTCCCAACAGGAGAGTGTTCAGGGATCAGGTCGAAATGGCCCTCAAACAGGCCGGAAGAACGGAGGGGGACGCCTGTGCCGTCGGAATCCTGGATCTCGACAGGTTCAAGGATGTCAATGACCGCCTCGGCCATCTGGCGGGGGATGAACTTCTGCTCCAGGTTGCCGGGAGAATCAGAAGCGCCTTGAGAAAATCCGATATCCTGGCAAGGATGGGAGGGGATGAATTCGGGCTTCTCCTTACCGGACTCAATCAGGACACCCTTCATCTGGCGATTGAAAAGATCATGGCCGCCTTTGATCTCCCAATTGACCTGAGGAAGGGCAAGAAAGAGACAGTCCGGATCTCCGGAAGCCTGGGCCTGACACTTTTTCCGCCGGACCAGGGACAGTTCGAATCTCTGCTCGCCCATGCCGACATGGCCATGTACCGCATAAAAGAAATGGGGGGAAACGGGTGGGCCCTGTTTGAACGGGAGATGGAAGACATCCTGAACGAACAGCAAAGGATTCGCCAGGAGTTTTCCGAGGCAATCAAAAAAAACGAGCTTTCCCTTCATTATCAGCCCAAGGCCAACCTCAAGACAGGTCGAATCGAAGAAGTCGAAGCTCTGGTTCGATGGAATCACCCCCAAAGAGGACTTCTTCTCCCTCCATCCTTCATCGATGTGATCAAACAGAGCGACCTCATCCACACACTGGGACGATGGGTCCTCTCAAACGCCGTGGCCCAGCTGCTCCAATGGAGAGAGAGCGGGCTCCACCTAAAGGTGAGCGTGAATATCGGGGCCAAACATTTTCTCTCGAACGAATTCATCCCGGATCTTCAGACAAATCTCGCCCTGCTCCCTTTCACCCCCCCGGGAGACCCGTCCGGAATCTGTCTCGAGATCACGGAAACGGAGGCATTGACCGACCCGGCCAATTTCCGGAACCAGATCGAACGGTGCCGGAAATTGGGAGTCAGGATAAGTCTTGATGACTTCGGAACCGGTCAGGCCTCCGCAAAGTCGCTCCAGATCCTCAATATCGATGAGGTGAAGATCGATCAGGCGTTCATCCGGAAAATCATGAAAAACCCCAGAAGCCTGGCCATTGTCTCGAGTCTGATCTCGGTAGCCCAGATGCTCCTGATCGATGTGGTGGCCGAAGGAGTGGAGACCGAGGAAGAGTGGGGGATTCTGGCGTTAATCGGATGTCCGATCATCCAGGGTGCTGCTATTTCCCCCCCGCTTCCTCCGGAGGAAATTTTTCTGTGGATCTCCCGTTGGAAATCCCCTCTTCCAGTTAAAAAATCGGTTTCGCCCGAAAAGATCTGGACACGGGAAGTCTTCTACCTGATGATCGATCATTCCCTGAAGGACTTTACGACCCGTTTCTTTTCAGAACTCGAACAATCAGAGATGGAGGAGAACAAGTGGACGGACCGTCAACGATGTTCTCCCTGCCGGTGGATCTCGTACGCCGGAAAGCTTCGGGACCAGGCGATGAAAGAAGGGTTGGGCGAAGTCGACACTCTGCACAAGGCATTCCATCAGCTTGCCGAAGAAGTCTTTCTAGCCCGGAAGAGCGGAAATCAGGAGGCTCTTCAGTCCCTCGGACAGGCCCTGATAAGAACGGGAAAAACGCTTGAGACAATCCTTCAGGAGCTGATGAAGGCGACAAATCCCTAGAGTTTGTCGAACAACCGTTTTTCGGCCCTCTCTTTCTTTGAAAGACGATGGGGGTTTCCTTTTTTCTTTCGAAACACGGCAGAAGAGGGAGGAGCGTCGTCCGGGCCTTCATCTTTTCCGTATCCCGACTCCGGGGGAGTGCGACCGGACAGGGACTCCTGACCGATCCTGACGGAGAATCGGGAGAGGAACCTCTGGGCCGAAATGGACTCCGATCCCGACGCAGTGACCGCCTGAACGACTTCCCGGTCCGAACTCACCACAGCCGCCCTTTCGCGGTACCTCCGTGAGAGCTCCACGATGACCGTATCGGCATCTCTCGCGCCTTCGGAAAAACAGACACGGACCACTCCCGAGCGGACCAGCGCAAGATCCCTGTCTGTCGGATAGCCGTCGAACACGAGGATGATCTCGGAAAACGCGCTCCCTCCGGCATAGACCTCAAGATTGCGAAGAAGGACCAGACGCTCGCGCTCCATCATCTCCCGATCTCGCCTCATGCGGCCCAGCGCCCCGATGATGTTGTATCCGTCGATGATCAGGACCTTGGCCACAGGACATTCTCCGATGGATCGTAAGTGATTCTGGCCCTACTCCGGGTATCAGAAAAGGATTCCGAAGAACCGCCGCGTATTCTCGAGAAGCTGCTCCGACAACTGCAGGGGATCCTGTCCGAGAACATCGGCCACCACCTTGAGGGTTTCCGGAAGATAGGCCGGTTCGTTGGTCTTGCCCCGATAGGGCACCGGGGCAAGGTAAGGACAGTCCGTTTCGATCAGAATCCGGTCGATAGGCACCGCCGGAAGCAGGTCTCTCAGGGACTGGGCATTTCTGAAGGTCACGATTCCGGAAAACGAAAGGTAGAACCCCCGGTCCAACGCTCCCTTCGCCTCACTGGATCCTCCGGTAAAACAGTGGAAAACGCCCCGTCTTTCCGGAAGTGTTTCCGAATCCAGGATATCGAACAGGGGGACAAAAGCATCCCGGCAGTGGAGGATAAGCGGAAGATTCCTGGAAAAGGCGAGTTCAAGATGGCCAACAAGGGCGTGGCGTTGGATTTCCATGGGCGTTTCCGGGATATCCGCAACATCGAGCCCTGTTTCACCCACCCCCACAACTTTTGGATGCCGGGAAAGCTCGTCGAGTGTCTCCCTGGCGGAACCGGTCATCGACGCCGCCTCGGAGGGATGGATTCCCACTGTTGCCCAGATATTGTCAAACCGGTCGGCCAGGGCGATCGACTCCCGGGAGGAGTCGATGCGGGTTCCGATATTCACGAGGCCCGAAAGCCCTTTTGAAATGGCCCTTTCAAACGCCTCTTCGAAGGGGCAGTCCGGAGGAAGAAGATTCAGGTGCGCATGGGTGTCGAAAAAGCGAAGGGACGGTCCGGGGGCGGTCATCGATCTTCCCTACTTGATTCCGGAGCCTGGAGAGGCCGGGCGGTCCACCGTCAAAAGTGAGACTCCGCTGTCCACCGTGGCGGCCAGAAGCATCCCTTCGGATGTGACCCCCATCAGCGCGGCGGGGGCCAGGTTGGTGACAACGACCACCGTCTTTCCCAACAGTTCCTCTGGGGTATAGGATCCTGCGATGCCGGCCACCACCGTCCGGGTTTCACTTCCTATATCCACGGTCAGCCTGAGAAGCTTTTTCGACTTGGGAACGGGAATGGCATCCTTGACCTGGCCTGTCCTGAGAACGACCTTCTGAAAATCCTCGTATCCGATGACGGGGGGCTTTTCCGCGGGAGGAGGCGTTTGCCCCGTTTCGGGGGATGTCTCGGTCGGGGCTTGGTCCCGGTTTTTTGGGAGCCCTCCCCGTTCCTTGCGGCCCTTGTCAGGATCTTCGGTCACCAGGGGAGCTCCATCCGGACCTCGCTTCTGGAAAAGAGCCGGAACGGAAATAACGGAAAAAGATTTCTGAAACCCGAAGGAGCCGTGTTTTTTATAAGACAAGGTGCTGGTTCCGCAGGGAGAATCGAGAGCTTCCATGATTTTCTGGGCGGATTCCGGGAGAAAGGGCGCGAGATAAAGAGCGGTCAGGCGCAGTCCTTCCAGAAGGTCGTACAGGACCGACTTCAACTCTTCTTCGTTCTTTTGATCCCTGGCAAGAACCCAGGGAGCTCTGGCATCGACGAACCGGTTCAGAAAGGCCACAAACTCCCAAAGACTTTGCAGAGCCTTGTGAAATTCGAGATTTTCCGTTCTCTGGACGACGAGGGGAAGAAGGGTGTCCATCGCTTCTGAAAATTCCGGGGCCGGAGATCCGGCCGGTCGACCGAGCTTCCCTTCGGGAACAAATTTCTGGACCATGGCCACAACACGTGAGAGAAGGTTTCCCAAGTCATTGGCCAGATCCCGATTGATGCGGTTAATCAGGGCATCCATGGAAAAATCCACATCCTGACCGAATTGCCCTTCACGAAGAAGAAAAAACCGGACCGAGTCGGTTCCGAATCGCTCGACCAGAGCCACCGGATCGACGACATTCCCACGGCTTTTGGACATTTTCTCTCCATCCACCGTCCACCACCCATGGGCAAAGATCAGACGGGGAGGCGGGAGATCCAGCGCTTTCAGGAGAATCGGCCAATAGACCGCATGGGTTGTCAGAATGTCCTTCCCGATAATGTGGGTGCCCGGCCAGAGGCGCTCCAACCCTTCCTCCCGTGTATCTCCCAGGGACCAGGGAACGGTGACATAATTGAGAAGGGCGTCGAACCAGACATAGGTCACATAATCCGGGGCGAAGGGAATCGTAATCCCCCAGGGAACACGGGTTTTGGGCCGGGAAATGCAAAGATCTTCCAGAGGCTTTCTCAGGAACCCCATGATCTCGTTGTATCGGGACTCCGGACGGATGACCTCGGGGTGGGCCTCATACCAGGACACGAGCCACTCATGATATCGGCTCATCCGGAAGAAAATGTTGGTCTCGCTGATGCGCTCGACAGGACGATGGCAGTCCGGACAGAGGCCGTTTTCCACATCCTTGTCGGTCCAGAACCGTTCGTCGGGAAGACAATACCACCCTTCGTAGGACCCTTCATAGAGATCTCCCTTTTCCAGAAGAAGGGTCAGCACATCGGAGACCCCCTTGATGTGCCGGGGCTGGGTCGTCCTCACAAAGTCGTCATTGGAGATGGCCAGACGGCTCCAGAGATCCTGAAATCGGGAAAGAATGCGGTCGACATAAATCTGGGGAGATAGTCCGTGCTTCTCCGCGCTTTGCCAGACCTTCTGCCCGTGTTCGTCCGTCCCGGTCAAAAAAAAGACCGGGTCCTCCATCTGGCGACGGGTCCGGGCCAGAACATCGGCCGCGACGGTTGTATAGGCATGGCCGATGTGGGGGATATCGTTGACATAGTATATAGGGGTTGTCAGGTAGAACCAGGAGGGTTTCCGGAGATCAGCCACGAGGATGGGAATCCTTTCGATAACGATTTTCAGTGCGAGAGAGGGGCAACCCGGTCCGTCTTGGACCCGATCCGGACGGTCTCGCCCCTTCGTTGGGTTTGTTTCCCGCCATGCTCCGTGCCTGATCCGGTCGGGAGGAACTGCCGGGAGCGGGGGTCATGGGAACCCATTCGTCTTCCTTTGGCTTGCTTTTGTTGGAGCAGCACCCTCCACCTTCCTCTGCCCCGTCCACCGACCCGGAAGAGGCGCTTTCGAAGGACAGGCAACATTTGAGACGCCCGCACATGCCGGTCGACCTCATGGAGTTTGGCTCCGACTCTGCCTCCCGTGCCATTTTGGTCGAGATGGTCTTGAAGGATTTCAAAAAAGAGGAACAGCACAGGGTCTTTCCGCAAGCCCCGATCCCGTCCAGGATTGAGGTGTATTCGCGAGGACTGATCTGTCTGAGTTCAACCCGGCCCCGGTATTTTCCGTGAATATCCTTGAGAAGTTCCCTGAAATCGATCCGTCCTTCCGCCGTGTAATAAAGGAGGAAGTCATTGGCCGCAAAATTTCCCACAGCATCCATGAACAGCATTGGAAGATCCCGGGCGGCGGCCCGCTCACGGACAAAAGACAAAAGGGATTTTTCCCGTTCTGCCAGGGAGACAAGCTTCGTTTCGTCCTCGTCGGTCAGACGTCTGACGAACCGGTATTCAGGGAACACAGTCAGACTTTCGGTCAGGACTATGCGGGGATTTTCAATAATGGTCATGGGGGAAGGACCCAGCCGGCTTTCTCCCAGAATCCGGTCATGGCGGATGAAGGGGGCCTGAAAGGATTCGGAAATCCCGTCCTCATGACGGGCCCAGAGGGTGATATTCGGACCCATTTTCTTGATTTGTGCCGTCAGAATCCAGACCGATCTGAGATCTGATTTTGGAGGAACCAATATGGCGGATGAAGCGTTCATTCGATTGCCTTTCGTGAAGCCTTCACGAGAATATTATGATTTCTAGGCTCCGGAACGAAACGACCTGTCCAGCTGCCACAGAAACTGTTCTAGAGCCAGCCCCCTGTTCAGGTTATGTACCATCATGCGGCGCATTTCTCCTATCCTATCATGGAGTTCCGCTCTCCGAAAGTCGGCCATTCCCAAGGCATACTCCTTGGGGATGAGACTCTCGCCCCAGGCAGGATCGACCGGAACTCCGGCAAGGTATTGTTCAGAAGAAAGCAGCAGCCTTTCAAGCATGTCGAGAAAATGGTCGAACCCCTCCTTTTCGGAAAGAACGGTCCATGAGGCGGCGATCCTTTCCTGGTCGGGACTTGAACCGGGCCTGAAGCTCGCCAGAAACTGTCTGATTTTCTCCTGTCCTTCCCGGAAGCACGGGTCGACAAGCTGACCCAGTCTGACGACGGAGCCTCCTGATAGAGCCACGGCTTCGGAGATCTCTTTTTCGGAACGATCAGGAAAAAGGGATCGGGAGATCAGAACTAGGGACGACTCCGCAAGAGGCTTGAAGCGGACTTCAATCAGTCGGGATCTGAGCGTCGGAATCAATCGGTCCGGAAACGGGGTCACAAAGAAAAAAAGCATTCTCCCCGGAGGTTCTTCGACAATCTTGAGAAACCCGTTGGCCGCTTCCCGCGTCAGCCGGTGCGCGTCGTCGACGATTCCGATCCTCAGGGGAGAGAGCAAAAGCGTTTCCCTGTTTTGTTCGCAGAAGTCTCTTACCCGATCGATTCCGATTGAAAGATCCTCTCCTGAATCGAGGACCAGGAAATCAGGATGACGCGACAGGGGGGTCCGGCAGGATTCGCATTCTCCGCACGCTCCCTCCCCCTTGTCCGATGAACAGAGGAATTCCCGCGATAGGGCTTGGGCGACCATTTTTTTTCCCACTCCCTCGGGCCCCCAAAGAAGGAGGGAGGCAGACTGGAGACCTTGCCGGACAAGTGTTCGGAGGATTCCGATTTCGGAGTCATGGCCAAGAACGTCCGACAGGGGCCTCTCGGGACTCATCCTTTGAAATGTTCCGGGAAGCGGCCTTCCAGGGTCTTTAGTATCTCGGCCTCTAGGGTATCGGGAGGAAGGGACGCGTCCAGTACCAGCATTCTGTCCCGGTGAACACGGGCTATCTCGAGGTATCCAGCCCGGACACGTTCAAAATACTCCCTGCCGAGGGACTCGAAGCGCGTGCGTCCTTCGGCCCGCACCCTGATCCGTTCCTCGACAGCTGAAATGGGAAGATCAAGAAGAATGGTGAAATCAGGGCAGAGCCCCTCCATGGAAAACCGGTTCAGAACGGCCAGAAACTCTCGGGGAAGACCGGCCCCGAATCCCTGATAGGCCATCGTCGCGTCATGGAGCCGATCGGACAACACAATCTTCTTTTCCTTGAAAGCCGGAACGAGAACCTCTTTTACATGCTGGACCCTGTCGGCCAGAAAGAGGAACAGTTCGGCCTCTCTCGCAATCTCGACCTCCGGATTCAGGAGAATGGACCGAAGATGAAGACCAAGAGAGGTTCCCCCCGGCTCTTTTGTCACACAGGCAGACACTCCCCGCTGGTCTAAAGCGCGGGCCAATCGCTTGACTTGGGTCGATTTCCCCGACCCGTCGATTCCCTCAAAGACGATCAACAAACCGGAGGGCAAACCCGATTTTTCCATTGTAGGAGGTGATTCTGCAAAGGTCCTGGTCATGGATGAAATTGTCCCGGAAGGAGAGAAGGACGGTAGATCAATAAAAAAGCCAGTTTTCGAAATCTGCCGAAAGGCACTTCCCGAAAACTGGCCAGGATTCTTCCCGGATCAGCCATCCTTCATCAGGATTAGAAGCGAATCGTAAAAGTGCCGAGAACACAACTGAAGGACGGCACTCCGGACCAGAGCTCCTAGTGCTCCTTGATGCTGTTGCCCGTAAGGAGAGCCGCCAACACAATGGTTCCGACCAGAAGAGACACCATCCAATGCATATCACCCATTTTTTTCCCCTTTCAATGTTGTGGATCAGGGGCAATACCCTACCGATCCGTTATGAAGGTGTGGTCTTCCAGATTCTATCCTTTTGAAAATAAATTGCAAGGGGTCCCTCTTCCCATCAAAACTCCCTCCCGATTGTCAGGAATTGAGGCAGGAAGAATTCGATTCGGACCATCCTGCATAAGAATTAAGGTACACTGTCATTGATTCTTTCTTCGTCATCCCGGGAAACCCTGCTTCTGCCTTGGAGAGATGCCATCCCGACACATCGATAAACCGGATCGGAGACCCCTTATGAACAGGAAGATCGCCGGAATTATTGCCCGAATTTCCGAGCTGGAACGAGAGCTCGAGCAGGAAATTGAACGTGAAGCCCAGGAAAAAACACAGGAGTTCCAGGAAACTCACGAAAAGGGAAAAAATCTTTCCGTTCGTCCGACCCATCCTCCTCAAAATCCAACAAGTCAGGGAATCCTGTCCTATCTGAGAGAAACGCCTCTCACATATTTAATCTTGGCGCCGGTCTTCTACTCCTTTTATCTTCCTCTCCTTCTCCTCGACCTCTGGATCTGGCTTTTCCAGTCCGTCTGCTTTCGTGCCCTCGAAATCTCGAGAGTCAAGCGATCTCTTTATGTGGTTCTTGACAGGGGACATCTTCCCTACCTCAACTGGATCGAACAGTTCAACTGCAATTACTGCGGATATGCCAACGGTCTGATCGCCTATGCCCGCGAAGTCGCGGCGCGCACCGAGCAATTTTTCTGCCCCATCAAGCACGCCCGCCGAATCGTGGGAATCCATTCCCGGTATCGCCTGTTTTTCGAATTTGGAGACGGAGAAGGCTACAAGAAGGGATACGAACATCTCCGAAAGGACCTGAAAGAGTAAAGAACGGACGGCAAGCCCCGGGACCCGGATCAGAATTCCAGGGTAACCCCTGCTTCCGATCCAAAATAGCTGGTGATGGAAGATGGTTCGTAATATTGAAGATTGCCCGAGGTCAGCGTGTTGGTCGACTGTGTAAAGACCCAGTAGCTGTAATTTCCGTTCAGATAAAGACCAATGTGGGGGGCGAGCATGTAACGTGCCCCGACAAGGCCGTGAATATTCCAGGAACCTCCCAGCTGGTAGGTTCCGGCCGGAATGGATTGCCCGGCCGACGGGATGGAGGTCATCGTGGGTGAAAGGGCGGAGCGGTATCCTAGCTCCTCGTAGAAGGTCCATGCTTTCCCCGGCAAAGGGTTCTGGTTGTAAAGAGCCACCCCGAGATAAGGAATCTGGTAATTTTCCTGATACCCCCCCTCCTGGGCCGGAGTCATCCAGATCTGCTCATGGTATCCGTACGAGGCCCAGACGCCCAGAGAATCCCAAGCCGTATCGAGAACCTCAACGCCCAGATGAATGGAACTCTGGATCACCGTTTCGGCCATCGGAATCTGAAGGGGCTGCCCCGTCGCGATCGTCGACCCGGTGTACTGTCCGTAATAGGAGGCCATGTAGGAGAAGTCGGTTCCAAGAATCACCGGCCCCCAGTAGGAAATAGCCCGGACATGCCCTTCAAGAAGGGCGGCATTGTCACTGTCTCCGACCGCCTCCCGGTAGAACCAGTCCTGGATACCGATCCCAAGATCGATTTCTGCGGGCACATGGTAGGGCTGATTCGAATACAGAGCGGGGGGGAGGGAGTCGGCCACAGAAACCGGAGGACGGGATAAAAATCCGGCCAGGATCATGAAAGAGCCGGCACAGAGAGCCACAAGACGGGAAAACGGGTCTATCCCGGAAAGGCGAACTTCAGAAGTCATGGTCAACGATCCTTTCCCGAACCTTTCGTTCGATCATCAGAATTCTCCTTGAGAGACAAGATCAGCGTCCGGCATTCTTCATCCGTCCCGATCGTGATCCGGAGGAAGTCCTCGATGCGAGGTTTCTGGAAGTGACGGACGACGATTCCCTTTTTTCTGAGATTTTCGGCCAAGTCCCTGGCAGAACGGGCAGGATCCCGGACAAATAGAAAATTGGCCGCTGAAGGAAGAACCTGGAATCCCAGCTCTTCAAGGCCCGTTTTAAGTCTTTCCCGGCTCTCGATGATTTTCCCGCGGGTCTTGTCGAAATAGTCCCGGTCCAGAAAGGATGCGGCGGCGCCAGCAATGGCCAGGCGGTCCAGGGGGTAGCTATTGAAGCTGTTCTTCACCCGCTCCAGGGCTTCGATCAACCCCGGAGAGCCGAGGGCGAAACCAACGCGAAGACCGGCCAGAGACCGTGACTTCGACAGGGTCTGTATGACCAGAAGGTTCGGATATTCTCCAACGAGGGAGAGGGCGCTTTCGCCGCCAAAGTCGATATAGGCTTCGTCGATCACGACGACAGAGTCCCAGTTTTTTTCTGTCAGACGGGCGATATCCTCCACAGGCAGAAGACATCCTGTCGGCGCGTTGGGGTTGGGAAAAATGATTCCCCCGTTCGGAGAGTCGTAATCCTCGACGCGAATGCGAAAATCGTCGCTGAGCGGGACGGTCCGATAGTCGATTCCGTAAAGACCGCAATAGACGGGATAAAAACTGTAGGTGATGTCGGGAAAAAGGAGTGGGAGATCCTGTTTTAGCAATGCGCAGAATGTATGGGCCAGAACTTCGTCGGATCCGTTACCGACAAAAACCGATCCCGGAGAAATCCTGTAATAGTCAGAAATGGCCTGTTTCAGGTGGTTCGATTCCGGATCGGGGTAAAGCCTGAGACCCTCTCCTGATTCACGTTGAATGGCATCAAGCACCAGAGGGGAGGGGGGATAGGGATTTTCATTGGTGTTGAGTTTGATGAGACGCTCTATTTTCGGCTGCTCCCCCGGAACATAGGGGGTCAGCCTTCTTGCCGTTTCACTCCAGTATTTCTTCTTGTCCGCACTCAAGGGCACACGCTCGCCTTTACCATCATCACTCAATTTCCATTCCCAGCATCCGGTCGGGATTGCCGGCCCCAGACAAAAAGGAATTTCTGATAATGTTCGATTATGCCAGATTCTCCCCCCTTTTTTCACTCGTGTGGTTACATGGTCTCACGATATGGTGTGTAACTTCCTTTTTGTCTTCACCCGAACCCTTTGAGAATCCGCTCCAGGGGATAGATCAAGCGTCGATAACGAATCATTCTTCAGGACACCTTGTGTGAGTATCCGGAATATTGTCGGACCCTGTGCCCTCGAGCACTCCCGGGAAAATTCGGGAAAAGGTCCGGAAGAATTTGCGGACAAACGTGAATATATCGATGTCGATAAATCGTCTGATCCACTTTACATGTCAATATTAAGGATATACATTATCCTTAATTGTATTCCCATCACATTAAAAGATAAGGACAATCATGAACCAACGAGTTACCTATGTGCAGCAATCGCCGGAACCATTCAAAAAGCTTCTGGAATTAAGTGACATGGTGAAAGAAAGCGCGATAGGGATGGAACTGGGCGACCTTGTCACGATCAGGACTTCGCTCATGAATGGCTGCGCGTTCTGTCTTGACATGCACGTCAAAGAGGCCAAGATTCACGGGGAGAGGGAACTTCGCCTCTATCATATCCCGATTTGGCGGGAATCCCCGTTGTTTTCGCCCAGGGAAAGAGCGGCACTGGAATGGACGGAAGCCGTCACTAAACTGTCCGACCATGGAGTATCAGATGAAATCTACAATCGAGTTCGGGAACAGTTTTCCGAAAAAGAAATATCGGACTTGACCTTTTCCATTTTGATCATCAATTCATGGAATCGATTGGCGGTCAGCTTCAGGACTGTCCCTGGCTCACTGGATTCCCTCTATGGACTGGAAAAGGCAGGATTGAACTAATGATGTTAAAAGGCCCAGTAGAGTGGGCTCTCCATTGTTGCGCGATTCTGTCCGGACTTCAGCAAGGACGTTATCTTGCGACAAAGGATTTGGCGGAATTCCACGGAATCCCAAAGGAGTATCTTTCCAAGGCATTGCAAAATCTGTCCAAGGCATCAATCCTTGAAACCAGCCTTGGGCCGCGCGGTGGTTACCGTTTGGCAAAGCTCCCTGACAAGATTACTTTTTTGGATATCGTCGAAGCCGTTGAAGGGCGTCATTCAACTTTCGTTTGCACGGAAATCAGAAAAAACAATCCATGCCGGGAAACAAACATTCCCGACACTGGCCCTTGCGCTGTCGCACGGGTTATGTGGGAGGCAGATGAAGCCTGGCGAGCCCACTTGAAAAGCGTTCTTTTGTCCGATCTTCTGGAAGCGGTAAAAAATGAGGTATCAGAGGAGCTTTTACTGAAAAGTAGGGCGTGGATATCAGAGCGACCTTGATCGAGGAGGGCGCCTCTCTTACGAAGGAAAGCGATAGATATCGATAATGAGGATGTTTTATTGTTCCAAACTCAATTGTTCCGACGGGAACGATAAATTGTCGCACTCCAAGAACACAATCTGTCGCTTTCCTGGACTTTCTCAGGAAAAAAATCATTTTCCTGGAAATTTTTGGAACCATATCATGTCGGTTTGTTTTTTATTTGAATCATAAAGCGTCACCTATCCAGAAAAAAGAATTCTCTTCCCCATCCCACAACCGAATCAAGGAATTCATTTATCCCATTTCATTTATGGGGGGTTCGTCAGGCTCATTCATTACTGAACCCATAATATAGAAAGGAGCTAGGGGTCAGGATTGATGGACATTTTAAGGGCTCATTAAGACGGTAGCTTTCCCAGCCACTGTGACAAGTCAAATAGTGTTTCTTTCAAAGTCTTGAACCTTTGGGCTCCCAAATGTTCTGTCCATTGGTTCTCTACCTCGGCGACACATTGCCGTATCCGATCCACTACTTCCCAACCCTTTTCGGTCAGGAGCACAACACGTTCTGCATCCGCAGTGCCAGTATTCCGCTCGATAAAGCCACGTCGTTTAAGGCCCGTCAAAACATAGTTCATCGCCTGGCGGGTCATGTTGCATTGTCTGGCCAAATCGATTGGTCTCCGTCCCTCTGGGCCTGGATACATGAATACCCCGAGCTCCGTCAATGAGATATTGAAGCCGTGTGTATTTAGTGTCTCCAGCATTTGGCTGACAATAACTTCACGGGGCAGCCTGAGCAATGAGCCGATGAGGGGAGTAATCTCCAAATGTTTTGGGTTCTTTAAAGAGTGCATCTTTCCCTCTTGACATATCTTTAAATAAATTTTACTTTATGTAAAGTATTTTTACTAATTAATTGGCATGAAGAGGAGTTTGCCATGAAAAACTACAATTCGCAAGACGAGCAAAATGTTATTCGGGTTGGACAACTGGAAATAAAATATTTGCACGAAGCCGGAAACGGATTTCAGATGGGATGCTTTGAAATGCTCGTGCCTCCGGGAGCCAATGTTCCTCCACCACACAGTCATTCTGATAATGAGGAACTATTATATGTTCTCGAGGGTATGTTGAGAACCACCGTAGGCAGCGTGACAAGAGATTTGCGACCTGGAGACTCGATGGTGACTCATCGCGGCGTCGTTCATGGTTTCAGCAATCCGCATTCAGAAGCAGTTCGGGCTCTCGTGGTTCTAAGCCCAGACACGATTGGTTCGCAGTACTTTCGAGATGTTGGATCCATAATTAATGCGGGGGGGCCACCTGACCGTTCGAAACTCATGAAAGTGATGGAATCCTATCACCTTGTACCGGCGGCACCATCCGTGCCATCACACAATTGAACGACATGGAGCTTGTTTGAGTTCAGATGAAATGGCACTTTTCCGATTTGCACCGGTCACGCAGAAGACCGGTTTTGCTCTCGAATATCCCGTCGTTTTTCCCGACGGATTGTTCGGGCATTCTCGAGGGCCGTTTTTTGGTCTTCAAGCCTCTTGGTGACGTGTTCCGAGCCCTTCAGATAGTCTGAGGGCGTCAGGTATTTCAGGGACGCATGCAGGCGCTCGTGATTATACTCCCGCACGTAGCTTTTGATAATCTCCCGGGCCTCCCTCGAGATTTCCCAGAGGGGAGACCCGGATGCATTCGGACTTCAGGCTCTTGTGGAATCGTTCGATCTTGCCGTTGCTTTGGGGATGTCCCACCCGGATCCGTGAATGGACCACCTCCTGATCCCGAAGATACGAGCGGAACTCTGTCGAGATGACTGGGGCCCGTTATCGGAGATGAGCCGGGGCTTGGAAACTCACTTCGGAAGCGATTCCAGGGCCCTCTGGATCACGAGTTCCACATCGTCTGTGGTCATGGTGCTTCTGAGGTCCCAATCCACAATGAGTCGGGAGTATCCGTCCAGCACGCTCGTGAAGAAGGAGTGGGTTCCCCGAAGAATGACATAGGCAAAGTCTATACGCCACTGGTCATGCGCCTGGAGCGGTTGATAAAAGCCCGTCCGATGCTCTTTCTGACCGTCGGGCACCGTCCACTTGCTGGAGAGACCGGCCTCCTGCAAGGTCAGAGTGAATTGACACCCAAATCGATCTTGAGATCTTTCTCTTGTGGGAACATTCCCATAACGCTTTCTCTTGGATTGGTGAACGTCTCGGAAGGACATTCAAACCATATCCAGAAGGGCGTTTCTTTTCAAATTCCCTACCCAAGTCTCATGTTTTCTACACTAACAACATTTTTTCAGCTAACGACTGAATTCAGCCGCCGCCGAAGGCAGTCGGCTAGAATGATCGGTTGGGGGACATTCGGGCAGGGTGATTGATTGGGTCACGAATGCACTTTTTCGTGCCGTTCCAGCATTTGGACGAACTGGGCAATTTTTTTCGCGCGTGTTTCGGCCTTCTTGGCGGTTTGAATTCTGAACAGAATGGCGTATCGATTCCGACCATCAAGAGTCTCAAAGAAGTTTTTGGCCCGTGTATTACTGTCCAGCGCGGATTGAAAGTCACTTGGCACGGTTGCTTTGCTGGCCGAATCATACGCGGCGGCCCAGCGTCCATCACTTTTGGCACGATCAACTTCTTGGAGCCCGGCAGGCTTCATTTTTCCCTCTTTAATTAGGGCAAGCGCCTTGTCTTTATTGATTTTCGACCAGACGCTTTTGTCCGAGCGCCGAGTGAACTTCTGCAGCCAGAATTGCTCGCTGTAGGTCTTCTTGTGCCCATCTATCCATCCGAAACAAAGTGCGACCTCAATGGCTTCAACGTACGAAACGGACTGTATATCGGCCCCCTTTTTTGCAAGTTGCAACCATACGCCAGGCGACGAGCTGTGGTTTTCTGCTAGCCAATTGGCCCAGTCCTTCTGTCGCTCAAAGTGCCGAACCGCCAGATCTATGGATGCCTTCGATTGAGGTTTCATATTAGAATCTCCTAAGCGGCCGCCAACAGGCTTATGTAGCGTATTACCAACCGCCAGGCGGGCTTGCCAGCAGTGGCATGATGACAGCAATTTTTTCAGGGGGAATGTTCTTCACCGAAACTTGATGTGCGGAGACGGAGTCCCACACTTCAATAACTACAAACTCGCTTAGCCTCTCCTGATTTTGAAGCATCTGACACGATATACAGCCTTGTGCCTCTTCAATGAGGGGAACGATTGACATCAGAAACTCATGAAGACCCGTAGCCATGCCTTCCTTGGCTTCGAATTTATTAATACGCGTAACACTCATAGAATACTCCATTCCGATGACGCCCAACAGTAAATATAGAGACCGGTGGAGGGTTCCCGCCGCCGAAAAGAGGTTGGTCAGGGCCAGGAAGAGTGGGGCGGATCTTGTGGTATGATCTGAAAATGGGCTAGGCACTGAAAAAGACGGAAGGGCTTCCAACATGGCTAAGATTTATGGGAGTCGTTGGAAAATCGAAGGAACTAAATTAGGCCATGGAGGCCAGAGCGAAGTTTTCTCGGTCATCGATCTGAAAGGTGAATATGAAGATAGATTAGCTCTCAAGCGCGTTCTTAATCCATCGAGGAACCAACGATTCCTGAGTGAGATCGAAGCGATCAAACGTATTCAGCATCCCAATATTATCAAACTTGTAGATCATTCAGCCCTCGATGATGGAGTCATCATCGAGGAGAAGCAGTATTTGGTAATGCCTATTGCTCGAGGAGGCGTCCTAAGCGATCCCGGGCGGCTGGCGCTCTATCGGGAATCCCCGGACAGCGTTCTCCTCGTTGTCAAACAAATCACCCAGGCCCTGATCGCGGCTCACGCCACCAGAATCATACACCGGGACATCAAACCCCAAAATATTCTTTTCAGCGGCAATGGACATGAAGTCTGGGTTGCCGACTTCGGTATCTGCCTCATCCGCGAACTGCCGAGAACCACTGAGACAGGCGAGGTTGTCGGTCCTCGATCTTTCATGGCACCCGAACTCGAAGATGGCGGAATACTTGAGGTCACACCTGCGGCCGACATCTATTCCCTCGGAAAGGTGATCTACTATATGCTCTCGGGTGGAGTGATTTTTCCTCGCGAGAAGGTTCATGAGGCGAGATATCGGGAACTATTTCCAAGAGGTGGTCGATACTCCCTCCTTCAATCACTCCTTGAGCGAATGATCTGCCCACTCGACCGCCGCATAAGAGAAGCGACCGAAGTCGCCGGCATAATTGACAGCATCGCCGATTGGGACCGCAATGCACAGCTGATCCCGATGAGCTCCTCGGGTCATACCGCACTCGAACGGCTTCAGCAACAATCCCTGGATGCCCAGCGAGTCGTTGCTGAAAACATGGCAGTACGCGAACGGGAGTCAACGGTCCTTTTGAATCTATGCGAATCTTTTATGGCTAAGTTAGAAGCGAAGCTTACAACGGCGGCCGCTCATATATCTCAAAATGGGGTTCTTATCTGCGATGTACGGCCGCTAACAGGTTGGGGAACGAAGTTTTCTGTTCAATATAATCATTCTGGACGATATGTCGGTTTAACCGGGCTCGAACTTCATCTTGAACAGCCTGGCGATCAATTCCACAAACAGCATCTTTTGCAGGTCTGGCTCTGTAAAGCCTACGGAGTCTCTGACACGGTTCAAGCAGGGCATACTCCGGTAGTGCCCGGTGCTCTGCCAATGCGTGATTTTGTGCTGGCTATAGTTCCCTATTATCTTCAACCCCATCCAGGCATGCCTCTGACACCACAATCATTTGGAGGATATTTGACGGCCAGGAATCATATCGGAAGAAACGACCAGATAAGTCATCAGCAGCGACAACCTCCATTCCGGCTACACATTAGTGGACAGCCTCTCCGCCTCCAGGCGGTCACTCAGACTTTCCACAATGGAGCCAGTTTGAGCCTCTCTTTCAATGCTTCTGAATGGCCCAGCCTCGACGAACGCTTCATGGCCATACTCACCGAGTCGATCGACATTTTCTTGGAGTATGTCGCTACAGGCGCCCAGATGAAAGGGCCTTAATCTAGGGCAAGATCTGGATTTAGTCCTGATCAGAATTTTGGGAAGAATAGCATATCGGAACGATAATGTGTCGCATACAAAAAGAACCATAAAATGTCGTTTGCGACATTTTATGGTTCCCAACTCAGAAGTGATCAGAAGCGAATCTTTTGGGAAGTTGAAATCGAAAATTTGCGATTAGGATCTCATTCTATTTTTTAATCTCGATAAATAGTTGATGAAACAAGTCATCCTTTCAATCCAATAAAGAGTTTCTTCATCGGTGATATCGGATCGTTTTGGGTTTCCATGACGGACATCGGGGTAATCATTGTGGATTTTATCCCATATTGTTAATCCTTCTTTAAGAATACTCTTGGGCCCCCAAGACCCGCCATCAATCAGTCTTCTGGTAGAAGTTTGAATATCATTTTCTCCCGACAGATTCTTCAGTAGAGATTCGACAGCCGACAAACAATCACGGATAGCATCTTTCCTGTCTCGATCGTTCGTCGTATTCTTCAGGTGCTCTTTTGCCTGATTCAAATGGTCCATCGTCTGCGAACAAATATCCTTGACTTGAGATACCGTTTCTTCCACGGTTCCAATCCGTGACGAAACACTTTTTCGTAATTCCCAAGTAGGTTCATAATAATAATTTTCTGTATTCAGGAAATATCCGACTTTGAAATCTTCGAGGAACTCGTTCAAGTCCTCTCCCGAACAGGAAACAGCCTCATTTGTGCAAAGATCCACCCAAAAATCCATCACTTTAGGTAAAGGACCCTCACACAATCTTGTCGAGTAGCGTGATAAATCCCCAATAAGGAAATCCCATCCCCAATTTGTCGTCACTTCCATCGGAATCCGAGCCGCCATCAGATTGACAACTTCTTTCAGCTTATCGGAATCTCTTTCGCACATTCGGATCAGGAACCCCTGAAGGACCGAACCCATATCTTTGGGGAGTTTCGAAAAATAAAGCTCTTTATCTTCGTATGATTGATAGTTCGGATGGTCATTCTTAAAACTCATCGCAGGGATCCGACAATAAAAGTGGGAAGGATAAATTGTCCGAACGATAAATTGTCCTCGTAAAAAGAACCATAAAATGTCCGAAACGGACATTTTATGGTTCCCAACTCAGTTTGTCTTGGATGGTACGGGATGATGAAATGGTGGAGGCGGCGGGAATCGAACCCGCGTCCGGAAACGGTCCACGTCAGATCACTACATGCTTAGCCTTTATTTGATTTTAGCAGACCCAAGGGGAAAAGGCACACCGTGGAATCCGCGAGTCCCAAAGGTCTCGTCGAAAGGGCAGGGACAGACCCGATCGACCAGCCAACTTCGTCGACGCCTCGGAAGTCAGGTTGGCACTGCTTCTTCGGCGCGCACGCTTAGTTTTTAATTAAGCGGCGAGAGCCATAGGTTCGTTGGCATTTGAATTTTTCCTAGGTGATTTACGAGGCTCCAGGTACCTCGGCATGCAATCTGAGCTTTCCTGTCCCCGTCGAACCCAGGTCGCCCCCTATGAATCGCTTTTGGAGAATTTCTGGTTGGAGCGGAACACTCTTGATATTTCCCGGTCGGCCTCCCGACGTTTGGTCGCCTCCCGTTTGTCAGCCAAGGTTTTCCCTTTCACAAGGGCAAGGGTGACTTTGAATTTCCTTTTATTATTATAGATCCCGAGAGGGACGACGGTCAAGCCTCGCTGGAGGGTCAGGCCGAAGAGCTTTTTTATTTCCTTCTTGTGCAACAATAACTTACGAATTCGAAGAGGATCGTGGTTCTCCCGGTTCCCCCCCCGATAGGGGCCGATATGCATCTGGTAAAGAAAGGCCTCCTCCCCCTCAAAACGGACAAAGGCATCCCCCAAGTTGACATTTCCTTCCCGAAGGGCTTTGACCTCCGTGCCCAGAAGGACGATCCCCGCCTCGAACCGCTCAAGGATCTCATACCGGAAGAGGGCTTTCCGGTTGGTCGCAACCGCGCGGGCACGATCAGGCTGACCGCTCCCCTTCGTCTCTTTCTGCTTTGTCGACATGATCATCAAAGGAGCGGGTAAGACAAAGCCCTATTTCTCCTTTCGGGCTCCTTTCTTCGGTGAACCGGAAAAGGGGTGCTCAAGGAGATCCCGAACTAGATAAGTCATCAGACGAACCCCCATGCCCACATTGCCTTTCGGTTTATAGGGCTCGTTCGATTCGACCCAGGCCGTTCCGGCAATATCTAGATGGATCCATGGTGTGTCACCCACGAAATGGTGGAGAAATGCCGCCCCCGTAATTGTTCCTGCCCCCTTGCTTCCCGTATTTTTGATATCCGCCACATCGGACTTGATCTGCTCGAAGTATTCGTCGAAGAGCGGGAGCGGCCATCCCCGTTCCCCGGACAGTTCTCCCGCCTTCCTGGCCCGGTCTATCAGGTCCTCGTTGTTTCCGAGAATCCCCATCGCATGGCCTCCGAGGGCCACCACGACCGCACCGGTCAAGGTCGCGACATCGACCACAAGAAGGGGATGGTAGGTCCTGATTCCCCAGGACAGCGCGTCCGCCAGAATCAGACGTCCTTCGGCATCGGTGTTGATGATCTCGATCGTTTTTCCGTTGAAGGCCCGAACAACATCACCTGGTTTGTTGGCCTTGCCCGAGGGCATGTTCTCGGTCGCCGGCATGACCGCCACAATATGGACCGGAAGGCCCAGATCAGCGATGGACAGGATCGTCGCAAGAACGGCGGCCCCCCCACTCATATCTCCCTTCATCAGCTCCATCTTGTCGGCGGGTTTCAGGGAAATTCCCCCGCTGTCGAAGGTCAAGGTTTTCCCTACCAGCAGAACCGGCTGGGAATTCTTCGGTTTTTCCGGACGATATTCCAGAACGATCAGACGGGCGGGTTCGTCCGACCCCTTCGCAACGCCGACCAGGGCGTTGAGGCCCATTCCCTCAAGTTTCTCACGGTCGTAGGAGAGATAGGTGATCCCCCGCTTCCTGGCCTCTTTTTCCGCCGTCTGGGCAATCATGGTCGGAGTCGCCACATTGGCCGGGTGATTCCCGAGATCCCGGGCCAGCATCGTATTTCTGGAGAGCGTTTCTCCATACAACCGTCCGGTTTCGGCCAATTTTTCATTCTTTTTCGGAACGGCCACCCAAAGCGTCTTCAAGGCATAGGCCGGCTCATCCTTTTTCTCCGACTTGTAGACATCAAAGCGGTAAAGGGAGAGCAGAGTACCTTCCACCAGGGCCTCGACGTCGGATGCGGTCTCAGTTCCCACCAGGGCCAGGGTATTGACGCAGTCGGTGAGATTCCGGCTTCTGAGGGTCGATGCCGCACAACCGGCAGCCTTTCTGAGAGATTCCGGGGTCAGTTTCTCCTTTTTGCCGAGCCCCACGATCATGACGAAGCGGGCAGGAAGCTTTCCATAAGTGGGGAGAAGGATCGTTTCGGAAAATGTCCCGCGGATTTCTCCATTTTTTTGCATGCGGGCAATCTCCCCTCCCAGTGCCTGGTCGGCTGTCTTCACGAGGGGGTCCAATCCTTTGGTTTCCTCGAAAATACCCAGAATAACGGCGGAGGTCTTTTTTGCCATTGGGTCAGAGGTCAGAAGTTCCGTTTTTGTCATGATATGATCATCCTTTCCTCAAGAGACTGGTTCACAGCGTTAACTACCCCTCGTTTCGGTGGGACAATCCCACCTTATCCGGATTGCCTGTCTGTCAATCGTATTCCAGCGGATCGGAAACACCGGCCCGGGAAAACCCGCGAAGCCGCAGAGCGCAACTGTCACAACGGCCACAGGCTTTTTTACCATTTTTGTAGCAGGACCATGTGAGTTCGAACGGAACTCCAAGCCGCACCCCTTCCCTGACGATGTCTGCCTTGGACAGATGGATGACCGGGGTCAGGATGGAAAGGGTCGAGTCCGATGGAGCCGTTCCCAGACGGGCAGCCTGTTCGAACGCGTCATAGAAGATTCTCCGGCAGTCGGGATAACCCGATCCGTCTTCCTCCACCGCCCCGATATAGATCCGGTCATATTTCAGAACCTCAGCGTAGGAGACAGCCACGGAAAGAAAATGTGCATTCCGGAACGGGACATAGGTTACCGGAATCCCGATCCGGTCAGGATCCCCTTCGGGAATTCCTATACTGGAATCAGTCAGGGCCGAACCTCCGACCGCCTTGAGGGAAGGGCACTCTGTCATCAGGCACTGTGCCGGAGCAAAATGGGCTGTCAATGCCTCAAAGGACTGCTGTTCCCGATCTTGGGTCAGCGCCCCGTAGCGGACATGCAAGAAGGACACCTCATGGCATTCGGACCGCGCGATTGCGGCAGTGACGGCGCTGTCCATGCCTCCGCTGACCAGCACAACCCCCCGGGATGTTTTACTGTTCTCGATCAATCAGACCCCCATTTTGTCAGGGTCGAACAGAATCTTGTGAAGCTGGATCTGAATCCTGAGCACTCTTTTCGACTCCAGAACCCAGGAAGCGAGATCCTGGGGACGGCATTCGCCAAAAACCGGCGACAGGCTTACCGGAATCGACTCAGGAAGCCCGATTCGGTCCAGAAACTTCATGGACCACTCGAAATCCTTCCTGTCGGCGAGGACGATCTTGACCTCGTCTCCCGGCATCAGAGCCTGGAAGGTCTCCTCTCGCATCGTTCCTTCCATGCCGGAACCGGGAGGCTTGACATCCATGATAATACGGCATCTTCGGTCAAGGCCAGCGGGCACCGGAAAGGCTCCCGACGTTTCGATCAGAACGGTCTTTCCCTTATCGAGAAGAGCCCGGGCCAGATCCGGAAGCTCAGGTGACACGAAGGGCTCTCCTCCCGTAATTTCGACAAGGGAAACCCCATGGGAGTCCGCCTCTCGGACGAGATCCGGAATGGTCCGGTCCGATCCTTCGTGAAAGGCGTAGGCGGTATCGCACCATCGACACCGGAGAGGGCATCCTGTTGTTCGTATGAAAAAACATGGCCAGCCCGCAAAGGTTGACTCTCCCTGAATGCTCAGGAACGTTTCGTTGATCAGCATTATCGTCTTCTTTTTGATCCTGCCGTTTGGTCGGGGGCCTTTTGAGCTTCTGCCTCCGACGCCTTGTTCGCTGAGTCCTTCATTTTTTTCCGGACCGAGGCGATCTGGGCGTTCACTTCATCGGGATTCGGATAACGGCCCATCACGTCGGAGAGCAACGCCAGAGCCTGGCGATCATGTCCAAGGTCGCTCAGGTTCCTTGCAAGGTTGAACTCAGCGATAGCCGCCATCGGACCATGCGGATAGGCGATGAGAAACTTCTTCAAATCCTTCGATGCCTGTCCGGGATTTCCAAGCAACCCCTCCAGAAGGCCGACCTTGAGCCAGGCTCGTCGTCCCCTCAGGTTCCCGGTCGAGCTCTGTTTCTCCTTTACCTCCCGATAGAGAGCGAGGGCCTGACGATAGTGTTCCTCCCGTTCAAGAATGCGGGCGGTCAGGTTGATCGCCCGCAGAGCCAGCTTTTCAGGGGGACGCGATTCGGTCAGCTTTTTAAGAACGGACAAGGCATTGTTGAGCCGTCCCCGGCTTACAAGATCACGAGCAAGGTAGAAAGAGGCCTTCTGGCGGGTGTCGACGTCGGAAAGATTCTCGAGAGCCCGGATATAGTCTTCTATGGCATGGTCCGGACGGTTCATGAACCGGTCTTCGATGACGCCCAGCCGGTAATAGGAAAGTCCGGCTATGCCGGATCTGGGCGCAATTCGAATGGCCTTGTTGTAATCCGCTGCCGCCTCTTCAAAGCGAAAGGCCTTTTCAGCCCTGACTCCTTCATGGTAGATCAGACGGGATTTGGACTTCGAACATCCCACCAGAAGGAACAGGCTCACCATCAGATAAATCAGAGGTTTGGTGCTAATCCTCCGATTCCCTTTCCATATAGTTTTCAAGAGGAGTGAGCTCCCGTCTCGGATTCACCGCGGCGCAGACGATCGATTCACCGGGGCTGTCCGAGAGATTGACCAGGCGAACTCCCCGGGCCATTCGGCCTGTCATGCGAACCTGATCTGAAGGGATGCGAATGACTCGACCTGTATCGGTCACAACATCGATATCGTCCCGGTCCGTCACCTTGAGAATGGCAACCACCGATCCCGTGTCAGGGGTTACTTTCGTGATCCGGACCCCTTTTCCGCCCCGTTTCTGAAGCCTGAAAACATTGCTGTCGACCCGTTTTCCATACCCTTTTTCCGTGGTCACAAGAAGGAAATCGGAATCGTTTACCTCCTCAAAACTGACCACCCGATCTTCGGCAGCCAGCCTGATGGCCCGAACCCCCCGGGTAGCGCGACCCGTCATCCGGATTTCACTATTTTCAAATCGTATAGACATTCCGTTCTTTGTGGCCACCACGACCCGGCGGTCCTGATGGGCGATCAGCACCTTGGCCAGACGATCCCCTTCTTCCAGAACAGTGGCAATCAGCCCTCCCTGCCTGATGTTGCCATACTCCGACAACCTCGTCCGCTTGAAATACCCGCGAGAAGTCCCGAAGAGAAGAACGTTCTCCCCTTCGAAGGAGCGGACCGGAAGAATGGCCGCGACCCGCTCGTCAGGAGAAAGAGACAGAAGGGAAAGAAGATGTTTCCCCCGGGCCGTTCGCTGGGCTTCGGGCAATTCGTAAGTTTTGAGCCGGTACACCTTGCCAAGGTCGGTAAAAAAAAGCAGGGTGTCGTGGGCATGGGAGGTCAGAGTTGCGATCAGACAATCGTCCTCCTTCAGCGTGACCCCGATTCTCCCCTTTCCGCCCCGCTTCTGCGTCGGAAGGATCGCATCAGGCATCCTCTTGATGTACCCTTCATAGGAAAGGGTCACGATAAAGGGCTCGTCGGGAATCAGTGCTTCGGGGGTCAATTCTCCCTCATCCGGAATGATCTTGGTCTTCCGGTCATCCCCGAAACGCTCCAGAAGGTCCTTGGTCTCCTGTCGGATCACCTCGAGGAGATTCTGCCTGGAAGCGAGGATAGCTTCAAGTTTCGCGATCAGGGCGGCCACCTCCCGATATTCGGCTTCGATCTTGTCCCGCTCGAGACCCGTCAACCTCTGAAGCCGGAGATCCAGAATGGCCTGGGCCTGGATCTCGGAAAACTGGAAACTCGTCACCAGACCCTGCCGGGCCTCCTCCGGGGATCCTGAACCGCGGATCAGGGAGATGATCTGGTCGATCAGGTCAATTGCTCGCCGCAAACCTTCCAGAATATGGAACCGTTCCCGGGCCTTCCTGAGCCGGAAGAGGGTCCTTCGGGTGACCACGTCCTGCCTGAAATGAAGGAAGACCTTGAGTGTCTCTGCCAGGGGAAGGGTCTCCGGCCGTCCGTTCACGATCGAGACAGCGTTGTACCCAAAGGAAGTCTGCAGAGGGGTCAGCAGAAACAGCTGGTTCATGATGATCCGGGGGATCCCTTCCC
>JAYWMN010000042.1:0-12843 GCA_035873205.1 Nitrospirota bacterium
CAAGGCCGCCTCGAGCACAGCCCGGGAGTTGGCAAGAAAGCGGTCGGCCATCCGGTTGGTAACCTTCTTCTGTATCCATTCGAGGCGGGGCGAGCCCAGGCTTCCGAAGTCTCCCAGGCTTCTCCTCGAAACAACGACCGGCAGGCCGGCGGCCTTCGCGACAAGAGTTCCCAGAACATTGGCGTTTGGCTGGAAGGAATGGATGACACGGATTCCATTTTTGCGCACATAACGAAAAAGTCCGGAAATCTGCCCAAGCGTCGAGGGATGGTAGAGTGTTCTCACCGGGGCCTCAAAAAGGGGGATCCCGGTCCTTTTCACCTCGTCAAAGAAGAGTCCGCCCGCCGAAAAGACACAGACATGGGGGGAGACTCCGAAGGAGCTGGCCGACCGGGCGAGTTCACAGACATATCTCTCCGACCCGCCCTGTCTCAGATGATCGATCAAGTAGAGAACGGGGATCATCGGGAGACCTCCGGAGGGCGAAGCCGTTCCTGCCAGGCCGGCACTTTCAGAAGAATGGCCAGAAGACCCCAGAGATACCCCGCCAATACGAGGCTGATCACGCGCGATCCGAACAGGTTGGTCATCAATAGGGAGAGAACGGAACACATCGTCGCCAGGGAGACGGCCTTCCAGAACGGATCGACGCTGGCCCGATAGGCGCGAAAGGTCACCCGGAACATGTTGGCCAGAAGGAGCAGGAAGAAGAGAAGGGTGGGAATCCCCATTTCTGCCCCGATCAACATGTAGGCATTGTGGGCATCTCTGCCCCGGAGTGGCAGATCGGCGGTTTCATCGTTCTTGGGAACATAGTCGTAGATCAGGGGCTGGAACATCTTGTAGCCCACCCCGACCACGGGGTGATCCTTCATCATGTTGATAGCTCCGGCCCAGAGTGCCAGACGGGTCCGGGCGCTGGCATCAAGCTTTGTTCCTCCAGATAACCCTTCCGGATCCCGATTGGTCAAAGTGTGCTGAACCCGGTCGCGAAGCCCCTGAGGAAGGTACTGGATATTCACCGCCAGAAAGGCGATCACACCCACCATGGCAAAAAACAGCCCCTTGTTCCGGAAGAAAAAATAAACCAGAACACCAATCGCCAGAGCGAGGGCATCCCCCCGGGATTCGGTGGCCATAAGTCCCAGAAAACATCCGAACATACCGATGGCGAACAGGGTGCGGCTTCGGAGCTTGATTCCCTTCATCATGAAAAAGGCGAGCAGGAGAAAGATGTAGTTGACATAAAAAGCGCCCATCTGATTGGCTTGTCCGGCAATCCCCCTCATTCGGACTCGGTGGTTATAGCCGCTCACCACATGGTGCTGCCAGATTGACCCGATCCCGATAATCGCCAGGGTGACGGCCATGGTCGTAATGACAATCTTGGCCTCTTTTTCGGTCCGGACGAGGTAAGAGAAAAAAAAGAAGATCAGAAAAGGGTCTACCCATCGTTTAAAATCGAGAATGGCGGTAAAGAAAGTCCACTGGTCGAAGATAATATCGGTATGAAGGACGGAGATGGCTCCGAGCACGATAAAAACAATGATCAAACGTCTGAAAAACAGTTCAAAGGTCGACGGAAGATCCTCCGGAGTATATGACCAGCCCGCATTCGCTGACCGTCGGTTGGATGCCGCCTGGATGCTCATCAAAGCGATGACGGTCAGAAGAGTTGTGAAGTTAAGTCCTGTGACCGCCCCTCCCATGTTGCCCGCAACGGCCTTGGAATAAGGAATGTAGGCCGCCAGGGCGATCAGGACAGGAAGAGGAGACTGAAGGCTCTTCGAAATGAGTGGCAAAAACACCACGAGACTCAACGGAAGCAACACAAGCCGGGGAACCCCCACTTCGAAACACCCGATCAGGACCAGAAGAACGGCAATGGGATAGTACTGCCAAGGAAGGATGGGAATGCCGGATTCGAACATATCCACCCGGGACACGCCTCCCCGGGCGGGCCATCCTTCCTCTTGCGCCGCAGGAAAGTCTCCCCGAAAAGATCTTGAGGAAGAACTCATTCCCGGACTACCGTCTTGGGCGCATACCCGTAGGTGGAATAATAGGAGGCCCGAGTCTCGTTCGATTCATTCAGGATCGTTCCCAGAATCTTGAAGTGATGCTCTTTGAGGGCCGATTCGGTCTTCAAAATTTCTTTTTCCAGGCTCTGGGTGTTCCGGGCCACCAGGATGGTTCCGTCGACATAGGCAGACAGGCTCAGAAGATCGGGAGCGGCCAGGATCGGAGGCGCATCGATCAGGATGAAGTTTGCCTGGTAGCGAAGCAGTTCGAATCCCTTGAACAGGACCGAGTCTTGTGTGGTCCGCCAGAAGTCTGCCCCGAAGTCTCCGAGTGAGACCGTGGCCAGATTGCTCTGGTCCCAGGCGATCATCGGAGGAGTCACGTCTCCCGGCCGAAAGAAGGCCTCCACCGTGTACCGATTCTGCAGGTTCATCGATCCGGCGAGATTTCCCCGGACATGGTCGATGTCAAACAGGATGACCCGGTTGCCCCAGGCGGCCATGGTGAGTGCCAGGTTGGTCGCCGACAGGGTCTTTCCCTCGCCGGAGGTCTGGCTTGTAAAGAGGATCACCTGGTCTTTTTCGGTCTTTGACAGCTGGCGAAGCCTGAAGTAGAGGGTTTCGAAGCTTTTCTGGAAGGCCCAGAACTCCGGGGCCCCGACGGGATGGTCGACCCGCAAGATTTTGGATCCGTTCCGTTCGGGGACGATCTTCCTGGGAATCTTCGGAATGCTGGCCAGATTTGGGAGGGCGGAGAGGGCTCTCAGGTTCTCCTCGCCCAGAACGGGTTTTCGGAAAAAGACAAACAGGAACGGAACCCCGACCGACCCGGCAAAGCTCATAAAGATACCCAGGATCATGACGCGGAGCCCCTTGGCCATCTTGGGAACGGCGGGAATGGTGGGCGGGTCGATCACAACCATGTTCTCGAGGTTTGAATCGGCGATGATCCGCACAGAGCTCCGCTCCTGTTCAAGCTCGCCCATAAGGTCCTTGTCCATCTTGACGTTCTCTTCAAGAAAATTTTCCCATTCGGGTCCCGAAACATCGATCCGGCCTCCCTTGGGACTTGCCATATGGTTTAGTGTATGGAGCTTTCTCTTGATCTCGGAGATCTGCTCGCTGATCCCCACCACATCGGGATGGGATTCGGTTTCGGTCAGGAGAAGGTTCGCCCTACGGGCCTTCAGAGTGCTCAAAAGCGCCGTTTCCTGGGCAAAATAATTGCCGACATCGATCTCGTTGTGGCTCCTTCCCTTGACACGATTTTTATTCTGGAAGGCCATCAGATCCTCCTCGCTCTTCTTGAGAAGGCTTCTGGCGTTCAGGATTTGAAGGCTCAGGCTCTTGTCGAGATCGGCCTGCTGTGCTGTCGCGAAATTGCTCGAAATCTCCTTGAAGACATCGATATAGGCATTGACCAGATCCCGGGAGACTTTTGGATCCTGGGATTCGGCCGAAATCTCGATGATCCCGCCATAACCTGCTCCACGGAAATTCATTCGGGCATTTCTGAGTTCAAGAGATGCCTTTTCCTGGGGGCTCACGACAATGGGCGGCTTGTCCAGGGTCGTCCGGATCAGGTTCAGAAACTTTGTTTCATAATCGGTGTATTCGGCGTTGGCCTCAAGATCCCGGAGGGTCTCGTCGGGCAACGCGGCCACGACCTTCTGGGCAAGATAGGCGCTTTTCAGGATCGCGAGCTGGATCCCGAGACTCCTCGGAGGATGGATCCGGTTGTCGAGGCTCGAGGTCGAATAATTGTTGGCCTTCAGGTAGACGGTGGCCTTGGAAACATAGATGGGCTTTTTCATCATGCCCACCGCCAGGACCGGGACCAGAATCAGCAAAAAGGTGAGGAGGCCGATCAGCTTGTGCCTCTTTATCCCCAGAAGGGCCAATGCCAGCAATGTTTTCGGTTCGAATGTATTCATGGACATTCCTTCTGAAGGGTCATTGATCCGAGGAGGACGGATTCACCTGTTCCTCGCTTGCTTCCACACTTCCGGTTCTTCAAAGAACTCACTCTTCTCTCCTAGAAAGGAAAATAGACCGAAACCATGGCGATGAACTGGTTGTCGACGATGGTTTCACTGGGGAGATTGGTCGTGTAGCTGACGAGATTGTATTCTAAACTTGTCGTCAGCCATTTATTGGGGCTCCAGAAGACCCCGTCGGTCTGCACGATCGAATCCATATAATAGTTCTGGGTGGGCTGAAGGGTCTGGAAGAAGTTGTTCGAAAAGGCCGGCGCGTTGAAAAAACTTGCATTTATGTACCCCCCCGAAATCATGAATGAGGTTTTTGGAGTGATTCGGTAATGCAAGTAGGCCAGAGCCTGCTTCACATCCTCGGGGCCCATCTCGACCCCGTAGGACATCATGTTCTCCTCGAACCATCCGGCGTTGAAGGTCAGTGAAAGCGGGCCCGAGGTGTAGGTGACATTGAGGTCGAGCAAAGGACCCGGATAGGATTGGCCGTTTTCAAACCGGACCACATTGTACCCGCCCTGGACGGAGGCGGTCAGGCTGTGGGTGAAGGTATGGTTGATCAGGCCGTAGCCGGTAATCATATAAAAATTCAGAAGGGGATCCCCCTGCATCATGTAATAGGTCTCGCTTCCCCCCACTCCTGTCGACGTGGTGGGGGTGAGGGAGTGCATGGCCGTCCCGGCGACGGTGTTTGAAATGAAGGACGGATAGAGCGAAAAGAGGCCCTGGGAATAGGTGTAGGAGGCCGAAAGCATGGAGGTCTTGTCGATGTAGTTCAATGCCTGGGTGAGGGACTGGATATTCATGATCCCGGCCCCGTAGGCGGTCATGTCGAAATATTGGTCCATGGCGGTCTCGACAAAGGAGATCTTGGGGGTCAGGGCAAATCCCGCTTCGGCTCCCCCCATATTCGTGAAATAGGGATCGACTCCGGTCAGGAAGCCGATCGGAGAACCCGTGTTTTGTGGCATCTCTCCCCTCATGGCCAGATCCTGAATTCCAACAAAGACCCGGTTTCCGACATAGGTTCCGGCACTGATTCCTCCCATTTCGGACAGGTAGGACGGGATGTTTCCTGTATCATAGGAGACGTAGGAGGCGTTTGCCAGAACAGAAAGATATCCGTAGTCGTCGAATGTCGAATAGGCGACAGCCGGGGTGATCGAATAGAATGAGCCCGTCTCAGCACTGGTCGGGGAGTAATTGATATTGGTATCGGTCTCGAAGGTTCCCGTCAGGGACGCGTACCCCTGGGGGACGATCTGGAACGGATTGGGCTGGTAGAGCGACAGGCCGAACGGCCGATAGACCTGGCCCATGAGGGGCGCGGCCAGGGCCGGAACCCCCTGAAGCTCGAAGAGACTGGTGAGCGGGGCCGTAAAGGTCCCCGGCGAGATTCCCGTGGGCAGGAAGGGGTTCTGGGTGTTGGGAAGAGCCCCGTTCATGAAGGTCGGAGCTTCGCTCACCGGCTGGGCCGATTGCCCGCCCTGACCATTTTGTCCGGCCTGGCCGGGCTGGCCCGGCTGGCCTCCCGGTTGTCCCGGACTTCCGAAAGGGGATCCGGGAGCATTCGGCTCGTTCTGAAGGGGATTGTAGGGCCCCGCATTTCCCGGCCCCGCGCCCGAGCCCTGATTCTGACCGGGAGAGTCCTGCTGGGACCCCTGCCCTTCGGGATTTTCTACCGCGGGAGGCCCCACCGGAGCAGTGGGCACCTCCTGGGAAGGAGCCTCCGTCCCGGGAACCGGCGCGCCATAGATCGGGTCGGCCAGGGCGAGCGAGGGCCGGAGGAGGAGTGTCAGAAAGCCCACCAGAACGATTTTCTTCATCAGAAGAGCCGCTGGGGCACAAAGATCATGTCGCCCGGCTTGAGATATTCTTTCTTGTCGACCTTTTTCTCGCTTTCGACCTTGTTGATGTCGATCGGAATGATTTTCCGGGTTCCGTCGTGACGCTGGCGGACGATCTTCACAGACCCGAGGGAGGCGAACTGGGTGAATCCGTGGGCGTTGATCAGGGCCTTCATGACGGTCATCTTCTTTTCATAGTAGTAGGCCCCCGGGGCGGACACTTCGCCCATGATGAAGATCTGGTCGGTCCGGATCGGAACGATGATGGTGTCCTGCGGACGGATGGGAATATTGTCCTCGAGATGCTTCCCTTTCTCGAGATCCTCGATGGAAATGGTCCGGGGCTTGTTGTCGCGGATCAGGATCACCGCCTCTTTCTTCGCGGAAAGATTCGCTCCTCCCGCCAGAATGATCGCCTGAAGAAGATTGATGTTGTGCGTGAACGGAACGATTCCGGCGTGTCCGACCGCTCCCATGACATAGAAGAAGTTGTTCCCGATGGAACGGACAATGACAGAAACGGAAGGGCGTTTCTTGAAGACCGAGGTCAGCCGGGACGCGATGTGGCGGGAGAGCTCTTCGGTAGTGTAGCCCGCCGCCTGGAGGGTCCCCGCCAGGGGAAAGGACACCTTTCCGTCCGGAAGGACGATCAGGTTCTGGGTCAGCTGGGGTTCGTTCCAGACGAGGATCGACAGGCTGTCCCCCACTCCGATCCGGTACGGTTCCGTGGCCAGGGCCCGGACGGGACTGAGGATCGACGCACCGAACAAAGCCAGAAACAGAAAAAAAACCGAACATACCCGCCTGAAGCACCCCATGTTTTGTCTCCTTATAATTGAAAGAATTTCTGTTGCCGTCATAAAAGCAACAATCGTGCCATCCACTTCTCAGAGGCAGGCGTCAGAACGGAGGTCATCGATCCGCCGGTCCCCTCCCGAAATCGGTCCCGATCCAGAACCATTGACAACAAGACTCCCATGATTTTTTTTATCAATTATTTAATGAAAATTTTATTTTTTTTTACAAAAATCCCCAAAGGCCCGAAAAACGGGACCCGATCTTCAGGCGTCGGCTTCGGGAACGGAGTCCGAAGAAGCCACGGGAGAGTCCGGATGTCCCAGGCCCTCCCGTGCGAATTCCGGGCGGTGAGCCGAACAATAGACCTTTTCATTTTCTTCGAGCCAGCGGGCCAGAGAAAACCGCTCCTGAATCAAAGACAGCGCCGCCTCTCCCATCCCCTTTCTCCGGTCGGGAGAGAGGATCATCTCCTCCATGGCCTGGGCCAACTCCCCCGGGCGGCCCGGAGAGACGAGAAAACCGGTCTTTCCATGATGGACCGCCTCCCTCGTCGCCCCCACCCGGGTCGCGATCACCGGACGACCGCAAGCCATCGCCTCCCGGGCGGCCCGGGGAAGGGATTCCCGGGTCGAAGCAAGGACGAACACATCGAAGAGGTTCAGGTAATCCCGGACATTGGAACGCTGGCCGGAAAAGGCCACCGCAGTCGAAAGCCCCATTGCCCTGACCTTCTGCTCGAGCTCTCCCCTTAAGGGGCCATCCCCGACCAGCACAAGCCGGGTCGCCGGATAGCGGTCGTGGATCCTTCGGAATGCCGTCAGAAGATCCTTGTGGGCCTTCTCGGGAGAGAGCCGGGCAACGCAGCCGAATATGACGCAGTTGCGGCTCTTATCCGGAAGCTCCTTCCACAAATCCTCCGGACGGGGAGTCCGGTAGAACGCCCCGGTATCGATTCCGCTGGGGATAACCTCCGTCTTTTTTTTTGACAGCCCCAGACGGGTCAACATGGTGTGTTCGTGCTCCGATTCGAAGATCACCCGGTCCGAGCAGCGGTTCAGCAAGACTCCGGCCCACAGGTAGTTCATCGTCGTATGGATATTGTGGATGGTCGTGACCCGTCTCAGAGGAAGATCCCTGGCGGCCGAATGGCAGACCCAGGAAGAGCGGATCGACTGGGGCGCGAGAACCGTCGGACGGACCGCACCGATCAGCTCCCGAAGATTTTTGGCCTGATCGAGGAACTCGGAGCGGGACCGGAAATGCACGTTGAAGGGCACATGGCGGACCCCTCCTTTCACGAGGTGGGAAACCTGGTCTCCGACGGGGCAGGCGATCGTCACCTGATGCCCTCTGGACACAAAGTAGGGCCCCAGAGACTTCATGTCGCTCTGGACCCCCCCCATGCCAAAGGGTTCGGTCAGGATATAAAGAAGATGAAAGCGGGAAGAGGTTTCGGTCATGACTGTCTGGCCCCCGGCATCAATGGACGGATTTGGTTGTCGCTGGAGAAATCTTCCTCGGCGAAAGGCGGGGATGCTGCACCATTCATTGCCTCGTCCCCTGGAATGCGAGACTTTCCGGAATCCGGAAGATCGCAAAATGCCGACGCTTTTTTTTTCCTGAATTTCCTGTCAATGTCGATTTATTCATGGGTCTACCGGCTGCCCCGCCGAAACAGGACCACCTGAACCGTTTCGAGAAGGATCATGAGATCGAGGAAGATGGACAGATTCTTGATGTAGTAGAGGTCGTATTCGAGCTTTTTGACCGCATCGTCGACTGTCGCCCCGTACCGGTAGCGGATCTGGGCCCATCCCGACAGCCCCGGCTTGGTGACATGGCGCTGGGAATAGAAGGGAATGCTCTTCTCAAGTTCGGCCACAAAGAAAGGGCGTTCGGGACGGGGGCCGACGAAGCTGATCTCCCCCTTCAGAATATTGATGAGCTGGGGAACCTCGTCTAGGCGGGTGTTCCGGAGAAAACGGCCGACCCGGGTGATGCGCGGATCGTTCTGGGACGCCCACTGGGGCGTCTTTCCCTTTTCCGCATCGGCCACCATGGACCGGAATTTAATGATCCGGAAACTCTTCCCGTTTCTTCCGACCCTCTCCTGGGTGTAAAAGACAGGCCCCGGAGATTCGAGCCTGATCAGAAGAGCGATCAGGAGGCCGAAGGGCAGAAAAACGATGAGGCCAAAGAGGGCCAGAACGAAGTCCATCAGGTTTTTCAGGAAGAGGGTCAGATGCTTCTTCTGAAACCCGTCGCTCAGGATCAGGTGGCTGGGGTTGATGTTCATGATATCGATCTTGTTGGTGTTTCTTTCGTAAAAGGTCCCCCATTCCACCACATCGATCCCGTTCATCTTGCATTTCAGGATGCTCTGGATCGGAAGTGTGCCCCTCCGGTCCTTGAGCGAGATCACGATGGAGTGGATCTTGTGTTCCGTGGCATACCCCAGAAGATCGAACTCCATCAGTCCATGGGGACTGATGACCCCGTGAATGCGGATATTGTGGCGGAACTTGTTGAGCTCCTCGAAAATCTTGGGGAGCTGGAAGGTCCCGAGAATCAGCGTTCTCTGCTGCCATCTGAAAATGGGAATATGGGGGAGAAGGAACAGCCTCCAGAGCGAGATGCCCAGGAAGCTTACGAGCGGAAGAAGCGCCGCATCCTTCCAGCCGAGGCGAAACTGGGGCAAAACCGCCATCAGAAGCCATTCCGAAAGGGAGAGAACGACGAAGGCGCTGGCGATCCTGATCGCACTGTTTCTCCGGTCCTCGAAGTATCCGGTGTCGTAGAGCCCGGACTGAAAAAAAAGAAAAACGGCAAGGGCGATCCAGACCAGGACCGGAAGCGCCGGCCCCCCTCCCGGCATCAGGCGAAGCTCCGAGGGCGAGAAGACGGCCAGATGGAAGAGAACGAGAAAGGATCCGGCCAGGACCAGCAGGTCTCCGAAGAGAACCGCGAGCACGGTGACCGAGACATAATGGTTGAAGAGTCTTATCATGATCGTTCCGCTCTTGATGGTTGAGGGTACAGAGTGCCGGCCTGCCGCGAATGGAAATGCCTCCGGTCAGGGGCCTGACTCCTTCATTCCCGATCCAGGACATCCTTCAATAAGCAAAGGGGATGCCACAGTGAAAAGTCGTGGAGGAAAAAGAGAAATTTCATGGATTTGAAGAAGGATGACTCGAACTGTAAAAAACTCTGACACTTTTTTGACAAGATTTTCTCCCAATCGCACACAAAAAAACACTAAGTTGTTTTGAATATAAATTATTTTATTTTCAGAAAATATAGACGCATGCCTCTTTCCCGTCTGTCCTCGCGAGGAAGCGTTCCCGGGAGAGAAAACACTCCTGGGCACAGACAAAAAGAGGGGACCGTTCGAAAACGGTCCCCTCTTTTTCAGGAGCGATCGGTGGAGTCCGGATATCCCCACAGGAAATCCGGAAGGCCGGGGGCCGGGATTCCGGACGGCATGTCTTCCCCGTCCGGATCTGCCCTGGTTCAGCCCAGGCGCTTGCGGATCCCTTCGACGGCCGACAGGGCGGCACCGACCACCTGGTCCATGTTGTAGTAGCGGTACTGGGCCAGGCGTCCGACAAAGGTCACATCTTTCTCCTCTTCGGCCAGGGCCTGGTATTTTTTGAAAAGAACATCGTTTTCCGGACGGGGGATGGGGTAGTAGGGGTCGCCCTCTGCCTGGGGGTATTCGCGGACGATCGAAGTCCCCGGATGGCTCTCGCCCGTGAGATGCTTGAATTCGGTGATGCGGGTATAGTCGTGGTCGTTCGGATAGTTGACCGTTCCCACCGGCTGGAAGGTCCCGACCGACGAATGATGCTCGTGTTCGAAGGTCAGGCTCCGGTAGGGGAGCTTCCCGTAGCAGTTTTTGAAATACTCGTCGATCGGTCCGCTGTAGACGATGTGCCGGGTCGGGGTTTTCCCCCGGAGGGCGTCGAAGTCCGTCCCGAGCTCGACTGAAATGTTGGGGTGGTCGAGCATCCGTCCGAACATGCGGGTGTAGCCCTCTTTGGGCATGGCCTGGTGGGTGTCGGTAAAGTACCGGTCGTCCCGGTTCGTGCGCACGGGAACCCGGGAGGCCACGCTCGCGAAAAGTTCCGAAGGGTCGAGACCCCACTGCTTCCTCGTATACCCCCTGTAAAATTTCTTGTACAGCTCCCATCCGACCGTGTTCACGATGACGTCCTCGCTTGTGCGGATCGGGTCTCTCGGTTCCCGGACCTTTTCGAAGAAGGCGACCAGTCCCGCCTCGTCGAGATTCGTATTGTAGAGGCGGTTGACCGTATCGAGGTTGATGGGAATGGGAACGAGCTGGCCGTCGACCGAGGCCAGGACCCTGTGTTCGTAGGGCCGCCATTCGGTAAACCGGGAGAGATAGTCGAAAACCTGGGCCGAGTTGGTGTGGAAGATGTGCGGTCCGTACCGGTGGATCAGAATCCCGTGTCTGTCCACTTCGTCGAAGGCGTTTCCTCCGATATGCTCCCTCCGGTCGATGACCCGGACCTTGTATCCTTCATTCGCCAGCCTCTCCGAAATGACGCTTCCGGCAAAGCCGGCGCCCACCACCAATACCTCTTGTCCCATGCAGGACTCCCTTCGAAATTTTTCTTGAATCCCCCGGATCAGGTCCGGGAACCGCGCACCCGAACTTCCTCTTGAAAAATTAAAAAAGCAAGATCCATGCCTCAATGTATTGCCGGGCAACGGAAACGGGTTTAGCCTGGACGACCGCCCGCCTTTAGGCGCCTCAACGCGCAGTCGGTCCCGAGCCTCCCTTTGTTCCGGCCGGCCCCCTGGATCGATCCGAACGCGCCGTCTCATTTTTCGGGGATCTTCGGGTTCCCGGTTCAGGAAAAGAACAGTTTGAAGATAGGCAAATACCAGGGAGGGGAAAACAAAAAACCCCGTCCCGGAAATTCCGACCGGGACGGGGCGAGTTTCGGGTGATTCAAACCTTGCGATCAGATCGCCAGGGTGTTCGCTTTCTTCCGGAGGGTCATGAAGGCCAGGAAGGCGATCCCGGTGCCGAAGAGAAAAAGGGTCGCTGGCTCCGGAGAGTCGGGGACAAAGACAGACCCGTAAGCGGTCAGTCCCGATCCGGTGAGTCCGATCTGGCCCGTCGTATAGTAGAAGGCGTTTGAAGCGACGAAGAACTGGGGAGAGACCTCGCCCACCAGAACGGAGCTGTTCGAGTTGTAGGTCAGAGTGGAGACCGTCCCGTTGTTCGCAAAGCCGACCGTGCCGCTCAGGTTTCCGGCAGTCAACGAAATGAGGGTTCCCGGAAGATAGGGGCCCACTTCCTCAAGGGTTCCGGTCGAGGAGTTGTAGTTGATTCCCGCTCCCAGAGTGTACGCGGTCCCGTTCGGATTGTTGAAGAAGGAGATGCTCGCCTGCCCGAGTCCCACGTTGTTGAGCGAGGAAACCCCTGTCACATTGTACTGGTAGGTGAAGACCAGCTCTCCCGGAACCGCTCCCGGCATTGACGCTGTGGAGCCGATCCTGAAGACGTTCGACAGGACGTTGCCAGTCTCCGTGACCCCGCCCACAGTCTGGCTGTAGGGATCGGTCATCGTGGCGACAAGCTTGAGGTCCAGGGTCGAGGGATCATAATAGGTCGGAACAGTGGCATTTGTCCCATTGACCCCGTCCGCTACAGTGGTGATAGTTGACGGACCCGCATAGCCAGGGGTCGCCAGGATCTGGGACGGAGTAGGGATCGTGTTGCCGTAGGTGCTGGTTCCGGTCGCATACATATTGTATGACCCGTTCACCTGAACCTGAAAAGCCCCGCCGCTGGTGCTCAGGGTGGGATCGGACAGGTAGCCGGCAGTCGCCAGGGCGGGCTTGGCGTTGATTCCCGATCCGACAACCATCGCCAGGGCCAATCCCATGGCCACTGTGATGTTTTTCATTTTGTTCGTTTTGCGCATCTGAGTCTCCTTCAATGGTGTGACACTCTCTTGTGAACGAGAGGAACAAGATCGACATTTCCACTATTGCAATGACCATGCCAAATCACCCACGAAAGAATCGGCAGAACTTTCCCCGTCTCCGCAATGACCGCTCAACTCATTGAAATTATTGAACAAATAAAAAATTCTCCCGAAAAGTTCCAGGAGAAAAAACATCCCGACTTCCGGTCACCGTCTTGAGAAAGTC
>JAYWMN010000077.1:0-5909 GCA_035873205.1 Nitrospirota bacterium
GTCCGCTTCCGAAAGGAGAGCGTGGGCCCGGGCAAGAGTCCGCTCGGTCCCGGACAGGTAGCTCCGGATCGCAGACGGAAGAGCAAGACGGACCCGGGCGATCGACAGAAGGAAGTCTCCGAAGGGAAAGACCCGATCCCGATAAATCCCCGAACGAATGAGCGCAAGGGTTTTTCTGTGGGATCCCAGTGTATCCCCGACCAGGCGTCTGATCTGATCTGTCTTCATGTCGACAAGACGGGACAGAGTAGCGAGACGCCTGTAGGGGTGGACGAGGGATCCGGCGCGCAAGGAAAGAGACGACCTCGACACTCCCAGGACCTCTCTCATCGAGGTGCCGAGGCGATCCTGAGCCCGAACAGCATTCAGGTGGACATGGGAGAGGCGGCGCGAGAAAGTTCCCGTGGAAAGCCGAAAATCCAGAAGGCGGGCCCTCTCTCTGACGATCTTCGATCCGGAAAGTTCAGCCAGTCGCGTTCGCCCTCGTATAAGTTCTTCTGACACAGGTTTCTGGTCGAAAAATACCCGTTTCGCCGCTTCCGTCGGAGTGGCAACCCGAAGATCGGCCACCAAGTCAGCCACGGTGACATCCACTTCGTGGCCAATCGCAGTCACGACCGGAATCGGGCACTTCAAAATGGCCCGGGCCAGATCTTCCCGGTTGAAGGCCCAGAGGTCTTCGGCCGATCCTCCGCCACGGGATATTACGACAACATCGATACCAGGCCTAAGGGTCGCCAAATCAAGCCCCCGAACGATATCGTCCGCCGCATCGCTTCCCTGCATTCGGGCGGGAACAACCACCACGGGAATCAGCCGGTTCTGCTGGTCGCAGATTCGGAGGAAGTCCCAGATTGCTGCCCCCTGGGGGGAGGTGATCAGCGCAACAGCCCGAGGCATGGCTGGAATCGGGCGTTTCCGTTCTGCGGAAAGAAGCCCCTCTTTCTCCAGAATGCCCCGTACGCGCTGGAATTCAAGGTGGAAGAGTCCTAGGCCCGCCGGCCCCATGAATTCGACTACCAGCTGGATCTCTCCCCGAGGCTCGTAATAGGACAGACGCCCCCGGACAAGAACGTGAAGCCCATCCTTTGGAAGGAACGCGAGCGAAGAGGCGGCACTTCGGAACATCACCCCCCGGAGACTCGCTCCCGCATCCTTGAGAGTAAAATAGTAGTGGCCTGCCGGCTCGGACCGCTTGACATTCGAAAGTTCCCCTTCGAGAGCCAGCGATCCCGGAAAGACCCGATCCAGACTCTGCCGGATTGTTCCGGAGAGTTCGGAAACGGTAAAGATCACCTCTCCTTCCCTCACTCTTCCGGTCGGGGGGCCCATCAGATTCGAGCCTCCCGCACCTGTCGGAGGAGGCGCACTTCCTGAATGACGGCTTTTTCTGCAGCAGAAGGTTTTTCTGCGATAACGAGAAGGGCGCAGAACAAGGTCTCCCCTTCACCCACCCTGAAGGGTCGGGGAACCTGTGTCCGATACTTGGAGAGGGCAGAGGAGGGATCGGCCCCTACAATGGACCATCGGGGACCGGTCATGCCCACATCCCCCAAGCACCATGTTCCGGCCGGAAAGCGGGTCAGGTCGTTGGTCTGGACATGGGTATGGGTTCCATAGACAAGGTCGGCCCGGCCGTCGAGATGAAAAAAAAGAGCCTGCTTTTCTCCGGTCGCTTCGGCATGGACATCAATGGCAATAAAATCCGGAGGGACCGGATCGTTTTTAAAATCTTCAAGGGCCCGGTCTGCGGCCGTAAAGGGACAGTCGGCAGGAGCCATAAAGGTCCGGCCGATAAGGTTCAACAGACCCACCCTCCCTCCGTTCGGAAGATCGAATATCCGATGACCCGTACCCGGACAGAGCGGAGAAAAATTCTCGGGCCGGAGAAGCCGGGGATCGGCGGAAAGGACCCCCTCGATCTCGTTCTGGTCGAAAAGATGGTTACCGCTTGTCAGGGCGGTCACCCCCATCCTGAAGCACTCATCCATTTTTTTGGCGGTCAGCCCGCGGCCTCTTGCCAGGTTCTCTCCATTGATAAAGATTCCGTCAAGGGGGGCTTCCTCCGAAAGATGCTCGATTCCCGACAGAAGGGCCTCCCTGCCGGGACTACCAAAAACATCTCCGACAAAGAGGAGGCGGAGGGACAAGGGGTGGGTCATCGGGCCTTTGAGTCCAGGGTCGACGCCGCTAGCGGGCATACTCGACGATCCGGTTTTCCCGGATCACCGTGACCTTGATCTGGCCCGGATAGGTCAGCTCGTCCTCGATTTTCTGGGCAATGCCGCGGGAAATCTCCATGAGGTCGGCATCGGTGACCTGATCCTGGTTGACAATGATACGGATTTCGCGACCTGCCTGGATCGCATAGGATTTCTCCACTCCCTTGAAGGAGTTCGCGATCGTCTCCAGCTTTTCGAGCCGCTTGACATAGACATCGATGCTCTCTCTCCGGGCTCCCGGACGAGCCGCCGAGATAGCATCGGAAGCTGCGACAAGGACCGATTCGAGACAATTCGGCTCAATATCCCCGTGGTGGGACATGATGGCATTGATCACCTGAGAGGATTCCCCATACTTCTTCGCCATCTCCCCTCCCAAGGCGGGATGGGATCCTTCCCCTTCATGAGAAAGAGACTTGCCGATATCGTGGAGGAGGCCTGCCCGTTTGGCGATTCGGGCGTCAAGGCCCAGGTCGTGGGCCATCATCTGGCAAAGGTAGGCCACCTCCCGGGCGTGGACGAGATTGTTCTGGCCATAGCTGGTGCGGAATTTGAGGCGTCCCAGAAGCTTCAGGATTTCCGGGTGAATGTCGGTGATGCCCAATTCGAAGGCCAGCTTTTCAGCTTCCTCCTGGAGGGATGCATCCAGATCCTTGCGGACTTTCTCGACGATTTCCTCAATCCTTGCCGGATGGATCCGTCCGTCTGCCAGAAGTTGCTCCAGGGCAAGGCGGGCAACCTCCCGGCGAAGGGGGTCGAAACCGGAAATAATGATCGCATCGGGCGTATCGTCGATGATGAGGTCGACTCCGGTTGCGGCCTGGAAGGCCCGGATGTTACGCCCCTCCCGTCCAATGACTCGTCCTTTGACATCGTCGGACGGGATCGGAACCACGGAGACGCTGATTTCGGCAACATGCTCGTTGGCATAACGCTGGATGGCAAGGGTCATCGCCTCACGGGCCTTTCTCACCGAATGGTCCCGGACCTCCTGCTCCAGTTTCTGCGCAAGTCTCGAAACCTCGGATCGGATCGTGCCTTCGGCATGCTGCATGAGCCGTTCCCGGGCCTCTTCGATGGTCAGGGATCCGATTTCCTCAAGCTTCTTCACCTCGATCTCGGCGATGGCCCGAACCTCGGACTCCTTCTGGGACAAAGCCTGCTCACGCCCCGACAGACTTCTTTTGTCCTTCTCTAGCCGTTCCCTGGCTTCGGAAAGTTGGCGTCTGGACTGCTCGAGATCGACTTCGCGGCTCTTGAGGGCCTGTTCCGACTCCTGAAAAACGGCTTTCTTTCTTGCCAGATCCTCTTCTGTTTCGAGCCTGATAGTGAGAGCTTTTTCCCGTGCCTCTATCTCGGCCTCTTTCAGGGCATTCTTCTTCTGTTCCTCCAGACTGACCCGTTCCGAACGCAAACGTTCCTGCTCCATGAAGGCCACACCCGAACGTCTCTTTGCGGCAAAAAGATATCCGGCCGCGCCACCGGCTCCTAACCCCGCCAATATGGCAAGAGTGCTCCAGAGTCCATATCCCATGACTTACCCCTTTGTCCTGTCGTCTGAATTCAACCCGATTCCCTTCCGGATCTACATCCCGCCTCGAACGAGAAAAACAAGTATCTCACGATACAACGCTCCATTGTACACGATTCGAACCAAAAATGTCTTTACGTGTTAGAACTGGCGAACAGTGCTGGGGGAAAGAGTCCCTCGCCTTCCCGAGGGTCACGGTCGTGATGTTTTTTCCCCGACTTTATATCGCCCCCATCCAGAGCTTCAGACAAGACGTCGGTCTTTTTTCAGGCTGACTGACATCCGGCCTTCCGAGCGACTCCCCCGGATAAACATTGGACGACGTCATAAAATACATCCCGGTCGAGGCTGCTTCATTGGAGAGGGTTCCTATTGAGCACTTTCTGTCTTGTTGAGCCGTCGCTGATTCCGGAGAATCCTTCCCGCCTCCACATGCCAGAGCCCCGGAGAGGCTTCTGCAGTAGGTCCTTACCCGGCTTCCCCGGTCAATCTTGCTTGGTAAGGTTATTTTTGATTTGCACGACCGCCTCGTATCGTTCCTTCATCTCCCTCTCCCGGCCCCGATCCTCCGGAATATAGTACCGATGCCCGGAACCCTCCGGGAGGTAATTCTGCGGAGAAACACCGTCAGGCTGGTCGGGGGGATAGAGATATTCGAGGTCGACGGGTGAGGTCAGGGAGAGTCCCCGCTTCGAAGTCCGATCCCTAAGATGGACGGGAACCGGCGGAGTAAATCCATGACGGACATCGGAGATTGCCCGGTCAATAGCCTGGTAAGCCGATATGCTCTTGGGGGCCAGGCACAGGGTGATCGTTGTCAGGGAAAGAGGAATCCTTCCCTCCGGAAGTCCGATCTGGCTGACTGCGGTATAGCACGAGACAGCCTGAGTGAGTGCATGGGGATCGGCGAGACCCACATCTTCCGAGGCGAGGATCACCAGCCTTCTTGCAATATAAAGCGGGTCCTCTCCCCCCTCGATCATGCGGGCGAGCCAGTGAAGGGCCGCATCGACTTCGTAGTTCCGTACACTTTTTATGAAAGCCGAAATGATGTCGTAATGGGTGTCCTTGTCTCCGTAGTACTGACCTGCGCTCTGGAGAACCCGCAGCACATCGTCTTCATGAACGGAAAGGCCTCCCCCCTTGTCCCTCTCCGTAGATCGGCCGGCTGACTGGAGAGCCGCTCCTTCCAGGGTCGCAAGAAGCCGTCTCCCGTCTCCACCGGCAAACCGGACAAGAACTCCTTCCGCTCCTTTTGTGAGTGTCACAGCTAAACCCTTTTCCTTCCCAAGCTTTTCACATCCCCGACCGAGGAGGAGCAGAAGAGCGTCATCCTCCAGCGGGTAAAAAGGAAAGAGCAATACTCTGGAGGCCAGTGGGGGAATCAGGGCTCCGTAGGGAGTTGCGTTGGACAATCCCAGGAGAATGATCTGCCCCGATTCGACGGCATCAAGAAGAACCTCCTGCTGGCTCTTCGACCAGGTATGGATTTCGTCCACCACGACCACATGGCGCCCCCCCGAATAACGCCTCTCCGCCCCGCGTTCGAGTTCCTTCTTGAGATCGGCCACGCCCGAGGTTGTCGCATTGAGAGTGGCAAAAGAATAGTCAGACGACAGCAGCCCGGGAAGAAGTTTGACGAATCCGGTCTTTCCGGTACCAGGGGGGCCGTAAAGAATCATCGAAGGCCAGTTTCCTCCCGACAGGAAACTCCGAAGGACCCCGGACGGACCTACAAGATGCTCCTGCCCAACCACCTCGTCGAGGGAGGACGGCCTCATGCGGTAGGGAAGAGGCGAGTCCCCCTCCCCTTTGGAAAACAAGGACCGGGTCGATTTCAAGAAGAGATCCATTCGATACAAGTTTTGGGAGAGCCCGGTGAGGAACGGTCGGGCAAAACATCGAAAAAGGGAGGATCCGGAGGGCAGCACAAAAAACCCCATCGGGCATGACCAAGAATGGCCGGACGGGGGGAACGGGATCATCCAGAAAGCAAGAGACCCAAGGTGCCGTGCCGACTTGCATTTGAGATACCTTGTTATTACTTTTGGCGCTCGAGACCGCTTAGGCTTCCGTACTCCCGAAGGAACGGCATGCACACTGCAAGCCTGCTCACACCCATTCTCAAATGGTTGTAGGTATCAAACTTAGCCGGA
>JAYWMN010000083.1:0-9101 GCA_035873205.1 Nitrospirota bacterium
GACGTTTTTCACAAGCAGGGATAATTCGGCTTCGCCCGTGCCGGAACTCGCACAAGGGGCCGGGGCCGGATACAGGACAATCGAGAGGAGAAGGGCCAGAAGAGAGGCGACGAAAAAGGGACTCCTCATGGGCGGAAAGGCCGGTTCTGGAATGCATCGGGAAATGGGACGGCAAGCCGGCGTGTAAGCGGTTGAGCAATCAGTCACGGGCGTCGAATCCTTTCAGCACCGACCGGGGTCGGCTGGTCCCATCGGAGGGGCCAATGACCCCTTCCGATTCCATGCGGTCAATGAGTCTTGCCGCTCGATTATAACCAATTCTGAGATGTCTCTGAATCAGGGAAGTCGATGCTTTTTTCTGGCGGATTACGACCGAAAGGGCTTCCTGATACAGCCCTTCCTCTTCGGGGTCCATTCCGTCGGAAGGATTTCCTGAAGAGTCCGTCCCTCCCATTGAGGAGGAGAGGAGCATCTCCTCCTGGGGAAGGGACGGGGGGGGCATCCGTCGCCAGAATTCGACGATCCTGTGGACCTCTTCCTCCGAGATGTAGGCTCCGTGAAGACGCCGGACCACATCGGATCCGGGGGGCTTGATCAGCATGTCCCCCGCGCCGAGGAGAAACTCGGCTCCGCCGGTGTCGAGAATGACCCGGGAGTCGATCTGGCTTGAGACCTGAAAGGCGATCTTCGTCGGAATATTGGTTTTGATGAGTCCAGTTACGACCTGGGCCGAAGGCCGTTGGGTGGCGAGAACCAGATGGATGCCGGCGGCCCGGGCCATCTGGGCCAGGCGGATGATGGGAGGCTCCACCTCCTTTTTTTGGGAGAGCATGAGGTCGGCTAGCTCGTCGATGACCACCACGATATAAGGAAAGGCTTTATCGGGCGGGACCACTTTCCGGAATTCGGAGATGTTCTTGACCCCCTCGTCCTTCATGAGATCGTACCGTCGGAGCATTTCGGCCACAAGGGCCTTGAGCCGGGTCACAGCCATCATGGGTTCGGTGACGACCGGTCCGATCAGGTGGGGAATGCCTTCATACGGAGCCATTTCAAGCCGCTTCGGATCGATCATCAGCAGACGGACATCCTGTGGGCCGTTTTTCATGAGAAGGCTTGATATCAGGGCATTGAGGCAAACCGACTTTCCCGTACCCGTGGCCCCCGCCACCAGAAGGTGAGGCATTCGGCCAAGATCGGAGGCGTAAGGCTCCCCGGCAACAGATTTTCCGATCGCGAGGGCAAGCGGAGAGAGGATCGAGCGAAAGCTGAGGCTTTCGTAAATCTCCCGGAATGCGACGGGTGCTCTTCTGGGATTGGGGACCTCTATGCCGATGGTGGATTTGTCCGGGACGGGAACCTGAATTCGTACCTAGGGGCACCTTGAGGGTGAGGGCCAGCTCGTTGGAGAGGCCGGTGACACGGTTTACCTTGAGTCCGGGGGAGGGGGAGAACTCAAAGAGAGTGATGACCGGTCCGGTCTGGGCTCCAGCCATTTTTCCGGATACTTGGTAGATCCTGAAGAATTCGGCCAGGGTTTTTTGAGTGTCCCGGACAAAATCCCCAGTGTCCACCGATTCGACCGGGACCGGATCAAGAAGGGTCGTCGGAGGCGTGGTCGCGTTAGACGGGATATCAAGGAGGAGGGGCGGTTTCGCCTGTTTTCGGGGAATCTGGGACGAGGGATCCGGCAGTGCTGAAGGATCGATTTTCTCTGTCGGAGATTGCAGAAACAGTGGCCCCGGGGGAGGGGGCAGCGTCTCGGAAGAGGAGCAAGGAGCCGGGTGGAGTGCCCCCTCTTCCCGGAGAGCCTCCTCTTCTTTACTTTTCCAGGGCATTCCGACAAACGGAAAACGCCGGGAAAAGACGGGATAGCCCAGCGGACGAAAGGAGCGGAAGTGAAGGGGGAGTCGGTGAATGACCAGCATGACCCCCCCCAGGACCATTGTGGAAAAGAGAAGAATCGTCCCTGCACGATTGGCCAAGGGCAGAATATCCTCTGACAGGGTCGACCCGGCCAGTCCTCCGGCGGGATAGGGGATCAGGAGCTCCTTTCCGGTCAGGGATGCGAGGAGGGGAGGAAGACCTGCCAAAACGAGAGAGACTCCGGCCGGGAAGGAAAAGGGCAGGGGAAGTGACAGGAGGCGGCTTGCGAGATGGACCGACAGGAAAACGGGGATCAGATAGGCCGCGAGCCCCATCAGGGTAAAGAGCAGGTCGGCGATCGTGGCTCCGGCGGGACCGAAGAGATTGTGGGCCGAGGGGTTGGTCGATCCGGTAAAAAGGGAAGGATCGTCGGCATGGGCGGTCAAAAGAGCCCCCGTCACGAAAAGGAGCAGTGCGCCTTCAGTAAGGGCGAAGAGCCCTCTCGCAGTCCGTGAGTGGCGATTTTCCACGGGGGGGTGGGCCGTATCGGTCAAGGTCAGATCTCGAGAATGACGGGAACAATCATGGGGTCCCGGTCGAACTGTTTCTTGAAATATTTTCGAAGGTGGTTGTGAATCCGTGTCTTGAGGGCCGAAGGCTCAGCCCTGATCTCGGGATCGGCGCCATCAATGGCGACCAGAACCTGGGCCCGGATCAGGGAATCCATTTCCTGGGCGCGGTCGGAAAGGACCACTCCCCGTGCAAAGACCTCGGGACCGATCAGTGCCTGCCCGTCCTGGCGGGAAAGTCCCACGATGACTGTCACCATGCCGTCTGAGGCAAGGCGCTTCCTGTCGCGGATCACCCCTTCACCCACGTCTCCCACCCCCTTTCCGTCGATCAGGGTCCGTCCTGTGGTGACCTTCCCCTGGATTCGCCCTCCCTCGGAGTCGAATTCCAGTACGTCCCCATTTTCGATGATGTGGACCCGGTCGTCGGGAATGCCGGTTTTGCGTGCGGTCCGGGCATGGGCGGAGAGATGCCGGAACTCTCCGTGAATAGGCACGAAATGGCGTGGTTTGAGCATACGGATCATCAGTTTCTGGTCTTCGGCGCTGGCGTGGCCAGAGACATGGATGTCCGAAATCGCCTTGAAATGGACGACTGCCCCCTTCTTAAGGAGGAGATTGATGATTTTGTCGATGGAGCGTTCATTTCCCGGGATGACTCGAGACGAAAGGAGAACAGTATCTCCTGGGCCAATAGCGACGTGCTTGTGATCGCTGACAGCCATCCGGAACAGGCCGCTCATGGGCTCTCCCTGGCTTCCGGTTGTGATGATGGTGAGCTTTTCCGGAGGGTAGGCGCTGGCCGCATCAATCTTGATTACCCTGTCCGAAGGGATGTGAAGGTGTCCCAGCTCGGAGGCGACCCGGTAGTTATTTTCCATCGACCGGCCGGTAAAGGCCACGAAACGGCCGTGCCGGATCGATACATCGGCGACCTGCTGGAGTCTGTGAATGTTGGAGGAGAAGGTTGAGACGATGACCCGTCCCGGCGAATTCTGGATGAAGCGGTCGAGGTTTTCTCCCACGAGCCGCTCCGACAGGGAAAGCCCTTCCTTTTCGGAGTTGGTGCTGTCGGAGAGAAGGGCCAGGATCCCCTCCTCACCGAGCTGGCAGAACCGGTGAATGTCGATGTGAAGGTCGTCGATCGGGGTCAGGTCGACCTTGAAGTCTCCCGTATGGAGGATGGTTCCAGCCGAGGTGCGGATGGCGAAGGAGACGCCGTCCGCGATCGAGTGAGTGATGCGGACCGGCTCAACGGTGAAGGGGCCCATCGTATACTTTTCCCGGGGAACAAGGGAAATCAGCTTGGGCATCTCTTCCGCTTTCCTTGACTGGCGGAGTTTCGATTCCAGCAACCCCAGGGTCAAGGGCGTTCCCAGAACGGGAACATCGAATTCCCGAAGAAAGTAGGAGACGGCACCGATATGGTCTTCGTGGCCGTGGGTCAGAAAAAGGCCCAGGACCCGGTCCCGGTTTTCGACAAGGTATGTGAAGTCGGGGATGATCAGATCGATCCCCAGAAGGTCGTCCTCAGGAAAAAGGACGCCGCAGTCGACGACGATGATCCTCCCTTCGGATTCGTAAACCGTCATATTCATCCCGATCTCGCCGATCCCTCCCAGCGGGATGATCCGAACGGACGGTGTGGTGCCTGTGCTGTCTTCTGCCAATGTGGTCAATCGGGTCTCCTCAGACGGTTAATTCTTTTATGTTATCAAAAATTGACGGGCTGTGTTCAATCATTCTTTTTGCCAGATCGACCCATTTTTCGGGTGGAATCTGTTCTGGTCGGACAAGGCCCAGTTTCGGCTCGGCCTCGAGGATTTTCAGCGCGAACTCCAAAAACGGAGGAGCAAGTCCTAGTGAAAAGGCGTTCCTGAGAGTCTTTCTCCGGTATCCGAATGCGCTTCTCGACAGATAGATCGCTCCGGAAAAGGCCAATTCCTCCCGGTCTTTACGTGGAGTGAAGGAAAGGACCATGGAGTGAATCTTCGGGGGAGGATGGAAAGAGCCGGGCCGGATGGAAAAAAGTGGAGCGGCGTGCGAAAGGAGGGAAACGGCGACCGTCAGGGAGCCGTAGTCCTTGGTGCCGACGGAGGCGGTGAGTCGCTGTCCGACCTCTTTCTGAAACATCAGGACAGCCTGTCTGGGCGGATTTGGGGCCGTCAGGATTTTCATCAGAAGCGGTACGGAGATATTGTACGGAAGGTTGGAAATGACAAGATAGGGAAAATCCCATCGGTCGAAGGGGGCAGTCAGTGCGTCTCCTATCAGAATCTCGACCTGCGACCTCTGCCCGGGCAGTCCGAAGGCCTCGGTCAGACTGGGAAGAAGGCGTTCGTCCTTTTCGAGAAGGATAAGGCGGGAGACCCGTTTGGCAAGGATCCGTGTCAGGATCATTCGCCCCGGCCCGATTTCAAGGACTGGCACTGAGGGAAGAAGACAGGGGTCGAGCGCGTCGACGATCCGTTCGGCTATATGGGGATCGGTCAGGAAATGCTGGCCAAGATGTTTGGCCGGGGGGGGGAGCAAGGACTTCAGGGAAGAAATTCCTCCGGGTCTCCCCCGCCGATTTCTTTTATCGTCGGGCATGGAGTAAAATACCATATTGCAACCTAAAATCTCCTCATTTCCCTGGGTGCTGCCATGGTGGTTATTCCAGTACAATGACGCGACGCCAACAGGACAGGATGACGCCAGGACGGGACGGAAGGAACTCCCGGATCGGGACTATTCTCCGCCAGGACAACGGATGCCGAGGAAAGCAGGCACATGAACAAGGAAAGAGCTCTATAGACTATGGCCCTCACTCCGTCCTACCAGGAAGAGTACGGTCTGATCGGAGAGAATAGGGAAGGGGACCAGTGGGCCTTTCGCTGGTTTATCCTTGTCTCCTTTCTTGTTCATTCCGCGGTGCTGCTTCTGTTCCTGAAAGATCCGGCCTTTCACCGGCAGATCGAGAATATCATTTCGGCACAACCGAAAGCACTGTCCCCTGCCGCGCAGAAGAAGCTTGCCCAGGAAAAGAAGCCGGTCTTTATCGACCTGGTCGACCCGTCCAAGGTTCCGATCGAGCCCCGGTCGTCGGCACCGCTTCTTCCCAAGGGATTTTCAATCAACGGAAAACCGAAGGGGGAGGAACATCGGACAGTCAAGAATCGTCCTGTTCCCCGATCTGTTCCGCAACCGAAGCTGCCTCCCGACCTTGTGGCACGGACGGAGGCGCCAAGAGAGTCTCCCAAGGCGGACAACTCCCCCGGGTTCCGGAAGGTCCGGAAATCTGTCCATCATGAAAAGCCGAACCACTCCAAGTCCGAGTCTGGAAAAAGAGTTCCGAAGGTCGACCAGAAGGCTACGGCCCGAATGACGGAGAAGTCTCCTTCCCGGAAGCCGGTCGTCAACCGTCCTCTCACAAAGCAGCAGATCCAGCAGATCCTGGCACAGGAGTCCCTTGGCAACCCGCTGACGAAACATCTCGACCTTTCGAAGGAGATTGCGCCGGCCTACAGCGACCGGAAGTCGGAGCTCGACCGGATCGCCGCCAATCTGGAGGACGAAACCTACTCGAGCTACATTCGGCGAATTCAGGAGAGGTTCGAGACGATCGGAGAGTATCCCCCGCAGGCGGCCGCCCGGGGAACGACAGGGCGGGCTCTTGTGACCTTCACGATCATGGCGGACGGAACCCTTTCACGGGTCGAGCTGACCCAGAGCTCCGGGAGTCGGGCCCTTGACGATGAATCCCTCAGGATCGTCCGGGTCGCAGCCCCCTATATTCCCCTTCCCGCATCCTTCCACAAGGACAGGCTGACCCTGACCTGGGCGTTCATTTATTATAATGGGGGATTTCATGTCCTTCAATAAACCGATTTTTTCTTTGTGCGCAGGTGTATTCCGTTTACGGAGAAGAATCCTCGTGTCGTTTCTTCTGCTTCCCGCTGTTTCCGCCATTGCCCTGCTCATTTTTTCTCCGATGTCGGATGCGAAGCCCCCATCGGCCCAGAAGACGTCACGCTCCCCTCTTGAACGCTACAAGGACAACATTTTCCGTTCTCTTCTCGATTCCTCGGTTCTTTCTTCCAGTGGAGTGGAGGGAAAAATCAGGAACGGTCGCCCCAGGAATGGAAGGGATCCCTGGAAGGGTCTGGGCAAGACCGGCATTCCCGCCCCGCTTGACCGCCGGGCCCGCTTCCTTTCGGCCTGGTTTCGAAGTTCCGATCTGCCCCTCACTCGCAAGGGACTCGAACCTGCCATGAAAGCCTTTCCTGATCTTGCCCCGGTTCTTTTGTGGCATCTGGCCCACTCGGAAGGACTTCCCGAGAAAAGTCGCGCACTCCTGCTCCGTCTGTCAGCCCAGTCGGAGAATCGGGTATTCAATCCGTCGGAGCGTTCTCTTGGAAGCGGAGAACGGGCCCGGGCCCTCTGGGGGAGGTATCGTGCCCTGTCCGGTCCTGTCCGGTCAGGCAGGAACCTTGATCCGGAGGCCGTGGACCTTCTCCGCCGTCTTGTCGCCCACCACCCGCTTTCTCCCGAAAGTGGCCTGGCCCTTTTGGCCCTGGGAAAAAGTCATCTTGACGGATCATTGCTTATTCCACGCTGGAACTACCTCCAGAGAATGGGGAGCAACGATCTCGTGGTCCGGGAAGCACGGGAGTATCTTCTGACTTCCCCCCCCTTCCCCTACGCCGATCGGGCTCTGTATCTCGAGGCCCGATCGCTGGTTCTTCTGGGACACAAGGGCCAGGCAATGACGATCATTGATGAGGCCTTGTCCGGGAGGGCGGGAAATGACCGTCGTCCGAAAGCCATTCTCTCTGAGCTTGCCGCTCTTCGTTGTCGCGTCCGCCTGGGGGACAGTCTCGATCAGGGCACACGGTGCATTGACCGTCTTCGTTCGCGCTATCCCGATGCCTACTTCCTGCTTCCGCTGGTTGTTTCCGCCCTGAGGGAAGACCTTGTTCGTCCGCTTCCGGAGATCGACGGGAGCTGGATCCTTTCCGACGACCTTTTCGACAGGGCCGATGCCCGTTCGGCCTCCTGGCTTCTTGGTCTGGACTATTCGATGAGAGGCAACCCTCGAGCGGCCCTCTCGACATGGAATAAGCTTTCCCTCTGGCTCTCGGCTCATCCCGATGCCTCTCCGGACCTCCTGTCCCGGCTCCTCTACTTCCGAGGGAGACTGGAGGACCAGATGGGCCATCCGTCCCGTGCTCGTGCCCTTTTTTCCAGGGTGATCGAGCGGGCAAGCGAGACGCCCTATCCTCTCTGGGCGGCACTCTCCTGCAAGGGACAATGCGGATCCTTTCGCCTTGCTCCCCACCATCCAACATCGGAATCTTTTCTCCCTTCTTCCCTGCGGCGTCCGATGCGGGAGCTTGTCCAGATGGGTCTGTTTGGACCGGCCCTTGTCCTGGAGCGCTTTATCCGGAATCCGGGCATGGACCAGGAACAGTTTCGGCGATACGGGGATCTTGATGTGGGCGTTGCCCCCCGGTTTCGCCTCATGCTCGTGGAAAAGGCTTTTTTTGGACGGACAGCTCTTCTCATGCTGCCTACGGGAGAAGGTCTTTCTCCCTCGGTGATTGCAGGGTTCCAAAAATCCGGGGTTCCTACACTCTGGGCTTTGGCCATCGCCCGACAGGAAAGCCGCTTCCACGAACAGGTCTTGTCGGTTGACGGCGCCCTCGGAGTGATGCAGCTCATGCCTCGCACCGCCCTCGCCGTTGCTTCTGTCCAGGACCCGCTTCTCGAGCGGGACTTGATCCGGAATCTCGGGATGGTCCGCCGTCCTGCCATAAACAGCCTTATCGGAGGGCTCTATCTGAAAAGGCTGATCGACTCCGTTCCAGGCCAGCCGGAACGGGCGATTGCAGGATACAATGCAGGCCTGCATGCGGTGATGTCCTGGAAAAACCTTACCCGGGCAGACTGGGATTTTTTCACTGAATCCATTCCTTACCAGGAGACCCGGAGATATGTCCGGGAAGTTCTCTGGAATTTCGCCTATCTGGACAATCATCTGAAGGGAGGGAGGCTTTGACCGGACATCCTGTTTCCGAGCCCCGCGTGGCCAACCCTCAAGACGAGAAGCTTCGATTGTGGCTGGACCTCCATCTGGAGACACTGTCGACGCGACTCGATTCGGACCGGGAGAAAATCGACGCTCAGGACCAGGAGATCCGGCGCCAAAACCGGGAGATCCTCTCCATGAAACGCACTCTGGGGCTACTGAAAAAAGAGAGGGAGCAGATGAGGTCCATTCTCCGCTCTCTTGAAAACCGTCTGCTGACCCTTCAGGAAAAGAGCAATGAGCCAGGTGCCCCCCAGAAAGACTGAACATATTCAAGTCCGTGTCATAAACAGCCTTCTCGATGTCCGGGGTCAATTTGACCGTGCACGGATGGAGAAGGCCGCCCGGGTTCTCGACAGCGAGATCAGGAACCGTCTCGACAAACATCCCGGGGATCTTCCCGACCAGGGGTTTCTTTCAATGGTCCTTCTGACAGCGATCGAGAAGATTTATGAAATCGATCGCCTGAAAGAACAGGTTCGGACGGTGACCCATGAGGTCGAAGAATGGCGGGAGTGGGCCTCCGGTAAAATAGATGGGCGGGGGTTGTCAAAGGATTCCCGAAAGGAATAGTCTATGGGTGTGGCCTGGGGTGT
>JAYWMN010000009.1:0-51535 GCA_035873205.1 Nitrospirota bacterium
CGGCCTCGTTGTCCGTGAACTCTATGCCGGACTGGGGGCCGAGATTTCCTACCTTTTTGAAAATCCGGACGGACACTTTCCCAACCATCATCCCGGCGTAGAGGGCGTCGTCATAGCCGAAGTAATGATCGGCGAAAAAAATGTGACCGCTCATCTCCCCAGCGAGGGGAGCTTTGGTTTCTTTCATTCTGGCCTTGATGAGGGAATGTCCGGCTTTCCACATGATGGGTTGGCCGCCCAGCTTGGCGATTCGGTCGTAAAGGAATTTTGACGCCTTGACCTCGGAGATGATCGGAGCTCCTGGATTTTTCTCGAGGACTTCTTCCGAGAAGAGCACCATCAGCTGGTCCCCGAAGAGGAGTTTTCCGCTCTCGTCGACGACTCCGATGCGGTCGGAATCCCCATCGAAGGCGATGCCCAGGTCGGCTTTTTTTTCGATGACGGCTGCCATCAATGCTGTGAGGTTTTCCGGAATGGTCGGATCGGGATGATGGTTGGGAAAGTGTCCGTCCGGATTTTCAAAAAGGTAGGAAATCTCGGCCCCCAGTCCGGCATAGAGTTCACGGACAACGAGGCCGGCCGTGGCGTTTCCGCAGTCGACGACGACTCTCAGGGGACGGTTTCCGAAAAGTGGAAGCCGTCCGAAGCGCCCGCGAATGTCCCGAATGTAATCGTCGGACAGGGGATACTCTGTCCGGACTCCCGGGGGACCGGAGAAGGTGGGGGGGGGAAGAAAGCAGGGCTTTGGCCCGATTCTTGATCTCCAGGATGGTCCTTCCGTAAATGGTGTCGCGACCGATGGCCAGCTTTATTCCGTTGTCGGGAGAGGGGTTGTGGCTCGCTGTGATCATGGCTCCGGCCGAGACGGGAAGAGTGAACAGGGCATAGTAGAGAAGGGGGGTGGGAACCGTCCCGATGTCGATGATCGAAATGCCCGAGGACAGAAGGGTGTCTGACAGGGTCCTGGAAATGCGGGGGGAGGTCAGCCGGACGTCCCGTCCCATGGCCAGGGTGGTGGCCCCCTTCTCCCGAAGCATTTCGGCCAAGGCCTGTCCGATGGCCGTGACCGTTTTTTCATCCAGATCGGTTTCGGCGTTTCCCCGGATGTCGTATTCCCGAAAAATGCTTTCGTTGATCATGCGGCCGGACCGCCAGACTTCTCTGCCTGGAAGGTTTCCTGGGAGTCTTCGAGCCTCTTGTAGTCGTCCTGAAACCGGATGATATCGTCCTCTTCGAGATACTCCCCGTTCTGGACCTCGATGACGACAAGGGGGATCTTGCCCGGATTCTCGATCCGATGTTTGGTGGATTTGGGAATATCGATGCTCTGATTGGTGTGGAGGTAGATCTCTTCTTCTCCCAGGGTGACTTTGGCCGCCCCGGCAATGATCACCCAATGTTCCGAGCGGTGAAGGTGCATCTGGAGTGACAGGCGGGATCGGGGATTGACAGTCACGCTCTTGATCTTGTACTGGGGGCCGGAGTCGAGAATGGTGTAATGGCCCCATGGCCGATAGGTGGTCCGGTGTTCGAGGGCTTCGACGGCGTGTCTTTCCTTGAGATGGGAGACCACTTCCCGGACTCTCTGGGCCTGGTCCTTGTGGCAGATCAAGGTCGCATCATCGGTATCGACCACGATGAGATCCCGGACCCCGAGAGTTGCGACGACGCGTTTGTCCCCATGGATGATCGAATTTTCAGAATCGATGACAATGGCGTTTCCCCTGACGACATTTCCATGGGAGTCGCGGGGAGCGATGTCGTCCAGCGCAGACCAGGATCCGACATCCTTCCAGTCGATCGGTCCCGACAGGGACCAGACCCTCTTCGAGTGTTCCATCAGTCCGTAATCGATGGAAAGGGAGGGACCATGACGATAGAAAAGGTCGATCGCCTTTCTTTCCTCCGGTGTTCCGATCATCTTCCGAAGGTCGTTCAGGGAGGAGGAAAGGTCCGGTTGGTGAAGGGCAAGTTCCTCGAAAAATGTTTTCAGGCCAAAGACAAACATACCGCTGTTCCAGAGATGGGTCCGGTTCTTCAGGAATTTTTCGGCTGTTTCCCGGTCCGGCTTTTCCACGAACCTCTGAACTCTGGATGCAGAAAAAAGGCCGGTGGAAAAGGAGGCCAGATTTTCTCCGAGTTCAAGGTATCCGAATCCGGTTTCCGGACGATGGGGAGGAATCCCGAATGTCAGAAGGACTTTTTCTGTTTCCGCGATATGGGCGGCATGCTGGATGAGGGCCAGAAAATGGTCCTGGGGACTGATCAGGTGGTCGGACGCCATGACGGCCACAACCCCTTCGGGGTCTTCGTGCTCTATGAGAAGTGCAGCGATGGCGATGGCCGGAAGCGTATTGAGCGATCGGGGTTCGATGACCAGACGGCATAGCCGGCCCTCTCCCTGATTCATCTTTTGAAGAATCCGTTTGGTTTCGGAAGAATGGGAGGATCCGACGACAAGGACAATCCTCTCCTCCGGAATAAGGGGAAGAATCCGGTCGACGGTCTGGGCAAGCAGGGAGTCGTTCCCTTCGAATGAGAGGAACTGCTTGGGAAAAAGTTCCCGGCTCATGGGCCAGAAACGGGTGCCGGATCCTCCGGCCATGACAATGCTGTAAAGCATGGGCATCCCTTCGTTCGAAAAGAAATTCATTGTGTTAAATCCCTTACATTATCATCTTTTTTTCGCAAAAAAAACAATCCTGAAGACAGAAATCCGATGGAAGGATGATCTTGGGGGAAATGGGAGTTGTTTTCGTGTTTTTCAAGGCTTCCGATTTCAGGAGGATCCATTGGCAAGGGGACTGTCAATGTCGGCAAAGAGAAGCGGGCCAGGGAAAAACACGGAGTCTGTCGCGAAAGAAATGAGAAGAAGAGGGAACAGGGATGACGCCGATTGGATAGAGGAATTCCGGGACAGTGGAAGCGATCCTCTGCCCCGGGTCCTTCTGGCTTGCGATGTACCGGTTCAATGGGTACAGTGATGGGGGATGGTTTTCAGTTCGGAAAAGACCTCACCGATAATCTGGATTTCCCGGATTCGTGGGGGGGTTCCCATGGGATTGAGGGGAACATCGACGAACGGCTGTGACAGAACAAGCTTCGAAAAGCCCTCCTGCATGGCCATCAGTATCTTGTCGTGTATCTCTTCCGCAGGGTTCTCTGACAGGAAATTGTCCGCCGCACAACCGAAATAGGTCAACAAATCCTCCTTCCACATCCGGTATCCTTCTTCTGTCGGGTCTGGAACGGCATCGACATGGGCTTTTTCTCCGACGATCCTTGCCCGTGCAAGAATTTCTTCCATGGTCTTCATTGATAACTCCAATCCTGTTTCTTCACCCTCTCCCGGAAACAAGGGCGAGGATGTTCAGTAAAAGCGACTTCCCTTTGCAAGGAAAGAGTTTGCGGAGCTCCGGATTGTCAGGAACTCTATTTATAGCTTTACTGTAATCCCTGAGGGAAACCTGTCAAGGCTGAAGAAAAATCGGTGCAAATATACTGTCCTGAGCGTTTCCGGATCTCTGTCCGGGATAACCGGCAAGAGTTGCAGAGGAATTTCTTTTGCCCGGGACCCTTTCGAATGTTTCTCTATAAGCTCTGGCTGTGGCAGGGATCGCCTATCAGAGGGTTCGGTTTCCTAAGCTCCCTATCAGGCGGACCTTTATCGGGTCGATTTCGACGAGAAGAGTCTGAGGAGCCGGTCGCTTGACCGGGGCGGAATCAAGGCGAGAAGCCGGACCGCAAGAACGAGGGGAAAGGGGAATTCGATGAGGGCTTTTTTTCGTTCAAGCCCTCTGCGGATCCTGTGGGCCGCCTCTTCCGCTGTGAGGATGAAGGGCATGGGGTAAGGATTGCTCCGGGTCATTTCAGTACGGACGAACCCCGGATTGATCAGTGAGACCGGAACGTTTAAGGGTTCCATCTCGAAGCGAAGGGAGTCTGTCCAGGCGTGAAGAGCCGCCTTCGATGCACAGTAGGCGCCGGCATCGGGAAGACCCCGGTATCCGGCCAGGCTTCCAATGACGGCGATCCCTCCCTTCCGGGCCTGCCGGAGGGAGGACAGAAAGGGGAGAACGGTGTTCATTACTCCCATCACATTGGTATCGAAGAGGGCCTCCATGTTCTCCCGGTCGTTTCCGTGTTTCCCTCCACGAATGCCGGCGTTGGCCACGATCAGGTCCGGAATCCCTATTCCCGAGAGAATCTCCCCGGAGATTCTCTCCATTTGTTCCCGGTTTCGCACATCGGCCTCATAGAGAAAGGGGACGCCCCCCTTTTTCTCGACGGACCCGGAAACCTCAATGATTCGCTCGATCCTTCGTGCGATAAGAATGAGGGCTGTCCCGGGCCCGGCATACTCCAGTGCGAGAGCTCGTCCCAGGCCGGAGGAGGCTCCCGTGATCAGGATCACGCGCATGTCGCAAGGTCCTTTGTTTTTAGGTGTCGATGCCGGTCTATTGACGGTTGGTCTTATGGATAAAATCGGACCGTTGGAGTACTCTTGATTGTGGATGATAACGTGATTTGTGTCTTTTCGCATTGTTTTATATGTGCTGAAAAGTGAAATTGTTCTTAGAAGGCGGAGAGGAAATGTCAAAGAAAGGAAGCAAGGGCGGTCAGGGAGGAGAAGGGCTTCTCAAGGAGCTTGAGGGGCTTCACGAATCGTCGTCCCGTCCGGTAGACGGGCGGTCTGGATTTGTGGCCGTTGTCGGCCTTCCCAATGCGGGCAAGTCGACCCTGGTCAATGCCCTTGTCGGAGAAAAGGTGTCGGCCGTCAGCGCCACCCCCCAGACGACCCGAACCCTGATCAAGGGCATTTTGACAGAGGCGCGCGGACAAGTCGTTTTTCTGGACACCCCCGGATTCCATGCGGCAGGCCCGTTGTTGAACCAGCGGATGGGTGCCAATTTGAAGGAAGCGCTCGAAGAGGCCCATGTCATTCTGTGGGTGGCCGACATGTCCTCCAGGAAAAGGGACAGGGATTGGGAGAGGTTCCTTTCCCTGATCGCCCCGCATCGCTCCAAAAAACCCGTCATTGTAGCCTTTACCAAGATGGATCGCCTTGGACCTTCGAAGATGATTCCCCTCCTTCTCGAGTTCGAAAAGGAAATGGCCCGGCATGGAATCACAGGAGAGATTGTCCCCTTGTCCGGCCTCAAGAACCTGAATCTGGAGCCTCTCACCGATCTTCTGTTCCGCTCTCTTCCTTCGGGAGAATACCTCTTCGATCCGGAGTGGTTTACCAGCCAGACGATGCGGGAAATGGTCCGGGAAATGATTCAGGAAAAAATATTTTCCCTGCTTTACGAGGAAGTCCCTCATCAGTGTGCCGTTCTTGTCGAGGAATTCCGGGAGCCGGAAGGCGAAGAGAAGATGACTGAGATCCAGGGTTCCATCCTGGTCGAGCGCGATTCCCAGAAAGGCATCGTGATAGGAGCCCGGGGAGAAACAATTCGCACAATCAGCGAACGGGCCCGGCTTGAAATCGAGAAAATGACCGGGACAGCCGTTTTCCTGAGGCTTACCGTCCGTGTTGTCCCGGACTGGCGGGACAGGCCGGCCCTTCTTCGGGAACTGGGATATCTCTCCGACTGAAGGAGAGAGATTCTGTTCCATGGCAGAGCATCTGGCACTGGTTCTGAAGTCCGTCCGTTTTCAGGATCCTTCCAAGATCGTCACCTTTTTTTCCCGGACAGAAGGACTCAAAACCGGGTTTGCCCGGGGGGCCACCAGCCGGGACAACCGCTTTGGGGCCTCTCTCGAACCCCTGACTCTTTGCCACATTACCGGGCGTCATCAGGGGGTAGGGTCGCTCTACCGAATCCATCATTCCTCGATCGTCGATCCATTCCGGTCCATTCACGGGGACTTCAACCTCCTTGTCTGGTCTGGGCTGATCGTGAGATTCCTTCTGGGATTTCTTCCCCCCGACCATCCCGAGCCCGATCTGTTTTCCGTTGCCGTCTCTTCCCTTTCGGCTCTCAATCAGGCGAACACTCTGCCCGATCTCGTCTGGACCCGATTTGCCATCGACTCGCTCGCACTTTTGGGGTACCGGATCAGCCTGACTGATTGTGCCCGATGTGGTCGGCCTGTCCATGGAGAGCGGGTGGGGTATCGGTCGGTCGATGGAACAATCGTCTGCATGCGGTGTTTCGGTCGGGAACCGGCTTCCGAATGGATCATGACCTCCGGGGACATCCTCGACCGGCTTTGCAATCTGGGAGACACAGAAAAGGTTGTTTCTGTCCCGGATATCGGGTTAAAGACGAGAGATTTTCTCGATGCAGTTATCGAGGAGCACCTTCCCCGTTGGATTCCGATCAGAGAATTGGCGTTTCTGAAGAGACCGGATGAAGGGTAAAAGGGGACGTCAGAAAACGAAGAAGTGAACCCCGACCGAAGTTGTAAGAAAGAGAAGGGCGCCGGGCTGGGAGGTGGGAGACGGATAGGCGGGGAAGGCCAGGGGCATTCCCGCGACCCGTTCCTCGATAAACCATTGTTTGAAGCTGAAGCCCGCTCCTGCTTCACCGAAGGGTTCCGGGGTGATCCGGCCGGACCCGTACGAATACTCCAGAGCGGCCCCCAGGTCGACAAGGGCGTAAATCCAGTTTTTCGACTTGGTCCGGTAGAGGATGTGATAAAGTCCAAAAGTCAGGGGTGTAATGGACATAAGTCCCGAGGAGTTGATCGAATAGGTGACCGGATTCTGGGGAATGGTCGCGCTCGTCTGGAAGATATTGGTCATCAGGGATGCAGTGAAACTCCAGTCGGGGAGATATTCCCAGGTGATCCTGCCACCGCCTCCCACTCCGAGGGCTCCTTCATTCTGCAGAGGGGATACGGGAAGAACATCGAAGTTTCCCATCAGCTGGACATCAAAAGCTCGTGACGGACGAACATGAATCGAGAGTAGCACGAGAAATGCCATGAGAAAAACGAGCGAATACTTTAATGCAAAGGCGCACCGGATTTCTGGAGACACGGGTGTCATCCGTTTGTAGGAGAAAAAATTCAATGGACCCTTTCTTCCGATGCATGAGGAAGCTCTTTTCCCTGTCGGAGTATTCCAAGGAGAAAAAATGCTCCGGAAAAGAGGGAAAGTCCCATAAAAAGGGAAAAAGGAAATGAGGGAGAGACCGGAATGGCCTGTAAGGATCGATGGACCGATACGAGTGTTCCCGATTCCTGTGTCCAGAGGGTCATCCTGTAGTGCCCGTCGTCTGGGGGAAGGATGTAGGACCTGTATTTCGGGTCGAGCGAAACGGGGCCTTCAAAGAGGGTGAGATCCTGCCCGAACCTGACCCAGCTGTCGAGGCGATGGCGAAGGACGAGGTAGCCCGATTGCCCGGTCATTCCCGCTTGGAACGGAAGAAGTGGCATTCTCGCTGCGTCCAAGCGCCCTTCCGATTCATGGAATCCATACCGGGCTTGTTCATGGACAGGTGTCGCGGTCCTCGGGAGTCCGACGGAGAGGACAAGGAGGAGCGAGATTGTCAGAAGTCCGGAAAATAGAAGTTTTCTGGAGCCGAGGATTCGGGCGAAACGTTGCCGGACGGGAGGGAAAAAGGAACTCAGGGCCATCCGTCCCGAGACGTATCCGAGAATCGCCAGGGCCAGGAGGAGAAAGACATCGTTTCTGTAGAGGACGAGGGGGGTGGCGATATGAATCGTCGTGTTTTGAACAGGCACACCTGATTTTGCATCGGAGAAGGACATGGTATATGTTCCGGGGTCCCAGAGGGACAGGCGGATTTTGTCGGGAGACTTTTTTTGGGAGAGATCAAGGAGCGGTATCTGAAGGACTGTGCGACCTATATGCCAGTAATTGACCGAAAGGAAGGCGCTTTTGTCCTTGACAATCCTCAGGAGAAGGGTCCGGTCGGAATGTCCGGGATTGTTCGGAAGGGAGACAGAAAAGGAAAACTGGGCCCGGGGAAGAGCCGGAGAAACAACCGGACCGGGGAGATAGGTCGACCGGTAGAGATGAATCAGAATTCCTGTGGCAGAGAGAATCAGGAGGCCTGAAATGAGGGGCAGCAATGCTTTTGCAACGGACTTCAAGACAACCTCGTGATGAATGCTTCGTGAACCCGGACACAGGAAAAAGGGCGGCACCATGGTCCTCACCGCTGGCCTCCCGGCTCGTGCCGAGAAAAATTCTCTGGGTATTCTGGGTCAAAACGGGGTTAAAAGTCAAAGGAGACCCCCAGTGCCACATACTGATCCTTGGTAAAAAGCAGATCTCCCATGTAGGAGTAGCCGTTGTACATGTCGATCATGGGACGGATCTGGAGGTAGGATCCGGGCCGATGGAAGAGAAGGCCCAGCTGGACATCTTCGTTCAGGGCGTATCCGTTGATTCCCCGGGACTCGAGGTAGGTTGCGATATACCCCCGGCCGATCCCTCCGAGTTCGGGGAGCGATTTTGTGTACGCCTCGAATCCCCCCACGAAAATCAGAGAATCATTGACCGTGGGATAATAGGCAAGCCCGATAACCCGATAGGCCAGCCCCCCGTAGAATCGGATGTAGGGGGTGAGGTCATAGGAGGAAACCTCCTGGAGAATCTCCTGCCCGAAATCAGAGTTCTTGTTGAGGTTTGCCAGGACGGTATAGTTGTATCCGGTGTGAGAGCTCTCGTGGTAGAAGAAGAGGCGTTCCGAAAATTTCCCGATCCGGGCCGTGACCGGAATTCCGACGACGAAGTCCGAGTCGATCAGGTAGGTCGACGGGCCGAAGATTCCCAGGCGGGAGAAGTTTGCTGCCATGATTCCGACCTGAAGGGACTTGTTGACACCTTCCGAGCTGGATTCCCATCGAAAGATCCCCACATCGGCCCCAAGATTGCCGTTGAACTGAAAGTATGTCTGGTGGTTCGAGACGGCAAAAAATTCGAGCGTCGAGGTTGGCTGGCGGGGGTCGGCGAGAAGAGGGGTAAAGACATCCTGGGCTGGAAAAAGAATCAGCTGTGACGACCCGTTCTGAAGAAGGATATTACCTGTTGATGGTGTCACCGGACTGTCCTGATCGAGTGTGATATTCGTGGCCGGGGCAGTTGCCGATAGGGCAGGGTGGGGGCTCTGGAAAAAGAGGGTGAGAAAAACGCTCAAGGCGAGAAAGACTCGGAGGAGGCTCCGTGGGAAAATCAGGTCAGAACGGAAGGAAGTCATTTGCTGCAATCATTTCCTATGGGTTGGTGTATTTCCCTGTCCGGTCGTTGCTTCCTGCCAGACTGTCTGCTGTAATAATGAGACAGAGTCCGTAAAATTTGTTTTAGTCTAAACTAACTCAGTTTTCAGATTCAAGAGCGATGGTTGCCGGATTTTTTTTTGGATTTTCGGACAGCTTCTCGAGGGTTCGGATGAACGGGATCAGGGTCATGGAGCGATACAGGAAGGAATCATCGTGTCGAATGCAAGAACACGGGGAGATCTTGTTCTCAGGAAAAACGAGGAGAGGCGGATCCTGGCGGGGCACAAATGGGTTTTCTCGAATGAAGTCCATCGGCTCGAAGGAGAGGGGGAACCCCCCCTTCTGGTCGATGTCCGTTCGTCCTCCGGCCGACTCCTTGGAACCGGGATCTACAATCCGCATTCCCTGATCGCCGTCCGCTTGCTTGACGGGAGGGTGGGAGAATTTTCGGACTATCTCCGGGACCGGATCAATGCCGCCATAGAGATGAGAAGGGCGCTGGGGGGAATCACTTCTTCCTCGGCCGAGCGACTGGTCCATTCCGAGGCAGACGGACTTCCGGGGCTTGTCGTTGACCGTTACGGAGACTATTTGTCCGTCCAGATCACGACGCGCACGATGGAAATGCATGAGGACACCATTCTTGGACTCCTCTCTTCGTCGCTTCGTCCCGGAGGGATCCGGGTGGACCGGAACCTCAAGGCGAGAGAAGTGGAGGGGCTTGAAATCGAAGCCGATCATTTTGTCGGCGATGTTCCTCATGAGGTCGAGGTGTGTCTGGGAGACACTCCCTTGTGCTTTCCTCTTCGGGAAGGACAGAAGACCGGACTTTTCCTGGATCAAAAGGACAATGTCCGGAATCTGGCCCCGTTCCTCAATCGGGAGAATGTCCTCGATGCGTTCTGCTATGTCGGTGGGTGGTCTTCCGCCATTCTCAGGCAGGAGAGGGTGGTGCAGGTGACCGGCGTCGACTCCTCCGAGCGGGCCATGGCGTTCTATCGGAAAAATACAGGAGGCTCCAGCAAGAGTGTCCTTCCCGTCTGTTCCGATTTTCTGGATTGGGGGAAGGATGCCTACAAACAGGGACGGCGTTACGAGGGAATTGTGATCGATCCGCCAGCCTTCATCAAAAGCCGGCGTCTGATGAAGGAGGGTCTCGAAGGATATTATGGGATCTTTCGGCTGGGAGTCTCCCTTCTTTCCAAACAGGGGGTCCTGGTCGCATGTTCCTGTTCGGCCCTTCTCGAATGGGACGATTTTGCTGGAATCCTCCGGTCGGTTTTCAAGAAGGAAGGAAAGAAGGCCTCCATGTTCTACCAGGGGCGGGCTGCATGGGACCACCCCCGGCTTCTTTCCATGCCCGAGCTGGATTATCTCAAGTGCGCAGCTTTCTGGGTGGAGGATCTCTGACTTTCAGGGAGGGGCCCATCGTTTACCCTCCCCGACTTCCGGAAGTCAGGATTTTATGGCCTGCTCAGGACCGGAGCTGATTTTTCCTTCGTGCTCCCCGAATATCTTTCCCCACTGAATGGAAAAGGACTGGATTCCCGGGAACCCCTTGAAGCTCTTGAGGCCCGAACCGGAATTGCATGGAAATTGACCAAGATCATTGAATTCGTCTATAATGAACGTTCTGTGTATTTATTTTTGCCCAATGATGCTTTGTCCTCGCGATTCAGACAGCGTCCCTGTGAAGGGGATATGGGGCGGCAATGGGCGGTCATGATTCAACACAAGGCGGACAGGGAATGACAGCTTCACTTTTGCACACCAGGAACATCGCGATCATCGCGCACGTTGATCACGGCAAGACAACGCTTGTGGACAAGATGCTCCAGCAGGGACATGTTTTCCGCGAGAACGAGGTCATCGAGGAAAGGGTCATGGATTCCAACGCTCTGGAAAAGGAGCGGGGAATCACAATTCTGGCCAAGAATACCTGCATATTCTATCAGGACTACAAGATAAATATCGTCGATACCCCCGGTCATGCCGATTTTTCCGGAGAAGTCGAGCGGACCCTGACTCTTGTGGATGGTGTGCTTTTGGTCGTCGATGCCTTTGACGGACCGATGCCGCAGACCCGGTTCGTTCTCAACAAGGCATTGAAGATGGGACTCAGGCCGGTCGTCGTCATCAACAAGATCGATCGCCCCGGTGCTCGCCCTATCGAGGTCCAGAACGAGGTTTTCAGTCTTTTCATCGAACTTGGTGCGACTGATGCCCAGATGGAGTTCCCGACTGTCTTTGCCTCGGCAAAAAAAGGAATCGCTTCTCTGGATCCCAACGTGGAAGGGACCACCCTCATCCCTCTCTTCGATACCATCATCAGCTATGTTCCCCCTCCCGATGTCGAGGAGGAGGGGCCCTTCCTGATGCAGGTGACGAGCTTTGAGTACGATTCCTATCTGGGCCAGGTCGCTCTGGGGAAAATTGTCCGGGGTAAGGTCGCCTTCGGTGAGACGATTGCCCGGGTTGTTGGCGGGACCCTGGTCGAGAAGGGAAAGGTCAAGAAGATTCTCTCCTTCGAAGGTCTCAAGCGGGTGGAGGTTCCGACGGCAAAGGCAGGGGATATCATTCTGATCGCGGTATTCGATGAACTTCGGATCGGGGATATTCTATCCGATGTGACCGAGCTTGGATCCCTTCCGCCGATCGAAATTGGCGAGCCGACCATCTCCCTTGAGTTTATCGTCAACAACTCCCCCTTCTGCGGTCAGGAAGGAAAGTTTGTGACCAGCCGTAACCTTAGGGATCGCCTGATGAAGGAAATCCGGACCAATGTGGCACTCCGGGTCGAGGAAACGGACAGCCCGGACGCCTTCAAGGTGTCGGGACGGGGAGAACTCCATATCGGCATTCTCATCGAAACCATGAGACGGGAAGGCTACGAGTTTCAGGTGTCGAGACCGCATGTCCTTTTCAAGGGAGAGGGATCGAACCGCCAGGAGCCTTACGAATATCTGGTCGTCGATGTCCAGGAAGATTATGTCGGAGCTGTCATCGAAAAGCTGGGCCCCCGCAAGGGAGAAATGCTGAACATGGCTCCCCAGCAGGATACTCATGTGCGGCTTGAATACCTCATTCCGGCCCGGGGATTGCTGGGATACCGAAGCGAATTTCTCTCCGATACCAAGGGGACCGGATTGTTGAACCACACGTTTCATGGTTACGGAGAATATAAAGGCGACATTCCTGGCCGTATCAATGGAGCCCTGATTTCCATGGAAACAGGAGAAACGGTGGCCTTTGCCCTGGAAAGTGTCCAGGAACGGGGCGTCCTGTTCGTCAGTCCCGGGGTCAAGGTTTACGAAGGGATGATCATCGGGGCGCATTCTCGTCCGACCGATCTGGCCGTCAATCCCTGCAAAAAGAAGCACCTGAACAATATTCGTTCGTCAACGGCTGAAGACGCCATCACTCTTGTTCCCCCCAAAAACATGAGCCTCGAACAGTCACTTGAGTTTCTGGAGGATGATGAAATCATGGAGGTCACTCCTGAAAATCTCAGAATCCGGAAACGAATCCTGAACGAACAGGAAAGAAGGAGGGCCTCGAAGAAATGAATCTCCGCGCTCTGATTCGCCCCTTCAGGTGGGTGCTGGCCTTTTTGTTGATAGGGACTGTGACAACATTTTTGGATATGGAAGGATCGATCATGACCCAGACTGCTGAAGCCGCAACTTCGTCCGCCCTCCCTCCGGGAGAATATGCCGAACTTGAAACCTCCATGGGAACGATTGTCTGCCAGCTTTATCCCAACTCCGCTCCCGAAACTGTGGCCAATTTTGTCGGCTTGGCCGAAGGGACGAAAAGCTTTCTCGATCCCCACAAGGGAGTTCAGGTCAAGAGACCCTTTTTCGATGGTCTTGTTTTCCACAGGGTCATCAAAAATTTCATGATCCAGGGGGGAGATCCGCTGGGAAATGGGACAGGGGGGCCAGGTTACCAGTTCAAGAACGAGGTCGATCCGACACTGCATTTTGATCACAAGGGCGTCCTTGCCATGGCCAATGCCGGTCCGGATACGAATGGAAGCCAGTTTTTTATTACTGTGGCTCCGACATCATGGCTGGATGGAAACTATTCGGTATTCGGACAGGTTGTTGCCGGACAGGACGTCGCGGACAAGATTTCGAATGTTCCGACCGACCGCCGTGACAGGCCAGTTGATCCTGTGACGATTCTCCATGTCAAAATCATTCGCGTTGCCCCTTGAAAAAGAGACGGCCGTATTGATGACGAGTTCCTCCGGAGGGGGCCTCCCGAGTTTCGGGAGGGTTCCCTCGCAGGGGGCTTTTCAGTGAGACGTTCCATGTCACCTTCTCTTCAGGCACTTTTTTTGGGAACGGGATCCTCTGTTGGCGTTCCCATGATCGGTTGCGGATGTTCGGTCTGTCTTTCCCCCGATCGACGGAACAAGAGGACCCGGTCTTCGATTCTCGTGACCTATGCGGGAAAAAATATTCTGATCGATACCTCCCCGGATCTCCGGTTTCAGTCTCTTTCCTATTCCATATCAAGAATTGACGCCGTGGTTTATACCCACGCCCATGCCGACCATGTTCTGGGACTGGATGAACTCCGGACATTCAACTTCATCATGCAGGAAGAGATTCCCATTTATGCTCCGCCCAAGGCCCTGGAGAAGATCATGGGAATGTTTTCGTATGCCTTTTCCGATGTCAACAAGGAGGGGGTAACCCGTCCCAAACTCAAGCCATTGTCCATGCCGGGACCGGTAGAAATTTTTGGACTGCCGATCATTCCGTTTGCTGTCCAGCATGGTCCCGTGATGAACACGGCCCTGAGAATCGGGAATCTTGTCTATTTGACGGATTGCAATGAAGTGCCGGAAGAGGCGAGAAAGGTTCTTCATGGAGCCAGTACGATGATCGTGGGAGCGGTTCGCTACGAGCCCCACGAATCCCATTTCGGCTTGGAGCAGGCGGTAAGCGAAATCCAGAGGGTCCAACCGAAGGAAGGGTACATTACCCATCTCTCCCATCGGCTTGACCACACGATTCTCGAATCCCAGCTTCCGAGGGGGATCTTCCCTGCCTATGACGGGCTCCGGATTTCCGTCGACTGACTCAGGCAGGAATGCCGTTATTTTTTAGCGGCAGAGGAAGACGCCCAAACCAATCCGACCAGAACTTCTATGCCGGTTTTTCCTGACATTTCCCCAATTCTTCCAGAATCCGTTCCGTAAGCGGGACGACCTCGCCAACATCCTTTCCGTACCCGTCGGCCCCAATTTCTGCCGAAAATTTCGGGGTAACGACAGCCCCGCCCACCAGGACCTTGTAGGGAAGATTTCTGGAGCGGATTGCATCGATCGCGATCTTCATCTGAATCATGGTCGTTGTCATCAGGGCCGAGAGTGCGACGATCTGGGCCTTTTCTTTTTCTGCTGCCTCGAGAATTGTTTCGAGGGGAACATTGCGTCCGAGATCGATGACCCTGTATCCGAAGTTTCTCAACATCAGGATGCAGATATTTTTGCCGATATCATGAATGTCCCCTTTGACAGTAGCAAAGACGATCGTTCCCTTAGGTTGGGTTGGCCCTTTGGCTTCAAGGTAGGGCTGAAGAATCTCGACCCCCTTTTTCATCGTGTCTGCCCCGGCAATCAGATGGGGAATGAATTTGAGTCTTTGGCCGAAAAGATCTCCCAGTTTTCGGATGGCGGGGGTCATCTGGTCAACGAAGATAGAAAAAGGCGGTGTGCCTTCTTCCAGAGATTGAAGGACGAGCGGTCCGATCGCTTCGCGTTCTCCTTCGACAATGGCACGCTCTATTTTCTCCTGGGTCGTGAGTGGTAGTGCAGGTTCGGAGGGGGAAGCAGATCCGGCCGTCTGAGAGGTTCCTGCGGTGGCTGTCTGGGCCCACTTTTCGGCGTTTTTGATGTAGACACGGCATTCGGGGTCGCGGCCTGAAAAAAGGCTGGCGGCAGAAATGGTCTGATGAAGAAGGATGTCGTAGGGGTCGCAGATGGCCCCATCAAGCCCGGCCCCTATCGCCATTCCCAAAAAGGTATCGTGAACCGTTTTACGGGAGGGAAGACCAAAGGAGACATTGGAAAGTCCAATAACGGTCGGAGCTTTCCATTCGGATTTGAGGATGCGGATGGTTTCAAGAGTCTGTCGTGCCGCTTCCTGGACAGCAGAAACGGTAAGCGCCAGGGTGTCAAACACGATGTCTTCATGGCGAAGCCCGAATCGTTCTGCCGCTCTGTAGATCTTTTCGGCATTCTTGATCCGGTCGCTTGCCTTTTCCGGAATATCCTCACCGGAAAGCAGGGCGATCACGGCGGCCCCGTAGCGTTTGATGAGTGGAAGCACCTCTTCGATCCGCTCCTCTTCGGCGTTGACGGAGTTGACCAGCGCACGTCCGGGGAATAGCCTGAGTCCCGATTCAAGGGCGGACGCGAAGGAGGAATCGATGACGAGTGGGACGTTGACCACATTCTGGATGGCGATAACCGCCTTTTCCATCATCCGGGCCTCGTCGACCAGCGGCACTCCGACATTGACATCGAGGGCGTGGGCTCCCGCAAGGGTTTCTTTCCGGGCTTCGGCAACGATCAGGTCGGTTTTTCCGAGGGCGATGGCCTCGGAAAACGCCTTTTTACCGGTCGGATTGATTTTTTCGCCTATGATGACAAACGGAACACCTTCTCCGATGGGGAGCACACGGGTACGGGAAGAGATTTTCGTCAGCCGGCTTCTGCTCCGGGCAAGGGGAACGGAATCCTTGAGACGTTTTGAGAGAAGTTTGATATAGGCCGGTGTCGTTCCACAGCACCCGCCTATGATGTTGGCCCCGGCTTCCACGAAGCCGGGGGCGAATTCGACCATTTCTTCCGCACTGCTGGGATAAACCGTTTTTCCGTCTTTGTGGAGGGGAAGTCCGGCGTTCGGTTCGATGGCAAGGAAGGTGTGGGTGACTTGACCCAATCGTTTGAGGACAGGCAACATGGCTTCAGGGCCGACAGAGCAGTTAAGTCCCATGATCTCGACTCCGAATCCTTCAAGGACCGAGGCCACCGTCTCAGGATCAGACCCGGAGTCGGTGATTCCGTCCGCATTGAAGGTCATGAGAGCCATGACCGGAAGACCCGGTGCCCCTTCCCGGACTCCGATCAGGGCTGCACGCATCTCCTGGATGTCGAACATTGTCTCGATAGCGATCAGATCGGCGCCGGCTTCCTTGAGAAGCGATGCCTGTTCCCTGAAAATCGAAACGGCCTCTTCAAAGGTGATCTCTCCGAACGGGGCAATGGTTGATCCAGAAGGTCCGATGTCCCCCGCAATGTAGGCCTTGCCCTTTGAGGCTCTTCGAGCCAGCAGAACCCCGGCTTCGTTAATTTCCCGGATGCGGGACTCTGCCTGATATTCCTGAAGCCTGAGTCGGGATGCTCCAAAGGTGTTGGTAAGAAGAATGTTGGAGCCGGCCTGAGCATATTCGGCATGGACGGCCGCAATATCGTCCGGACGTTCGAGATTCCAGAGATCGGGAGCGTATCCCGGGGGGAGACCCCGTCCCTGAAGGAGTGCGCCCATCGAGCCGTCAAGCAAAAGAATTTCCCGTTGCAGCCGTTCAAGTATTGGAATCAATTCTCGGTCTCCGCTTCTTGTGTGTTCTGTCTTGCTCCGCCTCTTTGCCATCCGATGACAGCGGAGACGGAGAGACGGGGTAGCATGATGAAAGCCTCATTCAGTGAAATGCCGATCTGGTCCGCCCGGGTGAGCTTCATGACCTCGGTCTGGGAGGAGAGGGGCCAATCCCCGTACCCCACTCCAAAGCGATAGGTCCGGGAATACCCTGCGCGAATTATCTCACGTTCAAGCATTTTGTCGACCCAGATTCCCATATAGTCGGCCATCCAGGCTCCTACCCGTTCAAGAAAATAGGCATGGGCAGGCTCGGGTCCTGTCAGGCGGTCTACCTCGTTTTCGATTTGAGGGCCTATGGTGGCGACGATTAATGTCGCATAGTCGCAGTTCTTCAGCAGCTTGACCATCTTTTCGCCGACAAAAAGAGTCTCGGTCTCCTTTGTCCGCACAAGTTGATGCTCGGTCCCGGTAATACTGAGAGTCCGGTAGACACCTTTTCCCTCGACCATGCGGTAGCCTTCCTCGATCGCCGTCCGGATGGCCCTTTCCATGGCAGGCTCGCCCAGTTCGGCGAGTGAGGATTTTTTGGGAATGCGCATCTCCCGGAGAATCTGCCGTTCTTCGATCTCGAAAGGAATATTCATGAAGAAGACCGGTTGTCCCAGTCGAATGGCCGGCATAACGTCCGTTCCGAATCTATCGATGGATCGAACTCCGGTTTTTCCCCGGTTTTCCTGCATCGAAAAGGGTTCTTATTCACCAAAAATGGGACCGAAGTCCGGAATTGGTTCCGGGATCGGTCCCATCGAGGATGTGACAGAGATATGATCCGATCGTCCGTTAAACGGTCAGGGAGGATCAAACAACAAAAAAACCCCTCGCACGATAAATCGGATTGATCAGACCGTCTGGCTCGTCATGGAATCAAGGGAAATCAGTTTTTCGCTCTCTTCCCGAATCTGGTGATTGATGTGCATCGAGCAGAACTTGGGTCCGCACATCGAACAGAATTCGGCATGTTTGAAGGTGTCCTGAGGAAGAGTTTCGTCGTGCATCGAGCGCGCCCTGTCGGGGTCGAGCGAAAGGTCGAACTGGCTCTTCCAGTCAAACTCATACCTGGCCTTGGACAGCCTGTCGTCACGGTCGCGGGCTCCCGGCCTGTGGCGGGCAATGTCGGCCGCGTGGGCGGCAATTTTGTAGGCGATGATTCCGTTCCGGACATCTTCGAGATCCGGCAATCCCAGATGTTCCTTGGGAGTGACATAGCAGAGAAGGGCTGCACCGGCTGTCGCTGCGGCCGTAGCTCCGATGGCCGAGGTGATGTGGTCGTATCCCGGAGCGATGTCGGTCACGAGCGGTCCCAGAACGTAGAAAGGCGCTTCATGGCAAAGATCCTGCTGTTTTTCGACATTCATGGGAATCTGGTCATAGGGGACATGGCCCGGTCCTTCGATCATGACCTGAACATCGGCTTCCCAAGCCCGCTTCGTGAGTTCTCCCAGCACCTTCAGCTCGGCGAACTGGGCCGCGTCGGAGGCATCGGCAAGACACCCAGGGCGAAGTCCGTCTCCGAGTGAAAGTGTGACATCGAACTCCCGGCAGATCTCAAGGATACGGTCGAATTCGGTGTAGAGAGGGTTTTCCTTGCCATGGCGGAGCATCCATTGCGCCATCAAAGATCCTCCCCGGCTGACGATACCCGTGATCCGGGAGGCGGTCAGGGAGATGAAATCCCGGAGAAGTCCGCAATGAACGGTCATGTAGTCGACTCCCTGCTCGGCCTGGGAGCGGATCACTCGAAGAAGGTCCTCCGCTGTCAGATCGAGAGGATCACCCACCTGATGAATCGCTTCGTAAATGGGAACGGTTCCAAGGGGGATCGGACTGTTTCGGAGCATGGCTTCTCGGATCTCAGGAATCTTGGGTCCCGTCGAGAGGTCCATGACCGTATCGGCCCCATGCTTCAGGCAGACGGCAAGCTTGCCGATCTCGTTTTCGAGGTTTGGGACGAGAGAAGAGTTGCCAATGTTTGCATTGATCTTACAGGTGATCCCGATGCCGATTCCCATGGGGACCAGTTCCGGGTGGCGGATGTTGGCTGGAATGATCAGTCTTCCCCGTGCGATCTCGGAGCGAATGAACTCGGGGTCGACCTTCTCAAGCGCCGCTACATGGTTCATTTCCTGGGTGATCTTGCCCTGCTTTGCATAACGCATCTGGGTTACGACTCCAGAACGACCCTTGACCCATTCTTTTCTCATAATTTGATCTCCTGAAAAAACTATCCGGGTCGCTCCAAACCTTCGTTGCGGTCAAGAACCGGCGCGACCATGAAAATGACGGGAAGTGCGACCACTGACACTCACGAATGCCGAATCTGGCTATGATGAGAGAACAGCCTATCCACTTTAAAAAAACAATGTCCATGGAAAGTGCATGGATTCCTGACAGAGGACTGTGCGTTGATTTCAACACGGAGAACCGTTTCTTGTCAATGAAAACGGTGGGCAAACAGGCTTCCCGGTCCCGTTTCCGGATAGCCGGAGTTTCCGGGAATCTCCCTCCCGGTCATTGGAGATGGGGGCATTTCTTCTTGAAACGAGGGAGTAAAGATCCTTGCGGATCATTTTTTATTGGACTAGAATCGGGGGGTTGCAAGAAGGAACCGGCATGAATCGGCTCCTGTCTTGCAGTCCTAGGACGGGGTGCCCGATGTGGCGCCGAACGGCAACAATCCGGTCCTTCGACCGCGCTATCGGCCTGCGGTCGAAACCAGGGTGGAGGGTGTTATGGCCAAAAGAATCGTAATTCTGGGTGGGGGTGTCGCTGGAACCATCGTAGCAAATCAGCTGGCGCGGAAGATTCCGGGGGACCTTCGTTCGAAGTCGGTAACGATCACACAGATCGGAAACACCGACACGCACGTCTATCAGCCTGGATGGCTCTATATTCCCTTTGATCTGTCGAGACCGGAGGAATTGAAGCGGCCCCAAAAATCCCTTCTCGATCCGGCCATCAATTTTGTCAATGACCACATCGCTTCCATCGACATCAAGGGAAACAAGCTGACATCGAAGGATGGCAAGGAGTATGGCTACGACATTCTCGTGATCGCGACCGGATCGGTTCCCCGTCCGGATCTGACCCCGGGCCTCGAGGCAGGAGGACACTGGTTTCATACCGAAGAAGGGTCGATCAAGCTTCGGGACGCGTTGCGCAAATTTACCGGCGGGAAGATCGTGATCTCGATGGGGGTTCCGCACAAGTGCCCCGTGGCTCCGGTCGAGGTAACCCTGATGCTCGACGACTACCTTCGTAAGCGCGGCCTTCGGGACAAATCGGAAATCTATTACACCTATCCCGTCGGGGCGGTCCACACGATCCCGGCTGTGGCCAAGTGGGGAGCGACTGCCTTCGAGGAACGGGGTATCAAGTATGAAGTTTTCTTCAACATGAAAGAGGTCGATCCTGTCAAGAAAATCCTCTACAGCATGGAAGGCGGGCAGGTCCCCTTCGACTTGCTGATCACCATTCCCCAGCATCGTGGAGCCCAGGTTGTTCTGGATTCCGGATTGGGGGAGGGAGGATGGATTCCGACCAACAAGGAGACCCTCCAGATGGAAGGGACCGAAAATGTTTTTGTCGTGGGCGACACAACCAACCTTCCTGTTTCAAAGGCGGGGTCGACGGCTCACTTTTCGGCCGATGTGCTGGTTGACAATCTAATCGATGCCATAAACGGGGAGAAGCCCTCCCACAAATATGACGGGAAGGTTTTCTGCTTTATCGAAACCGGACGGAACCAGGCCAGTTATATTTCCTTCAACTACACCACCCCTCCCGTTCCTCCCACGCCGACCACAATGGTCCATTGGATGAAGATTTCCTACAACAAGATGTATTGGCTGACATCCAGAGGAATTCTATAGGAGAGCGAGATGGGAGAAGAGCAGCGGACAGACAGCCTCAAGGCAAGGCTCGAGGCTGAGGGAACGCAGGATCTTCTGTTGAAGATCCTCGACCGTCTCGACACCTTGCAGGAAATGGTGACGGTCAACAAGGCACTGATGGACATCGGGTCCAACCAGATGGTTGAACGGCTTGCCGAATCGGCCGAGAGGTCTGTCACCCTTTTGGATCGGGTCTCTGATCCGGCTATTTTGGCTGTGGTGGAGAAACTCAAAGAGGTCGAGGCGGTCATTCCGGCACTTGAACGACTGTCTCCGCTCGTTCATTCCGGAGGGCTGGACATATTCGTTGAAATCGGGACTGCAGCGTCTGCAATCAACCGGATGATGACCGATGGGCTTCTGGAGCGCCTGATTTCCCGGGTCGAGAAGGTGAGCGAGGTCATGGAACAGGTTCTGGATCTTCCTGTTGAAAAACTGAAAACCTCGCTTAACAGGTTGGATGAAGTTGGGGCTCTTGAAACCCTGCCTGATATGATGGCGGGAGTGGTGGCCTTCAACCGGATTCTGAATGACCAGTTCGTGGAACGCTTGATGGTGACTCTGGAACACTGGATTTCGGAGGTCGAGATTCTTTACTCTGCCGTGAACAGGGTCTCCGATGAAGAGCGGACAGGGTCAGGCATCCTGGGCTTGCTGTCCATGATGGGAGATGCTGAAAACCAGAAGGCAATGTATACGGGACTTGATCTTATCAAGGCGATCCGGGCGGCAAGACACTGACGGCAAAGCCATCATTATCCTGTATCTCGGGCGGAAGACGGTTTGAATCGTCTTCCGCCCTTCTTTTTTAATGATATTTTCGCAGGATTTGCATGGGCTGGCCCCCATCGGAGGGGTTTCCGAAAGACGAATAGAGCGATAGGGAGAAGAGGGAAGATATGGGGACGACATCGGTCGATGTCCTTACGATAGGGGCTGGCGGTGGAGCCTATCCGGCTGCATTCAGGCTGGCTTCCGCGGGTCTGACCGTTGTCATGGTCGATCCAAAGGGGGTGATGAGCGGGAATTGCCTGGCTGAAGGGTGCGTGCCTTCGAAGGCGGTCCGGGAAATGGCTCATCACATGTACAGGTCCGTCCGCTTCAGGGAGTTTGGAATCGAGGGGGGCAGCGCGGTGGACTATGCCAGGATTGTCCTCCACAAGGATCGAGTGCAGAAAACCAGGTACGCCCAGCACCAAAAAGAGCTCGAAGCCATGTCCAACATCCGATTGATGAAGGGCCATGCGCGATTTCTGGATGCCCATACCCTGTTGGTCGATCATGGGAAGGGTTCGGAAAGGATCAAGTCCCGGTATGTGATTGTCGCGTCCGGGGCCGACATCTTCATCCCCCCTATTCCAGGGGCATCCCGGTGTCTGACGAGCCGGGACTTTTTTTCCCTCAACCCATCGGTGACCGATATTCCAGAATCTCTGGCCATTGTGGGAGGCGGGTATATTGGAGTCGAGACGGCCGCCATGTACCGGATTCTGGGAAGTGCTGTGACCGTTTTCGAGTCTTCTGAAGAGATTCTGGGTGGAGTGGAGACTTCTTTGGTCAGGGAACTCCGGTCTCTGCTCGACCCATCGATCCGAATTCTGACGGAGGTATCCGTTGACGAGATCCGAAAGAGTGACTGTGGCTTTGAAGTTCGATACCGAAAGAGGAGGGGGCCGGAAGGGAGGGAAAGTGCGATGGAGGTTCTGTTTGTCCAAAAGGTCATGATCGCCGCGGGACGCCATCCGGTGATTCCGGAGGGCACCGAAAGGCTGGGCGTCGGGATCGGCTCTCGCGGGATCCTTGTGAATCCAGCAATGCAGACCGCTGTACCGCACATATTCGCGACGGGAGATGTCAACGGGATCACGCCGCTTTTCCATGCAGCAGTCCGCCAATCAATTGTGGCGGCACACAATATTCTCGGCGGGGAGAGATCCTGCGACCAGTTTGACGCGTCCTCAGTCCCGACTACGATTTTCACCATCCCGGCGGTTTCCTATGTCGGAATCACGGAAGATCGTGCCCGTGAACAGGGCCTTTCGGTCCTGAAGGGAGAATACCGGTACTCTGAGGATTCCCGGGCCCAGATACTCGGAGAACCCGGAGGAGGCATCCGGCTTCTTTTTGAGTCCGGATCCCTTCGTTTGATCGGTGGGTCTGTGGTCGGGGTGGATGCCGGAAACCTGATAGGGGAGATCGGTCTTGCCTTGTCCGGCGGAATGACTGCCTATGATCTGGCTCGGTTTGCAGACCAGCACCCCATGGCTTCGGAGGGGATAGGAAAAGCGGCACGGAGCCTCCTGTAGTCTTGCCGCAATGGATGAAGCCGTTTTTCCGTTTTTATCCCCGATTTCTGGCTGACATCTGGCTCAAGGAAAAGGTCTTGATGTGTCCCCGTGGCCACGTTGTTCCGGGTGACCATCGGGCTTAACGGTCAAAAGGCCATGTCCAAGCCTGAATTTCCGGCTTGTCCTCCCCAAATTCCCTGGCATGAAGGAGATTTTCTGTGATTTGCCCCTTGAGCCATTCCTTTACATGGCTTCCGGTCGTCTGGAGCATCGGAACCCTGTCGATGACATCGATGGCCAGGGAAAAACGGTCGATCTGATTGTTGATTGCCAGCTGGAGCGGAGTGTTGATGCTTCCCTGTTCCTTGTAGCCCCGGACGTGAAGGTTTCGATGGTTGTTTCTCCGGTATGAGAGTTTATGGATAAGCCAGGGATACCCGTGAAAGTTGAAGATGATGGGTTTGTCTGTGGTGAAGAGACTGTCAAAGTCCCGGTCCGACAGGCCATGGGGATGTTCGGTGTCCGGCTGGAGGCGGAAGAGGTCGACGACATTGACAAACCGGATTCGGAGTTTTGGAAAGTGCTCCCTTAGAATGGCCGTTGCCGCAAGGGCTTCGATGGTCACGATGTCTCCCGCAGAGGCCATGACCACATCGGGTTCCGCTCCTCCATCGGTCGACGCCCAGTCCCAGAGTCCAATGCCTTGGGTGCATAGCCGAATGGCGGCATTCATGTCGAGAAACTGGAGATGCGGTTGCTTGTCGGCCACGATTGCGTTGACGTAATTGGTGCTTCGGAGACAATGGTCCATCACGCTCAGAAGACAGTTTGCGTCCGGGGGAAGATAGATTCTGACGACTCCGGCGCTTTTGTTTGTGAGGATGTCGAGGAATCCCGGGTCCTGATGCGTAAATCCATTATGATCCTGGCGCCAGACGGTCGAGCTGAGGAGAAGGTTGAGAGAGGAGACGGGAGCCCTCCAGGAAAGTTCCTTCTTGGCCTTTTCAAGCCATTTTGCATGCTGGTTGACCATGGAGTCGATGATGTGGGCAAAGGCCTCGTAGGTATTGATCAGACCGTGACGTCCAGTCAACAGGTATCCTTCGAGCCATCCTTCCAGAGTGTGTTCGCTCAGCATCTCCATGACGTGACCGTCCGGCGCGAGCTCTCCTCCGTCCGCATCTTCCGGGAGGAGGGTCTCCATCCAGGTTTTTTTCGTTGCCTGGTAGATGGCATGGAGTCGATTGGACGCTGTCTCGTCCGGGCCGAAGACCCGGAAGTTGTCCGGGTTTTTTTTTGCCACATCTCTCAGGAACTCTCCCAGAATGAAGGTATTCTGGTCTTCCCGGGTCGCCGGAGAAGGGACGTCAACTGCATAATCCCTAAAGTCGGGAAGGATGAGAGGAATCCGGAGAAGCCCTCCGTTGGCATGAGGATTGGCGCTCATTCGTCGGAGCCCTTGTGGGGCGAGGGCCCGCAGGGACGGGACAGGAGTTCCCCGGTCATCGAAGATTTTTTCCGGATGGTAGCTTTTGAGCCAGTCTTCAAGCACCTTCAAATGTTCCGGATTGGTGATGACATCCAGGATGGGAACCTGGTGGGCTCTCCAGGACCCCTCAATGCGGTGGCCTCCGAGTGTCTTCGGTGCGGTCCAACCTTTCGGGGTCCGGAGAACGATCATGGGCCATCTTTCTCTTTCCGGTTTTCCCGATTGCCGGGACTTCTTCTGGATCGACCGGATTTCCCGAAGGCATCTGTCCAGAGTTGTTGCCATAAGACGATGCATCGATTCCGGGTCGTCCCCTTCCACAAAGTGGGGGGTGTACCCGTACCCCTTGAAGAGGGAGGCCAGCTCTTCACCGGGGATTCGGGAAAGAATGGTCGGATTTGCGATCTTGTAGCCGTTCAGATGCAGGATAGGCAGGACGGCGCCGTCGGAAATCGGGTTTAGAAACTTGTTGGAATGCCAGGAGGTGGCCAAAGGGCCGGTTTCTGCCTCTCCGTCGCCAATGACAGCAACAACCAAAAGATCCGGGTTGTCGAAGGCCGCTCCATAGGCATGGGACAGGCTGTAACCCAGCTCCCCCCCTTCATTGATCGATCCTGGAGTTTCAGGAGTGCAGTGGCTTCCGACTCCTCCCGGGTGGGAGAAGAGAGTGAAGAAGGTTTTGAGTCCTTCCTCATCGAGACTTCGATCAGGATAGACCTCCGAATACGTTCCTTCGAGATAGGCATTTGCAAGAGTCGCGGGGGCCCCATGCCCTGGACCGCTGATAAAGATTGCATTGAGATCGTGGTGGCGAATCAAGCGGTTCAAGTGGGCCCAGACAAAGTTCTGCCCCGGGTCGGATCCCCAGTGTCCCAGAAGGCGAAGCTTGATGTGCTCGGGGGCAAGGGGCTGTCTTAGCAAAGGATTGTCCCGAAGGTAAAGCATTCCCAGACTCAGGTAATTGGCAGCATTCCAGTAGTCGTTGATCGCGTGCAATCCTTGATCGTCAATTTCTTTCGGCATGGTTCCTCCTCGGTTTGCCAGGATTTGCTCCTGCCCTGTCCCGCCCCATCTGTGCCGACACATCGAGGAGGAGGGGCACGCCCATTTTTCACTATACAAGGACGGGCATGCCGATACAATGAACAAAACGGGCGTGGACTTCTCCACCCTTGTATTTAATAATTTCCAAGATTAATATGGACTTCTGGATTATTCGCAAGGTCCGGATCCTGTAAATGACGCCTGTTTACTGGTCCGGGTCGAGAGGATCATTTGTCTGGAAGGCGGAAAAAGTCAGCCTTTGGAAAGCGAATCACCAAATAAATGAGGAGTCTTGGAATCGGCGTTTTCCCGTTCGATGGCAAATTCAAAAATCCGGGTCTTTTTCATGATCTGACCTATCCGGTGATGTCGTGAAGTCCTTGTCCGCTCATCTGGACAGGGCGCGCCAGATGGCCCGCAAGTTGAATCTTTCGGAAGAGGAGATTCTTCGCCGAAAGACCTACCTCAATCTCTCTTCCGAAGAGGAGAAATCCCTCCGGCTCCTTGTTCCCGCCTTCAGGGAGAAAACCCCTGAATTTGTTCTTGTTCTCCACGATCGGATCAATGCCTTTCCCGAAACCCGGAAGGTGCTGGAAGCCACCCATTCCCAAGCCTGGCTCAAGGCACGTCACGCCGAGTATTTTGTCGAGCTGGTGTCGGGAGTCTACGATATGGACTATGTCTTGAATCGCCTTGGCGTGGGGATCGTCCACCAGCGGATCGGACTCGGTCCCCAGTGGGTGCAGGCGTCCTTCGGCCTCTTTCTCGAATGGGCAAACAGTTTGCTCAGATCCGATTCACCATTGCTTGCGAACATTCCGGTCTCCCTGTCCGATTCTCTTTCAAAAATCACGCTGTTTGATTCCGGGTTGGTGATGGATTCCTATTTCATGGCAGAGCGGGAAAGGACGGAAATTCTTTCCTGTGTCTTTGAAATCAATGCTGAAGCCGTCTGGATTCTTGATGACCGATGGGTGATTCGACATGCCAACCAGACCACCCGGAAGATCACCGGACTGGAACCAGAAACCCTTTCCGGGAAGTCGGTTTCAGAGTTTATTTCGGAGGGCCCGGACATTCCCGAGTTTTCTCCGGAGTCCATGGCATCGGTGGCGAAGGAGCAGGGACACTGGGAGGGGGAGCTTTCGATCCGTCACCAGGACGGAAGAGACTTTTCGGTCTGGGCGACTCTTAACATAGCCGACTCTCAGGAAGCTGATCCTTTCAACTATATTCTCGAGTTCCGGGACAGGACGACAGAGCAAAGGACAGAGAAAGAGCTTCTCCAAAAAACCGCCGAGCTTTTGCGTTCCAACCGGGATCTCGAACAGTTTGCCTATGTTGCATCCCACGACCTTCAGGAGCCACTTCGAATGGTCACGAGCTATACCCAGCTTCTGGCTCGCCGCTACAAGGGGCAACTGTCCGAAGAGGCCGACGATTTCATCCGGTTTGCCGTTGACGGGGCGATCCGGATGCAGGCATTGATCAATGCCCTGCTCTCTTATTCCCGGGTTGATACCCGGGGGAAGCCCTTCGTCCCCTGTGATACGGGTGTGGTGATCGGACATGCCCTTGAAAATCTGAAAGTAGCGATTGCGGAAAGCGGGGCTGTCTTCGAATGCTCAACCCTGCCGACTGTCATAGGGGATCCGGTCCAGTTGATGCAACTTTTCCAGAACCTTCTTGGAAACGCGATCAAGTTCCGCTCTCCGGACCGCCCCCCGGAAATACGGATTTCAGCCCTTGAAGACGGAGACGGCTGGCGATTCCGGGTTGAAGACAACGGAATCGGCATTGATCCGCAGTTCTTTGAAAGGATTTTCGTCATATTCCAGCGGCTCCACACCAAGGAGGAGTACCCAGGGACAGGCATCGGGCTCGCCATGTGCAAACGGATCGTCGAACGGCATGGAGGATCGATCGGGGTCAGTTCGAATCCGGGAGAGGGGGCAGTCTTTTCCTTCACGTTGAGAGGGGTCGATAAGAAGCCGGGATCTCCCTCCCATCCATTGGCGCATTTCTGATCCCTCCCGGAGGATCACGCGAAAGGACGGACGCTTTGACAAAAATCGATGAGTTTGGCCGGCCGGTCGAGTTTCTCCTTGTGGAGGACAATCCGGGAGATGTGCGCCTGACCAGGGAGGCGCTGAGGGACAGCAAGGTCCGGAACAATCTGAACGTTCTGGGGGACGGGATGAGCGCCATGGCTTTTCTCCGTCGGGAGCCCCCTTACGAGGAAGCGCTTCGGCCGGACATCATCCTCCTCGACCTCAATCTTCCCAGGATGGACGGAAGGGAGGTCCTGTCACAGATCAAGGCCGACCCCTCTCTCAAAAGAATCCCGGTCGTCGTCATCACCTCGTCGGAAGCCGAAGAAGATATACTCAAAACATACGATCTGCATGTGAACTGCTATGTCACAAAACCGGTGGACCTCGACCAGTTCATCAAGGTCGTCCAGTCTATCGAGACTTTCTGGCTCACGATTGTCCAGCTCCCCGGTCCGGACGAGCTGGAGCCATGACCATCGACCGGATGCTGAAGGTTCTTCTTGTGGAGGACAACCCCGGAGATGTTCTCCTAGTCCAGGAAATGTTGCGATCCTCGGGAGAGAGCCGAATAGAAATCCTGTCCACAAACCGTATCTCGCTTGTCGATGAAATTGTTCGGAGCACCCCTGTAGATGCAGTTCTTCTTGATCTCGGACTCCCTGATGCCCGAGGTCTGGAAACTCTCAGGAAGCTCCATTCCTCCTACGACTCCCTTCCGATCGTCGTCCTGACCTCCCAGGAAGACGAACAGCTGGCGGTCACCGCCCTTCAGATCGGGGCCCAGGATTTTCTGGTCAAGGGCACCGTCGACAGCCATCTCCTCACCCGGGCGATCTTCTATGCCATCAAGAGACAGGAAATGGATTCCCGGCTTCATCATCTGGCTTACCACGACGAATTGACCGAATTGGCCAACAGGAAGCTTTTTCACGAACAGCTGTCCCGATCCATTGAGTGGAGCCACCGGAGAGGCAAAAAATTTGCCGTGATCTTTCTTGATCTCGACAATTTCAAACTGGTAAACGATACCTACGGACATACGGCCGGGGATCTCCTGCTGAAACAGGTTGCCCAGCGCCTGTTGCATCTTGTCAGAAAGTCCGACACCGTCGCCCGGATGGGGGGAGACGAATTCGCGATTATTATCGACAGTTTGCCAAACTTCGACTATGTTTCCCTTTTCGCGAGAAAGATCAGGGAGACGATCGGTCGTTCCCACACCATCGATTCCAATCTGATCGATGTCGATTTTTCCATCGGAATCAGCCTGTATCCCCTGGACGGCGCCACGGAAGCCGAGTTGATCCGGAAGGCCGACCGGGCCATGTATATGGCCAAGGAGTCCGGGGCCAACCATTTCCATTTCTACAACAAGGAAATGGACGACCATGAAACGAAGCGGCATGCTCTTCGGATGGAGTTTGCTCAAGCGCTTGAGCGCCAAGAACTCGTCCTCCACTATCAGCCGATTATCAACCTCCGCACGCACGATCTTGTCGGTGCAGAGGCGCTGGTCCGATGGAACCACCCCCAGCGGGGCCTCCTGTTCCCGGGCCAATTTTTGCCAGATATCATGGGCACCGACCAGATCGTTCACCTGGGTGACTGGGTTTTTGAGGAAGCCCTTTCCCGTCAATCTCTCTGGGTCGGGGAGGGGATAACCATTCCGATCAGCGTCAATGTTGATCTTTTGCAGATCAAGCGGTCTGATTTTCATCAGAAACTTGCCCACCTTTTTGAGCGATTCGCCGATGTTCCTCCGCACCTTCTGGAGATCGAAATACTGGAAACAACGGCTGCGGAAGGATTTTCGAAACTTAGGGAGGTTCTTGATGAACTCCATCGCATGGGAGTCCGGTTTTCCCTCGACGATTTCGGGACCGGATACTCGTCCCTCGCCTATCTGAAGCATCTTCCCATTGATACGCTGAAGATCGACCAGAGTTTTGTGATCGGCATGCTCGACAACCGTGAAAATCTTGCCATCATCGAAAGTATCGCCAGCCTTGCCCGAATATTTGGACGCAACGTCATCGCCGAAGGAATGGAGGAGGGGGGATACAGTTCAATGCTCATGAAACTGGGGTGCGATCTTGCCCAGGGATTCGCCATCTCGAAACCCCTCCCGCCGGACGGGTTCTTCGAATGGCGACAGGAATGGATCAGCAAAGAACACCACCGAGGGATGTCTCCTTCCTCTCCCGTTTCCGAACTTTCGATCCTTGCAACGCAGGTCAACCATCTGGCCTGGATCCAGCGGATCATTTCCCTCGTCCGGAAATCAGTTGATCTTCCCCTGACCCCCGAAGAGGAGTCCGAATTTCTGACGTTGCCGGTCGAAGACTGGTATCAAAATGAGGGGATGAAGCTTTTCGGGGAATTTCCGACCTTTCGGGAACTGGAGAAGACGCGCCTCGAAGCCCAGGAAATCGCGCAGGAGCTTTTGGGCCATATTCGCGGGCGAAACGGAAGTTCGATTCAATTTCATTCCCAGCTCTTCCTTCTGAGGAAGGATGCCCTCTTGGCTCTTTACGGGACTCTTCAGAAGGATGCCCTCTTCCGCTCCCTCATGGAATATAAGGTTCCGAAGTGATTTAATCGCCGATCTGGATTTCGGACATCTCTGAACCCGGTTTCCCTTCCCCGTGAGAAAATACCGGCATTCTCGAGCAAGGGGGCCCCGATGCCCCGTGGTTTACATTTTTGCAACGCTCGAGGATTGGCGTTAAGATGATCCTTGTTCATTCCGACCCCCATCGCCCAGGACCGAGGGAGGCAAACAATTAAGGATTCCGTGAGCGACCCTCTTTCTGTTTACTTTTTGACCTCCGAAGTTTCTCCCGTTGCCAAAACAGGTGGTTTGGCCGATGTCTCCGCCTCCCTTCCAGCGGCACTGAAGGATTTGATGGGGAAGGGGATCGATATCCGCATCGGGACAGTGGGGTTTCGAGGGGTGGAACAGCTACCGGGCTTTTCCCTCACAAAGACCTTTGTGGCTCGAACTCCTTCCGGAGGATTGACCGTCCGCGTCTTTGAGGGGAGATTGGGAAAACTGGATATTCCTGTCTATGCCCTCGACCCGGGAGGGCTGTTTGATCGTCCTGGCCTTTACGGAGAGAGGGGAGAGGAATACGCTGACAATCTGGAGCGGTTTTCTGTCTGGAATCATGCGCTGCTCCAGCTCCCGTCGGTCATGAACTTTTTTCCGGACATCATTCACGCCAATGACTGGCAGTCTGCCCTGTCCATTCCTCTTCTCCCGCACCTTCTTCCCCTTCACAGGTTGAAGCGGCCGATTCGAACACTGCTTTCGATTCACAATATGGCCTATCAGGGAGTTTACCCCCTCAGTCAATGGAAGTGGACCGGTCTCCCTCCCGCCTACAATAATTTTGACGGTCTTGAATTCCACGGGCGCTTCTCCCTTCTCAAGGGAGGGATACAGTTTGCCGACTTCATAACGACGGTGAGCCCTTCTTACAGAGATGAGGTGTTGTCAGAGCCCTGGGGGCATGGACTGTCAGGAGCCCTCAGACACAGGCAGAATCATTTTGTCGGATTGTTAAATGGAATCGATGAAGAGGAATGGTCTCCGAACAGGGACCGGTTCCTTCCTGTCCATTTCTCATCGAAAAAGATCCATCTCAAGGAATCTCTCAAGCGATGCCAGATGGAGGCCTGGGGGCTTGATTGGCGCCCTGAACGCCCCTTGTACGGGGTTGTGTCGCGCATGGCTTCGCAGAAAGGTCTAGGGATCTTGGCCGAAGCCCTCCTTTCCTTGGCGAAGGAAGGTGATCTGGACGCCGATTGGATTGTACTCGGGTCGGGAGAAAAAGAGCTTGAGGAAAAATGGAGGGATGTTGCGAAAAAATCCGAAGGCCACATTTCTCTTCACCTTGGATTCGATGAAGCCCTGTCTCATCAGATTATCGGGGCATCGGACTTTTTGGTAGTCCCTTCAGTCTATGAGCCGTGTGGTCTCACGCAAATGTATGCCATGCGCTACGGAACCCTGCCCATCGTCAATCCGACGGGGGGGCTCCGTGATACGGTTCATCCCGATCAGACAGGTTTATGGCTCGATGAACTTTCGGTCGAAGGAATCCTGCGCGCCCTGGCCCGTTCAGAAAAACTCTTCGAGGACAGACCGACAATGCGTTCCATGAAGCTTTGGGCAATGGAGGTTGACTCAAGCTGGAAGGAAAGAGCCCATGAATATTTTCACCTCTATAAATGGATGCAATCGACTCCCGCCTATCACAATCCTGTTCATGGCTGATTTGGCCATGCCGGGTTGAGCCAGGCTACTTCGGATTGATCCGATTGGCCGCGCGTATGGCCCGGAACATGGCCAGACCCCCGACGACAAAGGCAAACAAAAGTCCTCCGATGACGATATAGTCGAATACGGTCCACGATCCCGTTGATGATCCACCTGCCATGAATATTCCCCCCTGAACGCTTCCGGTTATTGGACGCGACCCTCTTTTTTAAGCCGATTCTCGTTGAGTATATAGATTCTGTTGTTGTCTATTCTCAATATTCCGGCCTGTATGAACGCTCCCAGAGAACGGGACACCGTTTCTCGGCTGACTCCTGACAAGGAAGCGATTTCCTGCCGGGTGAAACGGTCATTGATGTACGGGGTCCCTTCTTCAGATCTGTCTCCTTCCTTGGTGTAAAGCTCGACAAGGGTCCGGGAGACTTTTTCGTAGGCATCACCATACGCCATATGCATGAGTTTTTCATCCGTCTCCCTGAGTCTGGCCGAGAGGGCTGAAAGAAAGCGAAGGGTGATTTCCGGATTATGGCGGATCAGCAAAAGAAACGGATCCTTTTCTATACAGATGACCTGTGTCGGCTCAAGTGCCGACACATTGGCTGTTCTTGTCTTGTTGTCCCACAGGGAAATCTCTCCGAAAAAATCCGGAGGATAGACAACCGCGAGAATGATTTCCCGGCCGTCCCTGTCCTCTATCGAGACCTTGACCGAACCTGAGAGAATGAGGAAGAGTTCGGCTCCACGGTCAAAGGCCTGAATGATGACCTGTGACTCCCGGTAGGAGCGGAATCGCGAAATCGATTGAATCTGCGTGACGATCTCGTCTGGAAGTCCCTTGAAGAGAGGAAACTCTTTCAGGGAGTCCAGAAGTTCCTGTCGATCCTGGTGGAAAAAGTTCATTCGTTATTCCGGGCAGAGGGCCCATTACCCTCCATCATAAAGTTGACGGAAGGAGCTTGGTCCTGATCTTTACCCGTTTCTCCTTTCAAAAATTCGACGTTCTTTTCCTTGACGAAATTTCCTCTTCCATTCTCGGGAATGGGAGAGTATCGATGAAATTTCGAGAAAGCCTATGGTTGAAATGTAAGGTCCAAGACAGGTGAATGATGCCGGGACATGAAAGGGCTCGGGTCTTGAAAAGGTTGTGACAACCTCTTTCCCGATGGGGCACATCCTTCGGGACGGATGAAGCCTTTGCCCGACTGAGGCGTTCTGTACAGGGGAATGGCTGATTTTTTGTCCTTGTTCAAAGATGTTGTGAAACAAAGAACCCTGCCTCCTGCATCGCCGGCTCCCTGTCTCATGTTTCGGGAAAAACCAAAGGAGGACACCCTCTAAAGTTACAATCCACGAAATTGACTCAGTTCAATCCACTCTTATCTGTATACTCCGGGAAGCCCCTGAAATCAAATCGGCTCTCCCTCAATGGATGGGGAGGTCGTCATGGTCCTGTTCGGGCTGTCCGTTCCCCAAGCCGCTGTTGAATCAGGAGAAATTCCTGATTGCCACCGCATCGACTCTCTCCAGAGTCAAGGCTCCCCGTTTTTCGTGTCGGTTGGACGAGAAGGGTTGTGGTGGGGACTTCCCCATAACCCCTCTTGTGTGGGGACCTCCGATAAAATGATGCAAGCCCGTTGAGGGTTCGTGATGATTTTTTCCCCTCAGACAAGTGGGAATAGGTCCGGCGAGGCCCCTTCATGGCCGGATCGGCCAGTTTTGTGGGTCTTCCCTGTACATAAAGAAGTGGAGGAGTCCAAAAGATGAATGCAGATATCACATGGGCAGTGTTCATATTTCTAACGTTTCCCGTGAAGCCGAGAGTTCTTTTTAAGGGGGAGAAGAAATTTGTATTACATACAAAACTGCTCATGAAGGAAGAGATTTTATTATAAGAATTTATTTGAAAACAGAGATGTTTTAGTGTAAGCTTCCTGCATTTCATCTGGAAGCAGGGCCCCTTCTCAAAGATGTCTTTTGAGGGGAAGGTCGGATCAATGGCGAGTCTTTCCTTTCGTTCTTCTGCCGATCAGGAAAGGTGGAGGTTAAAAAGGGGTGCGCACTGGATGCCCCCCTCGGGATTTCCTGTTTTGTTTCTCAGGAATATCCGAAGAGAGATCAGGTCCGGATGGATTCAGGATCTGGGTGAAGGAGGATTCAAGGATGAGAGAACCATGGAACCTTATGGTTCGTGGTGGATGCGGGATTGCTTTCCTGGCGGTGGCCGCGTGTGCGACTCAAGGTTCTCTGTCGAAGGGGGGTACCGTCCCTTCAGGCAAGTCCCCCGTCGCCTCGGTCGTGGCGCCGAAGGCGACCGGAGTGTCTTCCGGCATCGAGACCCGGAATCTGTCAGTTCCCCTGGCTAACCCGACAGCCGTCAAGCCGGCGACGTCTTCCGTTCCAGCAAAGGTTGTCCCAGTCGTGCCCCCGGAGTCTGAAAGGCCCCTGACCCTTCTTACCAGCGTCCCGGACGATCCCAGCATCCAGTTATATCTCGACTATTTTCGCTATGCCGATCATCATCGCTTCAAGGAATGGCTGGAGCGGTCCCACGAATACCTTCCCTACATCAGGAAAACATTTGAGGAAAACGGTCTTCCGGGTGACCTGGCCTACGTCTCGCTGATTGAAAGCGGATTCAGCACGAGAGCCTATTCCCGGACCGGTGCCGCGGGTCTTTGGCAGTTCATGAGGGGAACCGGGGTCAAGTACGGCCTGAAGGTCAACTGGTGGATTGACCAGAGACGGGATCCCTATCTGTCGACTCGGTCTGCCGCCCTTTATCTCCGGGACCTCTACGATGAGTTTCAGTCCTGGGATCTGGCTCTTGCCGCTTATAATGCCGGAGAGGGACGAGTGGCCAACGCCGTTGCCCGTTGCGGGACTAAGGACTACTGGCAGATTCGCCGGACACGGGCCTTGTCTTCCGAAACGCGCAATTATATCCCCAAGCTGATCGCGGCGGCCCTGATCGCAAAGAATCCTGAAAAATACGGCTTTACAGACCTTGCCTACCACCCGACGGTCGAAACCCGGCAGGAAAGAATCACCCATCCTGTCGAAATCCGGCAGTTGGCCCATGCCATGAACATGTCCGTTTCGGAGTTTCTGGTCTATAACCCCCAGTTCATGCGATGGGCGACTCCGCCAAAACTTTCCTCCGTTTCTGTCAATGTTCCGGCCTTGGTTTCCGCCGGATTTGAAAGGCGCCTCGGATCGTTGCCAAGGACAAAGATCAATCCGGATGTTCCAGTCTACCGTGTTGAGTCGGGAGATTCTCTCTGGTCCATCGCCCACCGGTTCCATGTCTCCATCGGGGATCTTGTCGTGGCGAACAGGCTGACTTCGAGGAAACATCTGAAGCTTCATCAGAAGATGATCATTCCGAGAGGGAGGCACCGAGCGTATTCGGGAGCCCTTCTGGCAAGAGTCCGCCATCATCACAGACGAATGGATTCCTCGGCCCTCAGTGCGGAGGGATGGGTCGACCATCGGATCAGAAGGGGAGATTCCCTCTACGTGTTGGCTCGCCAATACAATACCTCAATTCGGGAGCTTCAGGCCAAAAATCATCTTCATCGGTCTGGAAGCCTCAGGGTTGGACAGCATATTCTGATCCCTTCCCACTGACAAGATTCCCTCTTTCTTCCAGATTCCGCCCGGCCGCCCTTTTTCAGGATTGATTCCGAAATTAAGTCGGACCAGTCCTGAAAGCCCGGCCTTCCTTCTTTTCTGCAACCTTGGAAAAATATCCAGAATCGCCTGAATGAAGCCCTTGGATGATTTGGAGTGTCGGAAAGTATGGGTATTCCATCGCAAATAAAAATCAAGATCTTGACAAGTAGAAAATAAAGGCATAGAATGCGTTTCATGGGGTTTTAGAATAGAGGTCCGAAAAGATTACTGGGAGAGCATTCGTTGATGAATTGTTTCTGTCATGAATTTGGTTTCGGGCAAAGACTCCATGAAAGATCACTATAATTGTTTCAACCGGAGGTAATTAGCATGGCAAAAGGTAAAGTTAAATGGTTCAACGCCAACAAGGGCTACGGATTCATCTCTCAGGAAAATGGTGAGGACATTTTTGTTCACTATTCTGCTATCCAGACTCAGGGATTTAAAACCCTTGACGAAGGTCAGCCTGTAGAGTTTGAAATTACTCAGGGCCCCAAAGGACCGCAGGCAGCCAACGTCATCAAAGACTAGGTCTGTCAAAGGGATGTAAGACTGATGTTCCTGTGGCGTCTTTTATTACCAAAGGGAATTGTACCCGAGGATCTAAGAAGAACGACATGGACCAAAAGTCATTATACATACTCTCATGATACGATAGATTAAAAGAAAGGCACCTTTGGGGTGCCTTTCTTTTTTTCGCCTGGTTGATTTTCGCTCTAAGGAACCCCCAACTCTTCATCGTCTTGGTATCATGATGACTCCTGTCAAAATCACCTGTTCCTTGATCTGAGCTGCCTTCAAAGGGAATCCATGAAAAAGGATCGTGAAGACGGTTTTACTCTTCTTGAAATCATGGTGGTCCTGTTTCTGATTTCTTTGATTGCAGTAATTGTCGTGCCAAGACTCTCGTGGCGTCATTCCAGTGGAATAAAAAAATCGACAAGGACTCTTGTTCGGGAGTTTCGGGTTTTGCATTGGGAAGCAATCTCCAGGCAAGAGATTATTCGACTCGACTATGACCTTGATCATCGAAGGATCAGTGCGTCGATCATCGATCCTTCCGGAACGATCAAATCCTTTCAGACTCTCGGGGTGCATGATTTTACTCTTTCCGGAAAAGTACGAATTTCGCTGGTCAATGTGCTTCATGAAGGCAAGGTAAGCGACGGGAAAACTTTTACCCAATTTTTTCCAAGCGGCTCTGTGGAGCCGACCAGGATCTTTCTTGAGGATTCCCGCGGAGCGAGTCTGACAATCGCGGTCCGGCCGCTAAGCGGAAGAGTGAGAGTGATGAAGGGAAGGGTGGAGAGAAAAAAGATGCCCCCTCCATTTTACGGACCCCCAAGCGGAGACTTGCCGTCCCTGGATGATACCGATGAGAAATGACACTCGGTGGAAGCGATTTGCCTCTGAGGGCTTTACCCTGATAGAAGTGATGGTCGCCCTCTTCATTTTTTCTGTCGCCGTCCTGACCCTTCTGGCTGCGCGCGTTCAGACCGTCAGGATGAACGAATATACCCGGGAGACTATTCTTTTAGCCAATCTGGCAGACATGAAGCTTGCGGAAATTGTGGCCAGGGGGTTCGTTCCTCCTGGGATTCTTGAGGGGCGATTTGAAAAACCTTATCGCCAATTCCGGTGGGTGGAAGAGGTGTCGGCCTCTCCTCTCCCTATCGTGAGACAGGTAAGACTTACGGTCATTCATGGCAGGAAGAAGGAAGGCCGATCCTTTTCTTTGACGACATATGTCTCGAACATCCCCTGACAATCAGAGCCCGTCCGGACGCAGTGCGTTTCGGGACGACGGCTTCACTCTCCTTGAGGTCCTTGTCGCCTTCGGGATCTTTTCGGTCATTCTGGGACTGCTCTTTGTATCGACCCAACAGACGGAACGAACAGTCCGGGAGGTCGAATCTGGAAATCATCTGGTACAAAAAATGGAAATGATCCAGTATCTCGTCCAGCAGGAGCTTCTTGGAGCCTATTTGAACCAGAACGATCCGCTCACCAATTTTTTGGGATTTCCGAACCAGTACCGAGATCGTGAATCGGACTCCCTCCTCTTCACTACTCTTGCCCAAACCCGGCTAAGTCAGTCATCTCCAGTGTCCCATCTGGAAGGAATCCAGTATCAGCTTTTTCAGGACAGCAAGTCGCGCCTTTTTGTGCTAGTCCATGAACAGAATACCAATCTTCTTTCCTACGGGACCCAGGCTGTTCTTCCGGAAAAACTTCTGTCAGGGGTATGGTCTCTCAAAATTCGATATTTCGACGGAATGTTGTGGACAGATCGCTGGAACTCGGTGCAGAGTCACTCCTTGCCGATACTCGTCAGAATCGAGATTGTGGTCGTGAACCATAAAGGGAAAAAGGAAAAGTTTATCGAAGAAGTTCAGATACCTTCGTCAACATTGAATCAAAGTCAGGGTGGGGGGGGAAGTGCGATTCCGGAAGGATCCGGGTCCACCGGGAACTAGGTCAGTTCGGGGTGGCCGGATTGTGAATTGTGTTCCTTGTGAGAGGACTCAGACAGTTCTTTGAAGTCACGCCAGCATGCAGAACAGATATAAATTCCTGATCCACGGCTCGATGTGACGGTCGCGATGCAGTCACAAATTTCACACTCGACAAGGAACGTTTTTGCATTCTGCATAAACGCCTCGCTTTCTTATGGTACTGGTTCAGTTTAAGGGATGTTGAATTTCTTGTCAATCAACATCAACATGTCCTGATATGTCACAGGTGCACTCCCAGAAGGAGAGGGAAATAAAGGAAGGTCCCGTTAGCATAGTTGGCTCCCGGGATGATGGCCGCCTTGAACTCCATATAGACCCGCGTAAAGGAGTACCCGACGCCCACATCATAAAAGGCTTCGAAGGAGGAACCGCCCGGGTAAAAGGACGGGGTTCCGCCAATATCGAAGACTCCATAAAAATCTCCCGGAGATCCTTTGGTAAACCGGTACCCACCCCCCACGGTTACGGGCAGAAGAAATAGGCCTGGTGAGACCAGATTGACGACCTGGACCCCCCCCCCGGACAAAAAATGAATCACTGACGAAGGCATTCCAGTCGACCCCTCCTCCCCAGCCCTGCCCGAAGGAGTAGGGAGAATTGGAACCGGCTACGGCCCCCGGTATATACTCACCAAAGACATCCGGAAGAACATCGGCATCAACAGGTGGCAAATCGAACAAAATGGTCATCAGCAAGAAGGAGCAAAGTCCGATGGACAGGATCTTTAGAATTCTAATGCGTTTGATGGGAATCTCCTTTACAAGGTTTTTTTCTTTCACGGTGCATTCTGGTTCGTCGGAGAATCGACAGAGAAAATGGCTCACGTGTCTGGCTCCGTTATTATTGGTACCCGTTCCCCTCTTTTTTTTCAAGGGATTTCCGGCCTATGCCGACAGCAACAACGGGTTGAACCAGGGCAACGGAACTCCATTCATGCCCATGATGGGCTCCTTCGGAGGGGGGAGTGCCCGGCCTTTTTCTCCTATCCGGTCAGGAATTCTCCGCTATCCGACCCAGGGGCATGAGACGACGGCCAACGAGTCGAAATGCTCCGACTTTCATTACAATTCGAATCCCCCGTCATCAGGGCTTATGACAGAGAAGTACCTTCCGGAAAATGACCTGGTGGCTACCTCGGTCTCTTCCTGTGTGATCACCAATGTAATCCACAAGGGAAATATCATCATCTTCTACGATCCATCCCGCCTTAAACCCGAGACCGTATCGAATCTTCAGGGAATCGGAAGCGCTGACAAACCGGCCGATGGGTTTGTCCAGCAACAGAAGCTCGGGTATGCGGTCATCTTGATGAGGGGACAATACAAGGATCCGATCGTGCTTCTTGCCTGGAGGCGAATCTTGCCGCTTCCTTTCATGGATCGGATCAAGATCAACATGTTCATGTCGAAGTACAGGGGACAAATCGCCCGCAACAAGTAAGGCGACTTGTCCTGTCAGGAGGGGGGACATCAGGAGGCCGGACCCCTTATCTGGGGGATGTGTTTCCCGGAGGGTGGTCGGTCATGAACCGGATGATTTTCCGGGCCTCCGGGCTCCCGAACGACTCCCCGACGCTTTTTAGTGTCGCAAAGACAGTCCTGTTGTAAGCCTCTCTGGTCATCGAGACAAGACAGTAAACGTCATAGTAGTACTGGACGGGAGAGGCCGGAGATTCCTGGACCCAGTATTTCCTCCACCAGTAGGAATCCGCGTTGGCGCCTGTAATCATGCCCCTTGCCCGAGAAAAGGACGCTTCTTCTATCATCTTTTCATTCTTCGCGCTGTAGAGTCCTCTGTGGGCGTTTGTGTCGGCGGCCCTGGCCTTGTTGAACTGGTCGTGGATTGTTGTCCGTATTCCGTTAGCGACCGCATTGAGTGCGTCGAGGTAGGCGTCCTGACGGCCTTCTTCCAGGTCATATTTCTTCAGTGCGACCCCGGAAAACCACATTTTTTCCTGATGGGCGGCCTGGAATTTCCCCGGGGAGTCGATCCATTCCGGTCGGGATCCCTCGGTGTGGGACGCCTCGACCTCCCTCCCGTAAAGGGAGGAGGAAGAAGGGGCGCTGCTGCAGGATGAGAGCAGAACCATGGCTCCCATGGCCAATCCGGCACCCAGAGATTTTCCCTGTGTCAGAAAAGACATCTCTTTCTCCTTGCCATCGCTTCCAGAAATAGGTCCAACATTTCCGCCTCTTCGTCCATTTTACCAGATCCGGTCAGCAAAAATGGAGGGAGTGGCCGTGTTCCTGACAGGTGCTGGGTAAATCTGGATTGCCAATTTTTAAAAAAGTGACTGAAAAATTTTTATGGTTTCCGGGGTTAGCTTGCAGGTGAATGACTTTTTGTGTCAGGTTATCCGGTGGGTTCGTGAGAGCGTCCCTTTGTGATAAAATATAGCCTGTGTCTTTCTGACGAAGATTCATGCTTTGCGGATGGATGGGCGGACCCTTGAACCAGAATGCCTTTCTCCTGTTATTTCTTCTTCCTGTTGACAAGTGTCGAAAAAGACTTGGGTTCAAGTCCGGCCAGATTCTCAGTGTGCCGGGAAACCCGACACGGACTCTTGGAGGGGTCCATATCCTGTTGCTCGATAACAGAAGAGCCATTTTGACCCTCCTTTCAGGGTATGGCGAATGGGAGGGAGAGAGAGGATTCTGGACCAGTTCCTGCGAAGCGCCAATTGAGATGCGCTATCGATTCTCCCAGGAAAATCGCCGGAAAGTTTACGAGTTCGAGATCACTTCCCGCGAAGGGATCTTCCTGACCCTGCGTCCGGGCATGCAGTTTCCGGTTCGGAAAGCGATCCCGTTCCTGGATTATCGAAACGGGATCGTGTCTTCGCGAAGCGACCTGGGATCTTCTTTTTCCATGGTGTCCGTTCGTGTTTTGTGGCCGGCTTCTTTGTCCGGTCTTCTGACGCCATCGACAAGGGTCCTGAGCTGCTCCTATGCCTCCTCCACGGTGACGGTCTTCCAGGTTGTTCCGCGCAAGGCCTTCGAATATTTGTCCGGCACTGTTTTGAGCGGGGATATGCGGGAAATAAGGAGCCGGCCCGTCCATCACGAATAGAGACCATCGTGAGGAGTCTTCGCTCACCAAGGGTTTCCGGTCCATCAGAGATGATTGAATCGTCTCGTCGATTTCTAACGAATGGGGTTTTGATGCGCCGGATTTTTTTGTTCCGTGAAATATTTTTCATATTGACCTGTTTCACCCTTGTCTCCTGCCAGACGATCCGCCATCCTCCCTCCTCTACGGGATCCCCGACCGGAAGTCCGGGAGTCCGACAGGAAACAAGAATCAACATGGGATCCGTGGGGCATGTGGATCCGCCTTACCCGTGGCAAGCCTACTATCATCAGATTCAGGCCAATGTCGCCCTGACGCTGGACAACCCCTTCCTCGCCCTGGATGAAGTCACCAAGGCCCTGAAATACAAGACCGACTCCGTCTATCTCGGCCTTTTGAAAGCCCGCATCCTGGTCAAGGTCGGAAATCTTCCTGAAGCCCGGAAGACGGCCGAAGATATTGCCGAAAAGCATCCAAGTCGCCTCAAACCCTGGATTCTTCTGGGAACGATTTACCAGCTTGAGGCGATCAAGGAGACCGATCTTATCAAGCAGAAGGAAATCTGGAAAAAAATCATTTCCATTTATCGAGATCATGTTCTGGCCCTCGATCCCCTGAAGGATGAAGCCTATATCGCCATTTCCGATATCTATGCCAAGCTTGGGGAACCTGAAAAGGGGCTCGATGTTCTTGATGAAGGTGTCCAGAAAAGCTCACAGTCCGACTATTTGCCCTTTTATCTGGGCTTTCAGTACGCCCGCCGAGGGGATCAGGACCGGGCTCTTTCCTACTACCAGCTGTCCGTATCGAGAAACCCGAGATTTGCTCCCGCCCTTGAAGGAATGGGTGATATCTATTCCAAAAAGGAAGAATGGGACAAGGCCCGTGAATGTTACGAAAAGGTTCTCTCCCTGCAGGATGTGGGACGGATCGGAATCGAAGTCAAACTTCTCAAGACCTATTTTATTCTGAAAAAATATCCCGAGGCGGTCCTGCTCCTGAAGCGTGCCATCGGAGAGCATCCTCAAAACAACAGGCTTCCCCTGATCCTTTCCTCGATTCTCGTCCAGGAAAGCCGGTATGATGAAGCCATCCGCCAGATTGAGGAGATCCTTAAGTCCCATCCCGAAAATCCTCGTCTCCTTTCCTTTCTTGGGTCGGTCTACGAGAAGTCCCTCCATTTTACGAGGGCGATCGCCACCTACCACATGATGATCCGGCGGTTTCCCAATCTCTACGAAGGGTCCTACAATCTGGGGGATCTTTACCGGCGTCTGGACAATAGTCCCAAGGCGATTCTGTACCTCAAGGATGCCGAGAGCCTGTCTCCGGAGCGATGGGAGATTCCATTTTCCATTTCGCTGGCCCAGATGGACCAGAAAAAATATCCTGAAGCGCTCCGGACACTTCGAAGAGCCAACAGACTGTCTCCTCGGAATCCGATCCTGATCTTCAACGAGGCGATTCTTTACGACCAATGGAATCACAAGAGATTCCTGTCCAGAGTCCGGGCCCTTCTTCGCCAGACCCTCAAGATTGATCCGGGTTTTGCGGATGCCCTGAATTATCTGGGCTACACGGAAGTCATCGAACAAGGGGATCTCGTCAAGGCCCGCTATGATATCCTCCATGCCCTGACGATCGATCCGAAAAACGGGGCCTACCGCGACAGTCTGGGGTGGCTCTACTTCAAGCAGGGCCACTATCTCAAGGCATTGAGGGAGGAGACCCGGGCGCTGGCCCAGATGCCCCACGACCCGACCGTTCTGGATCATGCGGGTCGAATCGAGCGAGAACTTGTCCAGAAATATCTGAACACTCCTCCGCCCTCAAAGGATCGCGCGCTTGTTCTGGCGATCCTGTCCGCAGGGGAGGGGGCCAAGGACCCTTCCCTGAGCGGGACCGGGGAAAGCGCGACCCGTCTTGTCGAACTTCTTGAAAAGCGGTCCATGGAACACATTCGGGAATCGGTCATGATCCATCCCCTGAAGCAGGAGCGTGTTCTTCGCTATCTGACATGGTATGGACTCCGCGACAAGACCTTCCTCTCCGATCTTCGCAATGCGGTCAAGCTGTGGAATGCCCTGAACCCTCCGTCCGGACCCCTCCGGATCTATCGGGTGGAGTCGGGCGACACTCTTCAGTCCATCGCCGCCAAGTCTCTGGTTTACGGATCTCCGCGCTACTGGAGGGTCCTGATGCGGGCGAACAGTACCGCGGTCAAAAATCCCAACGATCTTCCCTGGGGATTGATCCTGCACATTCCCGAACTGGAACCATCCGCCCATGCCGGTCAAAAGGGGAAAAAATCGGGGGGTTCCCCAATTCAGTCCCCGGACCGGACCAAGGACAGGTCCCTCTGACCCTTTAACCCTAAGGATGGCTTGTGACCCAGAGTTCTCCCATTCCATTTTTTGACCTTACACGTCAGTACCAGTCTCTCGAACAGGATGTCATGGAATCTCTCCTGCCGGTTCTCCGGAGCCAGCATTTCATTCTTGGGCCCTCCGTCTCCGATTTCGAGGAAAAATTCTCCCGGACCTTCAAGGTGAAGCATTCTGTCGGCGTTTCTTCGGGGACTGATGCGCTGATCCTTTCCCTGGTGGCCTCCGGTCTCCGGAAAGGGGGAGGAGTCCTTGTTCCCTCCTTTACCTTTTATGCCTCTGCCAGCGCAATTCGGCTGGCAGGAGGGGTGCCCGTCTTTGTCGATGTGGACCCGGATTCCTATCTGCTGACTCCGGACATTCTGGACGCCTATCTCCGGGACCGGACCGCCATGAACGGGGCAGGGGTTCCTGTATCCAGCCATGGAGGGATTCCTCTTGTCGGGATTGTGGCCGTTCATCTGTATGGCCAGATGATCGACATGGAAGGGTTGGCGAAGGTGGCGAAGGCCTACGGGCTCTGGATCGTCGAGGATGCCTGCCAGGCGATTGGGGCGACCCACCGGGGCCATTCCCCGGGAGTTTTCAGCAATGCGGCCGCCTATTCCTTCTTTCCGACAAAAAATCTTGGAGGTTTCGGCGACGGTGGAATGATTACCACGGAGTCAGCGCCCTTTGCCGAACATCTGGAGCGCCTCCGGGTCCATGGAAGCCGGAAGCGTTATGAGCACCTTGAAATCGGGTACAATGCCCGTCTTGATGCCATTCAGGCAAAGGTCCTTTCGGTCAAGATCGGGCACCTTCCGAAATGGACGACCAGGCGACAGGAACTTGCCGCGAGGTACTCGAATGCTTTCCGCCCGTTGGGCGGGCTCGGTCTCCCGGATCCCATACCGGGTTTTAGGCACGTTTTCCACCAGTACACAATGAGAGTCGAGGGAGAGGGAAGACGGGATCGACTGCGGTCAGATCTGTCGGCAAAGGGAATTGGATCCGAGGTGTATTATCCTATCCCGCTCCACAGGCAGGAAGCCTTTTCCGACCTTCTGGAATTGACTGTCCCGCTTCCCGTTTCCGAAAAGCTCTGCCGGGAGGTGATTTCGCTACCGATCTTTCCGGAGCTGTCCGACGACGAACAAGAAAGGGTTATCGACGCTGTTCATGCCTCCCTGGTCAAATGAGAATTTTGTCGGATCCCGGTCCCTGACCTTTGTTCTTGGAACGGACACAGGCGTCGGAAAGACCCGGTTGATGGCCTTACTGGCTGGAGTTGCACCCCGCCCTGAAACGGTTTGCTTGGTCAAGGCAGTGCAGACAGGAGTTCCCGGGGGTGGGGAGACGGGCACCTCCCGGGACATCGATTCCTATCGGGGCCGGGGGCCGGTTTCTCGGGTCCGGACATGGGAGGGATACTCGTTTTCTCTTCCGATCGATCCGATGACGGCGGCCGCATCCGAGGGATCGGTTGTTGATCCGACCTTCCTTGCGGATAAAATTCTGGAATTCTACCGCAACGATACCCATGTGTTGGTGGAAGGGTCGGGGGGGGTTCTGAGCCCTTTCTTTCAGGATGGATCGGGAATCCTGACCCTGATGAAGGCTCTGGACCACCCTGTGAGGGTACTCCTCGCCGCTCACCCGCATCTAGGAGCCCTGTCGCAGGTTCTTTCCGCCACGCGGATTCTGGTGGAGGAGGACAGAACCCCCTCGGCGATCGTGCTCTTTCCCCGGCCGGGGGAGACGGACGAAGCCACAAAACGAAACCCTGGAACCCTTCGCGCCCTTCTGCCCAATATTCCGGTCATTCTTCTGGACTGAGAAACTAGACTGAAAGGTCGATCCAGACGGGGGCGTGGTCGGAGGGGCGCTCGTTCTTTCTGACTTTTTTGTCGATTTCGCCGGCTACCAGATGCGGACGGAGCTCCCGGGAGGTGAAGATCAGATCGATCCGCAGACCGAGGTTTCTCCGGAACATTCCTGCCCGATAATCCCACCAGCTATAATGACCTTTTTCTGGATGAAGGATCCGGAAGGCATCATCGAGTGTGTCACTTTGCAGTGTGGACAGGACAGAGCGTTCCTCCTTGGTGAGGAATATCTGTCCGGCAAGGGCCTCCGGATCGTAGACGTCACGGTCATCCGGGGCAATGTTGAAATCTCCCAGAAGGACGATTCGGGGAAAAACCGAAATTTCTTTGGAGACAAGTTTTCCCAGATGGGACAACCAGGCGAGTTTGTACCGGAACTTGTCCGTTCCTACATCCTTTCCGTTTGGGACATAGACATTGATGACCCGGATATCTCCGATTCTTGCGGCGAGGAGGCGGCACTCGGGATCGTCCCACTCCGGAAACGCAGAAAGGACCTGCGACGGAGTGTCCCGGGCAAGGATCGCCACTCCGTTGTAGGTTGGTTGCCCACGGAAAATGGCGGTGTAGCCGACCTTTTTGAAGGCCTCGACAGGAAATCGGTCATCGGTGACTTTCGTTTCCTGAAGGCAAAGGATATCCGGATCTCTCTCCGCGATCCAGTCCAGAACTTGGGGAAGCCGAACGGTCAGGGAGTTGACGTTCCAGGTGGCAATCTTCACGTATGGGCTTCTTCCTCGATCAGAAAAAATTCTCTAGAAATGTGTCCGGTGCGTTTGCTGGTTTCCAAATCCATGCCACTTGAGAAGGCTTGTTGCAGCATCGACTGCGAGGTCCATGATACCAAGTTCGGTCATCTTTTCAGAAAGGAGCAGCACCCAGTCGATGCCCGTTCCCATGGGACCGCTTCCGTTTTTTGCGATCTTGACCACCTCCTGGGGAACGATTTTTCCGATGTAATTGGGATTGTTCCTGTCTGAGATGAAGAAATAAGCGTCTTCGGACGAGGTTCCGTTGACAATGATCGCGCTTTCCCGAAGAAGGTAGTTGTCCCGGTAGCGCTGGGTCAGGGATTCCAGCACCTGCTCCTCTTCATCCTCAGGAATGAGGTAGGCGATACCGGTACAGTCGCCCGCCGTTTCAAGGCCAAGGCCAGGTGAAGGGGCTTCGGGCGAGCCGAAATGGTCGACCATGAAGTAATTGAAGGATCGGTGATGCTCTTCGAGAAGGGCTTTCTGCCGGGACTGGAAGTTGAAGGGAAAGTCCCACATCAGTTGGTCATAGGTAAAAATCCAGGCCATTGAAACCTCCGGTAATCGAATGTTTTTGTATCCCGAACTCCGAGAGTGCGGTTATTGTTCTGTTTCAGAATAGCTTTCTTCAAGAGAGGGGTAAGTCGTTCCCGAAACCTCCAGGCGAAAACGCCTGAGCGAGTCCAGCGCGGCCTCTTCCGCCTGCCCGAATCTACGGACAAAACGGGGAAGGGTCTCGGCCTCGCTCCATCCGAGAAGATCATGCAGGACCAGAACCTGTCCGTTGGTATGGGGACCGGCTCCGATACCGATGGTTGGAACGGAAATCTCTTCCGTGATCCTTCGGGCCAGCTCCCAGGGAATCCCCTCGATAACCAGGGCAAAGATGCCCGCCTGAACCAGGGACCGTGCATCATTCATCAGTCTGTCCTGCGCTTCCTTGTCCCGTCCCTGGACCTTGTACCCGCCCATGCTGTGAACCCTTTGAGGAAGAAGGCCGATATGTCCCATAACGGGAATCATGGAGAGGGTGAGGCGACGGATGGTTTCCGCAAAGGCCTCACCTCCTTCTAACTTGACTGCCTGGGCCCCACCTTCCTTGATCAGCCTTCCGGCTTCCCTGATCGCGGTTTCAACCGATGGCTGGTAGGACAGGAACGGCATGTCCGATACAAGGAGAGATGTTCCCATCAGACCCCGGGACACCATACGTGTATGGTAGAGAATGTCGTCGACGGTGACGGAGAGGGTAGAAGCGTTTCCCTGGACCACCATTCCGAGCGAGTCTCCCACAAGGGCGATATCGATTTCGGATTTTCTCAGGAGACGACCGTGGAACGCATCATACGCCGTCACCATGGCGATCGGGGGGCCGCCATGTTTTCTTTTCTGAAGACCGGGAATGGTCGTGGTGAAGAGTCTCTCCGGTGTCATGTCAATTCAGGGCAAGATCGAGAATAGCCGGAATATGCTCTTCCGAGCCGACCGTCATGAGGTGAATGCCGTTGACCATCGGCGCAAGGCTCCGAATGGTTTCGGCCGCAATGCGGATGCCTTCCTCGATTCGCTCTTCTCGGGGACACTGTTCGAGTCTGTCGATCAGGGGCTGGGGAACCCGGATACCCGGCACTTTTTCGTTCAGGTAACGGGCCATAGCGGCGGATTTAAGCAAAATGACTCCGCAGATGACCGGCACCCCGAAAGGCCTGGAAAAATCCATGAACCGGTCCATCCGGTCGGCATCGAAGACAACCTGGGTCTGGAAAAAACGCGCTCCCGCATCAAATTTCTCTTCGAACCTTTTCTTTTCGATGTCGAGCTCCCCTTCGGGTGATGTGGCCGCTCCTGGAAGAAGGTCGGTCGGTCCGGTCAGGTCCTTTCCGGCCAGATCGCTTCCCCCGTTGAGAAGGGTAACGGCCCGGATCAGTTCGGGGGAGGTGATGTCGAAAACAGGTTTTGTTGCCGGATGGTCGCCGATACCGGGGGGATCCCCGGAAAGGCACAGAACCTGACGGATGCCCAGCGAGGACATGCCGATCAGATCGGATTGGAGAGCCAGACGATTGCGATCCCTCAGGGTGACCTGGACGATAGGATCGATCCCGATCGTCTTCAGGTGGAGGCCCATGGCAAAAGGACACATTCTCATGACCGCCGTCTGGTTGTCTGTGATGTTCATTCCGTGAATGCGTCCTTTCAGGGGGAGAAGTTTCCGGAGGAGCGGATCGATCTCCGTTCCTTTGGGGGGGGAGCATTCTGCGGTGATCAGAAAGGTTCGCTCTGCCAGCGCACGGCGAAAGGACACAAGGATCTCCTTAGGTTTTATGTGAGTCGGGTGTGGGCCCGGAAGGCATCGATCGTGTTGTCGAGGAGGGTTGCGATGGTCATCGGTCCGATTCCTCCCGGAACGGGCGTGATGGCTCCGGCGATTTCCCGGACCTCATCGAAGAGCACATCTCCCTTCAATTTTCCATCAGATCCCCTCGAGATTCCGACATCGATGACGACCGCCCCCGGCTTGACGAAGTCCCGTCCGATCATTTCGGGTTTTCCGAGAGCCGCGACAAGGATATCGGCCTGTCGTGCCATGTGGGGAAGATCGGCTGTGTGGCTGTGGCAGACGGTCACCGTAGCATTCCTGTTGAGAAGGAGCAGGGCCATCGGCTTCCCGACGATCAGACTACGTCCGATCACCACGGCATGTTTGCCCGCGATCGGGAGATTGAAGCGGTCCATGAGGGTGATGATTCCCCGCGGGGTGCAGGCGACGAGTCCTGGCTCTCCGGCAACGAGCCTTCCCAGATTTACGGGATGAAATCCGTCAACATCCTTGTCGGGGGAGATCCTGAGAAGAACCTGTTCCTTTGGAATGTGTGCGGGAAGAGGAAGCTGGACAAGGATGCCATCGATGGCGGGGTCGTTGTTGAACTGGTCGATGGACTCAAGGACCGCATCGAGGGGTGTGTCCGAGGGCAGGTTGATGTCGGGAGCATAGATTCCAACCCGGTGGCAGGCCTTCCTTTTGTTGGACACATAGGCATGGCTAGCCGGATCGTTTCCGACGAGGATTACCGCAAGTCCTGGGGGACGCCCGGTCTTCTTTGAAAGAGATTCAACCCGTTGTTGCTGCTCGCCGTGAATTTCTCCTGCCAGGGTCTTTCCGTCCAGAATTATTGCCGTTCCCATAGAGATTCTCCCAAAGATCGTAAGTTGTAGATGGATACCCTGCCCAGAATAGCTTACCTTGGGTCTTCGGATCAACCCGAAAGCCCTTTTTAGAAGTGGAACGACGGGGGGGAGCAAGAAAATTGACACCTCCCGTTGGACAGACCCGTTCCTGAGGGAGTCCCACCTGGAAAAAATACACTCGGCTCGGACGTTCCGACCCCCGACGAGGAAACGGATCCGGACAGGGCAATAAAAGCAGCTGGAACCGGTCGTTTACATCCTGTCGCTGGACAAGAGCCTCAAAGGAGGACAAAATGAGCAATTTCCCTCCCGGAAACCGGGGGGGGCTCCGAACCTGACAAATAACGACCGGATTTTGGGTAGGAATGAAATGATGACTGGATATTCTGTGTCCCGGCCGGTCATTGGGGTCATCTTCGTGATCCTGTCGGCCATATGCTTTGCCATGAAGGGGATTCTTGCCAAGCTTGCCTATCAGGACGGGGTTGATCCTGCGACCCTTCTGACCCTTAGGATGTTCGCGGCCCTACCGTTCTATCTCTATGGAATATTCTGGTTCGGAAGGAAGGATCAATCTTCGCGCCCTGCGTTTCTCAGCCGGGATTTTCTCCGGATTGTTCTTCTCGGACTTTTGGGATTCGATATTTCGAGCGTGCTGGACTTCGAGGGGCTTTCCCTGATCAGTGCCAGCGAAGAGCGGTTGGTCCTCTTTCTATATCCGACCTTCGTCGTCTTCCTGTCCTGGTTTCTTTTCAAAAGACGGATCGGGGGCCGGGAAATCCTTTCGAGCGCCCTGGCCTACGGTGGGATCATGATTGTGACATGGGGAGGGGGGAAACCAGGCCATTCGAGCTTCGAAGGAGTTGTGCTGGTTTTGCTGAGCGGATTTTTCTACTCGGTCTATCTGGTTGGGGTCGAAGGTCTCGTCAAGAGAATCAACCCCCTCTGGTTAACATCGGTTGTCATGATCACGGCCACAGTCGCCATCGCTATCCAGTCGATTTTGGCCGGATCCCTTCATCTGGAAGGGATCAGCAACCGGGTTTTTCTCCTCTCGGTCGTAATGGGGATTCTGTCGACGGCGATTCCGACCTTCCTGATGTCGATGGGAATCGCCATCATCGGGGCCAGCCGTGCCGCCCTTCTCTCCTTTCTGGGGCCTGTGGCGACACTGTTTCTCGCCATGGTGTTCCTTGGAGAAAAACTGGCCTTAAGGGAAGGGATCGGAGCGGTGCTCGTACTGGCCGGAGTCATGTTTGTTGCCATGCCGGGGAGAGCGGATCGCCTTGGAGGGAAATCAGGGTCTCTCAGGAAGAACGGATGAGGGAGAGAAGCTCCTGCCGGGTTTTCGCGTTTTTCAGAAAGATGCCACGTACGGCGCTAGTGACGACGGGGACTCCCGGTTTTTTTAGACCGCGCATTGACAGACACAGATGTTCGGCCTCAAGGATGACCATCGCTCCCTGGGGGGTCAGCGTGTCCATGAGGAAATCGGCTATCTGGCTGGTCATGCGTTCCTGAATCTGGGCCCGTCGGGCGAACATTTCGACGACGCGTCCGATATCGGACAATCCGGTCATCCGTCCGTTGTCCGGGATGTATCCGATACTTGCATGGCCGAAAAAGGGCAGAAAGTGGTGTTCGCACATGGAATAGAAGGGGAGCTTCTTCAGGACGATCATCTCGTCGAACGTTTCCCCCTCAATGAGGGACAGGGCTCCGACAGGATTTTTTCCAAGTCCGGAAAAAAGGTCGGCATAGAGGGCCGCCACGCGCTTTGGGGTGTCAATGAGACCAGGGCGTGCGATATCTTCTCCCAGTCCTTCGAGAATGAGCCGGAATCCCGCTTCAATCTTATCCTTGTCAATCACAGGGAAAACTTCCTTTGTCAGAAACAATCCAGTTCATGGAGACATCCCTCTCCGTTGTTGGAATGTGGTGGACGACCTGCTCGGAAAAGGACAGGCCGACCCGGAATCCTTTGACTCCGGGGGGAGACAGGAGTCGGTCAAAGTAGCCCCTTCCGTATCCGAGACGGTGCCCCCTCGGATCGACGCCGACACCGGGAACAAGAAAAAGGTCGACCTCTTCGGGGGGGACAGGATTCCCAGTCCGGGGCTCCAGAATACCAAAGGGACCCGGCCGGAGGGAAATTTCCGCA
>JAYWMN010000011.1:0-36356 GCA_035873205.1 Nitrospirota bacterium
GGTTCTCTTGGAAGGAGAAAAACCAAAACCTCTCAAGGACAGAACCAACGATTGATTCCTGTTCGGATCCATTCCTTTTTTCTGAGACCTATGTGCTTAGAAAAGGCCTAAAAACTGTCTTGACAAACCGATCCACTTCCATCATTCGGCGGATTCTTTAGGGAGCCATTGCCTATCGGGCCATGCAGCTCAAACGGTTTAGGTATGTCCATATGGCTAAGCATAGATTCTTGCCCAAGATAGTGGCAACAGATTTTTCGAAGATGGCCCGCCTCTTTTTTCGCCACATCCGGGTCTTATTGAAAAAGAGTTCCCAAGAATGATGGGGGCTTGAAAACAAAAAGGAGAGAAGCTCAAGAGCTTTTCTCCTTTTTGTTTTGGGAAGATTAAGGAAAAAGGAGAAAGAAAGGATCCATTTTCTCCCTCCTTTTCCGAATCATGAGGATTGCAGTAACCGGACTGTTTTTGGAAGAACTAGGAACCAGACTTGCCAAAAAGGAAGCTCAGCGAACCCGCGATAAGAAAGAATGCACCGACTGTGATTGCGATCATGACCGGACTCGCGGAAGGTCCCAGCATATTTCATTCTCCTCTGTTGTTGTTGGTCGTCCCTCGGGGAATCCATTGCCCCAAGACACCCGATATATACCATACGAACACGTTTGATTTCAATGCCTTACCTTAAAACTGGACGCTATGATCGGCCTCTCAAAAAAGGGCAAACTTTTCCCACAGAATCCGGTTTTTCGGAAGCTGTCGTCCCGGAAGAATTCCCGAAATAGCGTCTCTAAAAGTTCGATGTTCTGATTATTGTTAGCGGAATATCGACTCGATCATGCGCTCGGCCTCATACCAGTCGTCTTCACAGCATCCATTAGAAAATCCGCGTCGTTCGGCAATGAAATACGCCGTTTCGGCGACCATGCGATACCGCTCTTCGACGGGAGGCTTCTTTGATTTCCTGAGAGTGACCGTTGGGGAGGCTTTGGCGACGGGAGGCTTTTTGGGGGCCACTTCCTTGCTTTTTGGTTTGACGGACGCCTCCGGGGCTTTTTGGACGGTCTTTGATGTTTTCACGGACATGCTCTTCTCCTTTATTAGGATCCAATAGACAAGTCATCAGTGAACGACAATTCCACCATACCATTATTTCCCTCTCCGTCAACTCAAGGCTATTGTCCTCTGAGGAGGCTGTCAGAGTGTGGCGCAAGGCTCCGGTGAAAATGAATGTATGGGATGCTTCACGAAATGGCAGAGGTGAGGGATCCAGTGACCGCGTGACCGGAAAAAGGCCGAAAACCGGAAAACCGGCGTCCGTGATTGGGGGAGGGGGGAAGGCCGGGTCCAGGATTGATTCTTGTTCCGAATACCCCATGTTGCATATCAAAGTGATTTCCCCGTGCCGGCAGGAGGCGGAGAATCCGTTTCGGGAGTCCATCCCCCGGTTTATCGGTGCAGTGATTCTCCATTGCCCCGAGGGTCGTGACCTTCGTTTCTTGTCGGCTCTGTCTGGCCTTGACCTTCTCCAAAATATTTCGTATTTTAATGTGGTTCTACAATCCACCACCATGCGGGAATAGCTCAGCGGTAGAGCATCGCCTTGCCAAGGCGAGGGTCGCGGGTTCGAATCCCGTTTCCCGCTCCAGTATTAAGCCTTAAATCTTCCAAGCCCAGAGCCATCCAGAGCCGAAACCCTCGATTACTTTTGTAAACTTCTGTGAACCCCCACATATCGTCGACTCTTTCCCGGAGAGACTGGATCTCGGAGAGGAGGCGCTGGAAGAAGAGAAGAAATCAGGGGATTGTCTGGACAGGAGAAGTCCCGATGTCAGAGGGTTTTTCCTGTCGGCAGGCCAGGGTTTCTTCGGAAGAGGTCGGTTCTTGTCCGTCAACGGGGTCGGATCCTCATGCTGATAGGGTGGACGTTCTCGTGATCCTATCGCAGAGAATTTCGGGGGTTGAGTTCAGCGGGGGGAAAGATGGAAAAATCCTCGCCGGATTAAAATGGGGATTGAGGAGGGGCCGAGAAGTTGGGTGTGATTCAGGTCACCAAACTTATCAAATTTATATGGTAAATTAAAAAATGTAGTGGTGGCACCTGTTGAACAGAGGCAGACTCCAGGGGTTTCACACATTACCTAAGCTTTCCCAAAGTGCCCGCTATTAAATTGCGCCGAGTCACCTTCTGTCGAGCCCGGATCAAGGAATTTTAACGGCAGACATTGGTCGAGGGTCGGAAAACGACCGAGGTATGCAGAAAAAGGGGGAAGCCATGGTAAATCAAAGTAAACCCAGAGTCTCTATCGACAAGTTACCTCCCGAGCAAGCCCGCGGAAATTTTCATCTGTTGCTTCTGGCCAACCCCAACTACTTCGGCAACCTGGGGGAAAGCGAATTCAAGCCGGTACTGAGCATCTCCGGCGACACCGCCTATGAGGAGCTGGGTTGTGTCGGGTTCTCGCCCTCGCTCAGTCGACTCGAGGCCGTGGTGGCCATCAAGCAAGATTCCGGTTACGGAGGGGGGCTTTGCTCAGCCGGATCCCAGGAGTATGTCCGATTCTATCTCTCGCTGGATGATGGCGCGACCTGGCAGGACCAGGGCGCGGCGGGATTCACGTCCCACGACCTCCCCGGTCCGAAGCCCCTCGAGTACAGCGTGTCTCATCACATCAGCGTTCCCGAGGAATTTTGCTTCGTGGAGAACCTTCCGCGAGTGCGCGCCATTCTTTCCTGGAACTACGAACCGCCTGCCCATACGCCGGACTTCGTTCCGGTCTGGGGCAATGTGGTAAACGTTACGATTCAGATCCCGGGTTTTAAATTCGTCATGTTGAACGAGTTGCTGGCTAAAGCTAAGGCGCAGCTTCCCCCCAAGATGAAGCTGGCGGTCAACCTGGAGCAGGCGATTCCGGTCGCTCCCGAAGTGGCTCTGAGCGTGGCCGAGATAGCTGCGGCATACAAGGAAAAGCCGGTCCCCCCGAAACGTTTCCTATACCCTGAGATCGAGAAATTCTCCGGGAGCCAGGGGCTGAGTCTCACCCTGAAGGCTGTGACGAATCTGGGCGACATCATCGCCGAGATAATCTCAACCAGCGGCGACACAACCTACGAAGAGCTGGATTGTGTCGGTCTCGACATCAACCGCAGTGCACTTGCAGGGGTGGTGAAGGTAAAGTTGCCCTACGGTTTCAACGGCGGCCCCTGCACGGCTGGCAGCACGGAGTATGTGGCCTTCTGGGTGGATTGGGGAAGTGGTTATGAATATGCTGGAACGACAATGTTCCAAACGCATGATATCTCGGCTATTCCTCCTGAGGGGATCGAATATGCCGTGGTGCTTCCCGTTGATGTTGCCAGTCATATGCAACCCTGTGCAATGGGTGCAAAGACCGCCAACGTACGGGCCATTCTTTCTTGGCAAACATCGCCTCCTCCGACTGATCCGAATTATGTACCAGCCTGGGGCAATCCGTTAAATGCATTGATCCAGATTCCATCGGGGACACCATTTGTGACGGACACGCCCGATATCGCGATCATTGGAGGCATCGGTGTCGCGCAGATTGATACCACAATCAGCGGCATGACTAACCCGGGAGCCGTCTTTGCTCTTACAGGGACCGTCGCAGACCCATGGAACAGCACACGGCAATGTCCGTTTGGCGGCCAAATCGTAATACAGGGTTTGCCAACGGTCGGCAGAAAGTACCGCGTCAAGGTCCAGAAGGTGGGATCTCCTCTGCCAGTCGTGCTCACCGACTCGATCACTACTACTGACTGGATGGGCAACCCCACCACACGGCATCCGGACAGCAGCGGCTTTTTTACCTATCTTGATATAACCCAGAACATCGACAACATTCTGGCTTACTGGTATTCGTCCGGCGATGACCAATGGTATGTCTGGTTAGAACTGGCCGACATGTCGGATAACGTGCTGAGCCAGACCACGCTGTACCTTATCCAACTCGATAATACCGCTCCCACTGCGTCGATCCATATCGATAGCGGAGGTGACTGCAAGCAGTTTGATGCCGGTCCGATCAATGGACATTTTGTGGCTCAGGATATTCACTTCGGCGTTTTCAGCCTGCAGACCTTGCCCAGTACGATGACTCCTTCTCCCAACCCGCCGACTACAGCCACCCCGCCAACGTCTCAGACGGCAGCGTCTCCGGGTGACGGCTGGCAACTTAGTACGACCACACCCAACGCGATGGCACCCTGTGGCTACGTGGTGCAGTTGCAAGTATGGGATAACAGCATCGTGGGGAGCGGCCCTGGCGGGCATAACTACAATCATGCCGAAGTTGGCTTCTGCCTGAAGGCTGGGAGTTGATCTAACCGAACGGCCATTCAACGGACACTGCTTTTATCGGGCCGGGAAAATCCCGGCCCCGGCATTGATCCGACGGGAAACCCGATCATGGATCTGGCCGTTCCGGTCCGGGGCACTTCCAATCATTACGATACCTTCTCCCTCCTTCCCCTTGTCGGTGCAGGAGGTCGACCGACCATGACGAACCGTATGCTCAGAGTCCGTCAGACCCATCTTTTCGTCGTCGATCCCCGGGAGATCGATGCGGACGCTGTTCTGACGGCGACTGTGCGCCGGGTGAAGAAGGGCGGTTCCAGCCTGTCGGGGGGGGGACGACGACGGGGGTGTTCGCCAGTGGGAGCAGGGCAACTCGACACATGCTTCTCGGTCCGGGAGGATATTCCCTGACGATTTCGTCCGGTGTTTCCGGGAATCTCCTGTCCGGACCGGCAATCTTTCCTTTGTTGGAAATTTCCGTTTATGGGTTGATGAAAGTCCCCTAAACTCCGGGAGTTCTGGCAATTGCAGGGAGAGAGGAAAAAGGTGAACGGGCGGTGAAGTGCGAGGTCCCGCGAAAGATTGGTGTGTGCAGGAGGAGTCCTTCTTGAAAAAATACTTCCTCATGGTTCTTTGCCTTCTGTTCCTTTTCCCGGGATGCGCCCTGCAGCCTTATGGTCTCCTGTATTCCCATGTCGTCCGGGGGGAAGCCTATCCCCGGCCCTGGACCCACCGGGACCTCGATCTCACGCGGATGACGCTCGTCGGTCCTGCCCGCGGGGAGGCCTGTTCCACAAACCTCCTGGGACTGGTCGCCACGGGAGACGGGGGGATCGATGCGGCCGTCCGGGACGCCCTTAAAAGGGCCGGGGGAGCCACGGTTCTTTACGATGTCCGAATCGACCGGAGAACGACCTCCTATCTCGGACTCTATTCGATCTTCTGTACGGAGGTCTCCGGGACCGCGGCCCGGTGAGTTCCGGACGGAGGGAGTTATGGCGGACCATTTTCCCGGCCGTTCAAACGCGCCATGAAGGAGGATCTGACCGATGAAAACTTCGTCAGGGGTTCGGCACATTGTGGTTCTGATGCTCGAAAACCGGTCGTTCGACCACATGCTGGGATACCTCAAGAAAACGGACCAGGACCTTGAGGGTTTGACGGGATCCGAGTCCAATCCGACCGACCCGGCGTTGTCCGACCAGGGGCCCGTCGAACAGGTTCTGGTGAGCAAACTGTCCGGGACCCAAGGATACGTGACCGATCCCGATCCGGCGCACGAATATCCGGACGTGACCCTCCAGATCTTCGGGCAGGTTCCGCCTCCGTCGCCCCCCGTTCCCGAAAACGACGGGTTCGTGCTGAGCTATTCCGGGGTCCCGGACTCGAACGGGGTTCCCTGCGGGGTTGCGGTGGGCAAAACCATCATGGCGTGCTTCGACCCGCTGCTCCAGCTCCCCGTGCTCGCCACTCTTGCCCGGGAGTTCGTCCTGTGCGACCACTGGTTTTCATCGGTCCCGGGGCCGACCTGGCCCAACCGGTTCTTTGTGCACTCCGCCACATCGGGCGGTCACACGAACAGTCCGTCGAGCCTGTCGGCCGTAAAGGACGAACTCGGGTTTTCCACCTACGGCATGCGCACGATCTACGACAGCCTTTCCGAACAGGACATCGGCTGGAACATCTACTATCACGACTTCCCCCAGTCCCTTGCCCTGACAAACCTTCATTCCCGTCTGGACCGGTTCAAGAATTTCGGCACCTTTCTTTCCGATGTCGCGTCGGGAACCCTTCCGGCGTACTCTTTCATCGAACCCCGCTATTTCGACGGGATCGACGGGAAGGCCAACGACCAGCATCCTCCCCACGACGTCCGGGAGGGGGAACGGCTGATCGCCACCGTTTACGAAGCTCTCCGTAAAAACCCGTCCCTCTTCGCCCAGACGCTCCTCGTCGTCCTTTACGACGAGCACGGAGGGTATTTCGACCACGTTCCCCCGCCCACGGCCATCAACCCGGACGGGCGGATCTCGGACGACAGTCCCCCGTTCGCCTTCGACCGGCTGGGGGTCCGGGTTCCGGCACTCCTCATCTCTCCTCTCGTCGGTCCGGGGGTGATCGACCACGCCGTCTACGACCACACCTCCCTTCTCGCCACGGTGAAAAAGGTTTTCGGACTCCCGCGCTTTTTGACGAAGCGGGACGCCTCCGCCAACACCTTCGAATCCCGGTTCACCGGCCAGTCCCTCCGGGACCCGTCCGGGATGCCAGACCTTTCCGCCTATGCGGACGGGAGCGCGCCCTTCTATGCGGCCTTGCATCCCTCTCTTTCGCATCGGGCCGGATCTTTCACACCCTTCCAGCAAAGCCTGATCGATCTCTCCCATCAATTGAACCTCCGGACCGAGGCCGACGGGTCGGTTCATTTGGCGCAACAATTGGACGCCTTTCGTGCCAAACAGGGAACAGGGTGATTTCTTGGGGGAGGGGAAGATCCCGGGATTCGGATCCAGAGGGTTTGGGTTGACCCATACAACACAGGAGAAAAAAAGATGGTCCGGATTCTGAAGAACATTTTGACGGAACGCGACAACGAAACTTTCGAGCTGATCTCGGTCCTGACGCTCCTGGCGATGGCGGGAATGGTGGTGTTTGCTGGGTACGACCTGATCCACAACAATGCCCGGTTCGATCCGGAAAATTACGGGATCGGCGTTGCCTCGATTCTGGGAGGTAGCGGGCTTGGGCGGTTCCTGAAAAAAGACACGGAACAGGCCAGTGGCCCCTCTTCGGGTCCCTGACCGTTGGACGCCTCGGTGAACCTGCGTTTGAACGCAAATAAGGAAAGTCCATTCCCGAGGCCGAGACCGACTCCAGCAATTTGCCTCTTGCTTTTCTAGCTTCCAGACCGGCTCGGCCCGATCTCGAGAAACTCTCTCTTCTGGAAATGGAGAGCGAACGGTTTCATAGGACCGGTGGCGGGTTTTCTGAGGGTGGGGAGATCCCGTCTCGCGGCAAGTGCCGAGAAGACCTTGGTGTTCCGATGACCGGCCGCAATCGGAGAACAGTTCGTAAGATCATGGATATGACGGGTGAGGGATGGAGTGTGCCAAATCGACCCTGATGAAAATCTTGTGACCAAAACAGGAGCCATCAAGGGGTATTGGGAAACAAGGGATCGTTTTGATGGGCCTTGATTATGGAGGTTTTTTCATTGTTCTCGCAGGGGTCCAATCCCCTGACTCACAGTTTATCGTCCAAGCCGCACGGGGGCTTATGATCAATTTCTCCCATCTCCGGAATGCGGGATGAGTCAGAAATGGAAAGGCATCTGGGGAGCGCCCGAGGGCATGGAAGGTCTCATCATGCCTCCCATACCGGGTAAGGCGCGGCAATTGGCCGGAGGCACGAACAGGGACGGGTCAGGCCGGTGGGGATCGATGTTCTTGTAGAGGATGGTCATGGGGGGATGTCCCGCCACCGTCACGATCTCCTTGAGAGGCGCCCCGTCCAGATCGGTGGCGGACCAGATTTTCATCTTCCCGGTCTTGCCGTCGGGAAGTTTCGTGGTCGTGAGGGTGATTTCGGCGGGATGGCCGTCGAGCCGGGTGGAGCCAAGATGCTGGATCGTGACGTCGGGCGATTTCTGAAGACCCGTGTACTGGCTCATTTTGGCGGGATCCAGCTTTTGCCGCATGCACATATGGTTCCGGGGCATGATCATATACATGCTCCCGGAGTCGATCAGGAGGATGTTGATCATTTGGGGGGTGGACGAAGATCCGGTCATCGGTTCGGTGCGGACCTTCTTTCCATCGATGTACACTTTTTGTGTCATTGTCCGGCCGTCACTAAGAAGCAGGACCTGGGTCGCGGAGAAGTGGGGAGAACTCCCGACCACGGAAAAAGCCGCTTCCGGGAAAAAAAGCGTTCCTGCCATCAACACGGACCCCATCCCCATCAAAGAGAGGATTCCCCTTTTCATCGTCCTTCCCTTCCCGTAAGAATTCCTGCTTATTTTTCCCGACCTTCTTGACCTTATCACGGAAATGACGCCCGTCAAGAAGCCCGGAAGTCCTGGATTCACCTGATCGATCTCCCTCCGATCCTCCTCTCGGCTGGGCCTGAGATCCCGCTCCCCCTGGAAACGGGATCTCACCCTCCGGGACAATCGGTGATGAACATTGTATTTCTGGTGTGGATCATATGGAAAATGGAAGTGGGGTATTCCGCTGATGACGGCAATGCGAAACCTCTTTCAATAGGATCAAGGCACATCCTTAAAAAGCACTGGCTTGGCTTGATTGTGACGAATTTGTGCCGTCTCTGATTTTTCCACTTAGCTTAAGAAGTGGGCGTACCTCCGGACCCTCTTTTAGTCCCCCATCTTCTGTGAATGTCAATAAAAAGGAGCCCCCCGAGGGAACAAGTCAGATTGTTTTTTTGTATTATCGCCCAATTTATTGGGACTTTCCCTGAAAACCCAGAAGATGAGCGCAATGGGGCGATCGATCCAGAAGAGCCGTCGTCAGGGAGGAATCGCAAACACCTCCGACCATCGGGAAAATTCGGGATTCGAGGTTACAAGAAGGCTTTCCCGTTCATACCCGTCCGGGCAAAACTGGAAAAAAGGGTTCTCCTGGTCTCGGGGAGACGTTCCCCAACTCGTCGACAATGACGGGATTGAAACGGCTCTATTGTTTAAATGCACAGGAGAGACGAGTGTCTTTCTCGGGCTTAAGAAGTTCCCGAATCCGGTTGGTTCGGCCACGCTTACGAGTTCTGCCTCTGTCTCACGGAAAATGATTTCATAAATTCCGATCAGGGTGACGTACAACACCTGTTTTCGAATCCTTGACTTCTAGAATATATGCATATACACTTAACCCATGAAGCCGACGAAGAGCTCTCCCAAATCTCCCGATTTCATTCTCCCCTGCGCATGCGCGAACATCCGGCGGGCGGCCCGGGCGGTGACCCGTCTCTACGATCAGGAACTGTCCGGGGCGGGACTGGAGGCGACCCAGTTTACGATCGTCATGGCGCTGTCCAGAACGGGCGAGATCTCCCAAGGCACCCTTGGAGACTTTCTGGGGCTGGACTCGACGACTCTGTCCCGGTCTCTCAGGCCTCTCCTTAGAGAAGGCTGGATCGAGTCCTGGGCGGGAGACGACCGGCGCGAGAAGCGCCTCGATCTCACGCCCGAGGGACACCGGAAGTACAAAGAGCTCCTGCCGAAATGGGAACGGGCCCAAGAGCGCCTGCGGCAAGCGATGACGGGGGAGAGCTGGGACCGGATGCAGCGAACGCTCGCCGACGTCTCGAACGCCGCTGCCCGAGCCCAGAAATCCAGATAAGGAGCGAAGGATCCGGCATGGACCCTTAAAGGGGATTCATGACATTGAAGGATTCGGATATAAAATACATGTATATACATATATAAGGAGGTCTCCATGCAGTACCTTGTCGACATGAAGCTCAGGTCTCCGTTGGGAAATCCGTCGCCCGCCGAAGGTGTCCGATTTATTGAAAACATCATCTTCCCGACCTTGAATCGCTGCCGGTCCCTCGCGTCCGAAGGGACGATCGTGGCGGGTGGCCCCGCGATCGGTGCGATCCGCCTCGTCTTCGTGGCGGAGGCCGATAACCCGAAAACGCTCGAGGACGCGATCATGCAGCTTGCGATCTGGCCCCTTGCGGAGACGGCTGTTATACCGCTCACAACCTTCGGGGATCGGAAGCAGGCGGTCGACGGACTTCGTGAAACGCTCGAAAATCGGTTTTCGTCCCCGTTGAATCCGGTGGAGGAGGGAACAAAGCCATGAATCCCGATAAGATTTCTCAGCTGATCTTTTTTGCGACTGTCCTCTTCGCCTTCGTTTCATGGGGCGTCCTTGCGAGTCGATCCATCTGGCCGGAATTGCGCCGAAAGCCGCGGATTGATGCTTTGCGTCCCCTTCTGATCCTGCACAGCTTCCGGTTTATTGGGCTTTCGTTCTTGGTGCCCGGCGTCGTGTCGCCCGATCTGCCGGCGGCGTTTTCGAGAGCCGCCGCTTTTGGGGACTTCATCGCCGCCCTCCTCGCCCTGGTCGCTCTATTCCTGTTGCAAAGAAAAGCGGGTTTGGCCGCAGTCTGGCTGTTCAACCTCTGGGGGACGGGGGATCTTCTGTTCGCCTTCTTTGTGGGAAACAGGTCCGGGCTTAAGGCCGGACAATTGGAAGCCATGTATTTTATTCCGACCATTTTTGTGCCTTTGGCCCTCATCACCCACGGGATGATCTTCCGGATTCTCCTGGGGCGGACCAACGAGCGCGCGATGCAGGTGCACGCGGGCTCTTGACCTTCCAGTCGGTTCGGCGGACCGGATTGCGACGGTGAAGAGCCGGTGTCACGGCGTTTGGTGAGCGGCGATCTGAACACTTAAAATCTCGACGGTGCAGGTCTTGGCCGGCACCCGATAAAAAACGAAGTAGTTCGAATGCTCGACTAGTTCACCCAGCCAGTCAGGCATGCCCGGCCGCCCTTGGCGACCCAGAGACCAAGTCTTTCGTCCTTTCAAAGCTCCCGATAGGGTGTCGTGAAGGGCGAACGATAAAATGTCACCCGCCGGAAGCATAACGTGTCACTTTTCCTGATTTTGGAAGGATGACGTGTCCTCTTCAAAAAGCCTTGGGTTCGATTCCCCATCCGCTGTCAATTCCGAAATTGAATGGATCTCTACAAAGACTGGACGGTCGCCAGGGGCAAGAATAGGGCGAGCGGCTTGTCGGAAAATGCTATGAAGCCATAATGCTGGTAGAAAGCGGCGGCCACAGTATCCTTCGCTTCCACGATCATGGCATAGGAAGCAATATCCGAATGGGCGGCACGGATGAGGGCATCGGCAAGCAAGCCGCCTCCTAGACCTTGCCCTTTGAACGAATTGTCGACGGCCAGACGGCCCATCCGAACGGCGGGCACGGTAGGATAGCGCGGCAATTTCTTGCTGATGCTGGCTGGAAGATCGGTCACCAGGAAACTTGCCGATGCTAATCGGTCATTGTACGCCCCTGAAGTTCAGCAACGCGCTTCAGCATTGCATGTAGATCGGGACTTATCCTGGCCTCGAGACGAGCGGTAGAACTGGATGTCGTCATAGATTGAGCCTCCTGTCTTTAAGATACGGCAAATAGCCGTATAAAAAAATATCTTCACAACAAGTGGCTGTAAAAGGCGATATTGGGTTGCTTGAACCAAGTTTTGCTCATACCCAAAGAGTATAATCGGGAACCCTAAAATGCCGATCAAGGAATCGGCGAAAATTCTTGGATGGGCAATCTCAGATTGCTAGATGAGAGTGGTGTTGTGTCGACTGGCGTCTGTCTCATTTTTAAAGAGGATCTGTATGCAAAATTCCGATGTCGTCCGGAAACTGTATGAAGCTTTTGCCGCTCGTGATCGCAACGCAATTCTGGAGATTTTCGATCCCGAGATCGTCTGGATCCAGAATGAGGGATTCCCGGGGGGAGGCACACATATCGGCGCAGAAACAGTCCTGAAAGATGTTTTCGGGCCTTTTCGGGTTGAATGGGAATCTTGGGAGGCGATCGTCTCGCATTGGCTCGATGCCGGTGAAACGGTTGTCGCGCTCGGAGAGTACCGTGGAGTAAACAAAACCACCGGAAAATCCCTGCGATCGGCGTTTGCCCATGTGTACTGGATTCAAGATCGCCGGATCGTCCGATTTCAACAGTATGCCGACACGCTTATGGTGGCTCGGGCCATGAATCATGATTCTGTGTAGCGAAGAGTGAATGAAAACAGAGAACACCCCGAAGCATTTCAGAAAGCAGGGAGAAAAAAGTCAAAATCGCCAAAGAGTCTACGAGGCACAGAAAGATTTGTATAATCCCTTCCGGGTTTATGACCTATTCCCCGATCCGGACCAGTGGGGCCGCATTTCTTCTGTCCGAAGATGTTGACGGAGGAAGAGGCAAGAGTCTGTTTCTTCGCAACAATGAGGGAACAAACTGCTCTCTGGTCATTCTCGGAATGGAATCCGGTGTGATCCCAAGCTCCTGGCCAGGAAGCTGATCCTGCAGGATTTGAAAGGAACCGGGGAAGGAAGCCTTGGAGAATCTCGTCCTCCCTTCCCGCTGTTTTCGAAGAAAACAGCTCTCCTGAGGTTCGTCTTGCCGAAGATGACCGGAACTCCAGAAATCCGGAAGCGGTGGCCCTTGCCTGCACGATCGACAGCCAATGGCGCAATCGCTTTGAATTTCTGGAGGGAAGCGATAGGATCGTCCCGCTCCTGCCCGGAAATGAAATCGATTGCCGATGCTATTGGTATTTTTGCCCGCGATCAATTATTGTGGTCGGATACAGCCTCTGTCCGGAACCTGCCTGGGCGAGTCGAGTTGAGTGGCGATCCTGGGAATCCCTCCCCGATCTCGCCCTGTTATCGATCAAATGGCATGAGGGCAGGGGGGCCGTCCCTTCTGGCACTGGGTCGTGTTCATCAGAGAAGAGGGACGACCCGTTGCGCTCGATTCAAAAAAAAGGTCTCCGGACTAATCCTGGAACGGATTTCGGCCGGATGCGACCGCGGTGGTGCGTCCGGGTGACTGAGAATGGAAAGGTGTCCGGGGAAACACTTCTTACTCGAAAGAATTCGACCATGATCAAAGTCAGCATCTTCTATCCCCGTACGGAAGGAAGCCAGTTCAATATGGATTATTATCTAGACACGCACATGCCGATGTCCATCGAACGATTGGGTGCCCATCCGGGATTCAGAGGGGTTTCAGTCGAACATGGTATTGACGGAGCGGTCCCCGGAAATGACGCGGCCTATGTCGCGATGTGCCATTTTCTGTTCGACCGGGTGGAGGACTTCCTGGGCGCATTTACCCCTCATGCGAGCGTCCTGCAGGGCGACATTCCGAACTACACGAATATCGAGCCGGTCATTCAGTTCAGCGATGTGAAGATTTTCCGGCAAGAACCTGGATCCGATCACCCGGATAAACGTGAGGGATTTTAGGAGTGGATACCGGTTGTCACCCGATCCGGAGTGGAGAGAAGGCGGTTCAGAAATTGATTCGAACCTGAGGGTAGGGTGTCCCTCTGACAATCTGGAGGTCGGCCATGATCGGGAAGGATTTTGCGGAGAAATTTGCAAGGGACTGGATTGATGACTGGAACAGACATGATCTGGAACGCATTCTTTCCCACTATTCGGACTAGTTCGAAATGTTTTCCCCTAAAATCATCCAGATTGCAGGGGAGCCGTCTGGAACACTCAAGGGCAAGGACGCGGTCGGAAACTACGGGGCAAAGGCTCTTGAGATTATTCCCGACCTCAGATTTGAGCCTGTGACATGACTGGTCGGTGTCAACAGTCTCACGCTCAACTGCAAGGGGGCGCGAGGCCGCCTGGCGGCAGAAGTTTTTCATTTCGGTCCCGACCTTAAGGTTTCAAGAGCCTATGGGCAATATGCTGTATAGGGTCTGTCCGTTTGCCCTTTCGTTTCATGTCAAGACCGAACCGGTGGATTTTTTGTCCCACAATGCAAAGAGACCGGACCAGACAGTGTGTTTTCTGTAAATTCCTCGAGTTCCAGTGACGAAGGCCCGAAGACCACGAAGGGACACGGCGATCTTGGACTTTGACCTATAAATATTGAGGGATAATAATGGAGTGCAATTCGTTTTTTCGCTCTTTCGGACCAGAAGAAGCGGAAGAGGTCGAAAAAGGGGTTCGGGTCCATTCCTTGTCCCTGAAAAGCCATCAGGTGAGACGGATGGTCTTTGAGCCGGGAGCCCTGATTCCCGACCATCGCCATCCGGAGGATGTCGTGACCCTGATCCTTGAAGGCACGATGGAGATGACGGTCGGATGTGAGACCCGAACGATTGGCCCGGGAGAGGTCTTTCTGGTTCCTTCGAACTCCGACCATAGCGGTCGTATCCTCGGCAACCAGGTGGTCGCTGTTTCGTTTTCCCGCAAATGATGATTGGCTGATAAAAAGGAACAGGATGGCTTTTCGTCTGGAAGAGGTCGTTCCGTTGGGGCGATCTTTCGAGGAATACAGGAGAATGTTCGCCCTTTCGGACAGGGACCTGACCCAACGGATTCTGGGATGCGCCGACGGTCCTGCGAGTTTCAACTCCGGACTGACAAAGCGGGGAGGAGAGATCGTTTCCGTCGACCCCCTCTACCGGTTTTCCCGGGAAGAGATCCGGAACCGGATCGACCAGGTTTTCGGGACCGTATTGGACGAGACCCGGAAAAACGCCCATGAATTCGTGTGGGGAGCGATTCCTTCCGTTGGGGTTCTGGGCGAAACCCGCCGGAAGGCGATGGACGAATTCCTGGAGGACTATCCCGAAGGACGGGACAAAAAAAGATACATCGATGCCTCGCTTCCGGAACTCCCCTTTCGGGAGAAGGAATTCGAGCTGGCCCTCTGCTCCCATTATCTTTTCCTTTACAGCCCCCATCTCTCTCTCGACTTTCATCTTTGGTCGATCCGGGAGCTGTGCCGGGTCGCCCGGGAGGTTCGCATCTTCCCGCTTCTGGAACTGGGAGCCGTTTCCTCGCGCCATCTGGACGAGATCCAGAAAAAGCTCTGGGAGCGAGAATACACAGTGTCGATTGTTTCCGTAGATTACGAATTCCAGAGAGGAGGGAACCGGATGATGAAGGTAAGAAATGATGTCGCCGTCTGAGAAGGGTGGATTGTCAGCGTCCCCCCTGATGTGGACCGCGGATCGGCCTCCTGCCGTTTTTGTTCGGGGAAAAGGTTCATGGCTTACCGACAAGGACGGGAAAAACTATCTCGATTTTGTCCAGGGGTGGGCGGTCAACTGCCTGGGCCATTCCCATCCGGCAATGGTCAGGGCCATCTCGGAACAGGCCGGAAGACTCATCAATGCCAGTCCCGCGTATTTCACGGACAGGCTTCTGGAATTCGCCCAGAAGATTGTCGACCATTCGGCGATGGACAAGGTGTTTTTCACGAACAGCGGAGCCGAGGCCAACGAGGGGGCGATCAAACTGGCCCGAAAATGGGGCCATCTTCACCGTGCAGGAGCCCGTGAGATCATCACCATGCACAACTCCTTCCACGGCCGGACTCTCGCCACGATGTCGGCTTCCGGAAAACCCCAATGGGAAACTCTTTTCGAACCCAAGGTTCCGGACTTCGTCAAGGTCCCCCTAAATGACATCGAGGCGGTCCGGGATGTCTTGACGGAACGGACGGTCGCAGTCATGCTCGAGCCCATCCAGGGAGAGGCCGGGGTGATCCCGGCCTCCCGGGAGTACCTGTCGGCCCTTCGGGATCTCACGAGCCGGGAAGGGGTCCTTCTGATATTGGACGAGATACAGACGGGAATGGGACGAACGGGAACCCTTTTCTCTTACGAACAGGCCGGAATCGAGCCGGATATCATGACCCTCGGAAAGGGAATCGGGGGAGGGTTTCCTCTGGGAGCCCTGACCGCCAAAGAATCGGTTTGTTGCTTCGAAAAGGGGGACCAGGGAGGAACCTTCAACGGGAATGCCCTGGCCATGGCGGTGGGATTGACGGTCTTCGAGATCGTGAGTAGCCGGGAGTTTCTGGAGGGAGTCCGGAGAAAGGGAGAATACCTCAGAACGCGCCTTGAAGAGCTTTCCTCGCGGACGGGACAGGACCGGGTTCGCGGAAAGGGACTTCTGCTGGCCTTAGGCCTTAACTCGGACGGCGGGGCCCGGATCGTCGCGGATGCCTTTGCCCGGGGACTCCTCTTGAACTCTCCGCGTCCCGACACACTTCGTTTCATGCCGGCCCTGACGGTTTCGGAAGAGGAGATCGACCGGATGATCGGGCTTCTGGAAGAGATTCTGATGAGCCCTCAATCCTGTTAATACAAACAATCCTGACATAAACTCGGGGGTAACCGAGCTCGAGGTGGCAACCCAGAGACAGGAAGTCGGAAAGGCCCCCGGTGAGAGTGAATGTTTGAGTTCAGAGGAAATGGCACTTTCTCCGGCAGAATTTACCGATAAAGACCTTACCAGGATGGAAAGTGTTCATGGAGAGCGAAAAGGCGGAAGAGACCGGGAAAAAGAAACGATGGGCAGTGGAAGAGAAGGCCAGAGCCGTTCGTCGGTAACTGAAAGATCCTGTCGGGTTGGCCGATCTGGTCGAAGAAACCGGAACTTCTCCGGGATTGATCCTTCAGTGGGCGAAACAGGCATTGGAAGGACTTGAGCAGACCTTTTCCAGGGAGACCCATCGCCCGAGGAAAGTTTTGCACCGGGAGATCCTGGAAAAAGAAGACCGGATCCGAAAACTGGAATCCGTTGTCAGAGAACTCTCCACGGAGAACCTGACGTTAAAAAAAGCCTGGGGCTCTCTCACAGGAGCCCACGTCTCTCCGGAAACGACAGAGGAAGTCTTGAAGACAGTCCTGTTTCTCAAGAAGACCCCCGGATTTCCCGTCAGGAAGTCCCCGGAAGTGCTGGGACTTCTGTCTCGGACCTATCATCGATGGGGTGTGACCCAAGGGAATGGATTGGCAGGCCCCATTGGAGAATGTGGATTTTTCTTGTCGATTTATTCCACCCCCAGATTGCCGGGACGGGGTCGAAGGTTCCCAATCTGGAGGTCGAACAGGGATGGGTGACGAAATAGACCCATCATTTTCCCCACCCGATGACTCACGCCCGGCAAAGGAAATTTCGAGCCAATGTTCAAGCTATTTTTACCGTTTTAACTTCGAGTTCGACCCCAAGATTTTTTTTCATGGCCCCAAAGATCAATGCAAGACTGTCCATTGTCGGATTCCCAGATTTAGAGAGCATCCGATGGAGGCTTTTGCTGGGTTTTGAGGTTTGGGAGGCAAGATCTTCGAATCCAACGGTTGCATTCACCAGATCGCGCAGAATGAGCCGAGCAACATCGGGCTCGCCGTTTAGGAATAAGGTTGCCGCTTCTTCAAGAAGCGCTTTGGCGAAGTTGGGATCCTTCCGAACACGTTCGACGACAGTTCGTTTAAAATCTCTTGTAAGTGCCATGTCTATTTTTTCCTTTTTCCTGGTTTCGATTGGTCGGACTCTTCGGTTTTTTTCCTGGCCATTTTCAGCTTCTTTCTTGTCTTGTGTTCTTTGTATAATTCCTTTGCCTGCTCGATAGCGGTATTCTGTCTTTCTTTCCTTCTTCGAGATTTACATTCAGGATATGAACAGGGCCAGGAAGCTCTATGAATCCGTGTTTGAAACCCGCCTTTCGAAGATGGAAAATCCGGGCGGGTAGTTGGACTTCTGGACCTTTCCCATGTAAGAACAGGGCTGTGAAGCTCCCGGCGCTCTCGTCCGGATGGAAGGGGTCCCGCCTGGAGGAAACAGCACTCTGGAGTATTTTGATTGCGAAGATTGCGCTGTTCAAGCCAAACGGGCTACCGATCACGGTGGAAAAGTCGACAAGGAAAATTTTCCATCGGACAACACGTGTTCATCGCGCTGGTATTCGATACGGAAGGGAACATGATCGGACTTCATTCGATGAAATAAGGGGGAAGCCCGGACGAACATTCGGTGAGAGTATCCCAAGATCAGGATGAAAAACCGGATCCGTGTCTGGATCCTCCCCCTAGCCACACCAGACCAGATCATCGATTCATTTGCGCCTGCTGTCCGGAACGGGTCTCGAAGAGGACCGTCATCAAAAGAGCGGGCCGATCGGGGCGCAAGAGAGCGAGAAAATGTTTGAAGATTTCATGGGAGCCCTTATATCCCTTTTCCTCCTACCTCTCCCTCTACCCGTCCATTGGATCTCAGGAGCCCCTTCCCTGACGGGGTTTCAGTGCACCCTTGCTTCTTATGAAGTCCTTAAAGAATCAGTATTAGGGGCCTTCTCGGCTCGCTCTTTCAGTGCCCGGTTCATGGCCATAAAGGCATCCCGGACCGGATCCCGCATCCGGGAAAGGAACATTCCCGCAAAGACACCGGAAAAATCTTCTCCGTGGATCAAGACCGTCTGCGATGGCCCGAAGGACTCGATCTGGAAATAGTGCTCCCCGTCAAATACTCCAGGAATAATCAGGCGTCCACGCCAACGGAACTCTCTTTCCGACTCGATTATTAGCACCGTCGAACGAAAGGTCATAGCCTTTCGTTCGGAAAGCGTCATCATAACTCGAAGGGATCCCCCTTTCAGGGCCGTTCCAGAGATTTCTCTGATGAACGGATTCCAGAGGGAATAATTCGGAAAATCCAAAAGGATTGACCAGATCCGCTCCGGGGTTGCCGAAATCTCAATTTTGGTGACGATCGTCTTCAATGGAGATCCTCCTAATCTTCGTTCTGATTGGCCTGTCAAGACTGCTTTTTCTGCCCCAAACCTTGCGCGTCGGATCCGGTCCTTATCGGATAGATGCGGATCGTCACTTTATCTCCTTAAAATATTTATGGAGGGTTTTTTCAAATTTCCTTCGTTTCCCGCACTTTGGACAATCCGGGGGCGCATCCACTGCGCAGGGTTACGCGGCTCCTCATGTCCTTTAGAAAGAGAAACGGGACACTCTCCATGAGGTCCAAACCTCATTTCGCGTTCGATCGAAAAAGGGTGCTTAGGAAGAGCCTCTCCTCTGGATGACTGAAGACCCCATCTTTCCATGAGCGTTCCCTTTTTGCTTGAATGGCCAGATTTACGCTGAGAACAGATGGTTATCGATCGATAACTTCAGGGCAAGGCTTTTCCCCTCTTGCGTCCGGATCCGGACCTCCTTCAGGATACCTGCAAATCGATTCGGTTCTTCATAGTGGGGCATATGGGCGGAGGATACGAACCAGAGGAGATTCTTCCCGTGGGGAGCTTCCAGAAGATCAAAATAGCGTTGGGTCAAAACACTTGGAGCAACCGCATCGTATCTCCCCTGAAAAAGGAATACCGGAACCTTCAGAAAAGGGGCCTGCCGAAAAAGGTCCAGGTCTTTCATTTCGGGAAGAAGAGCCTCTTGAACAGAAGCGATCGCGCCGAGCGCACGAATCGCCTCTTTCAGGGAGTAGTCCGAGGAAGAAAAAAGGCGGTAGAGATTTTTCCGAAGAAGGGCTCCGTAGCGGTCTTTTCGATGAATTCCACCGAACTCAGTCGCCCATTTGGCTCGAATCATAAATGACGAGCTGTTCAAATATGGTGGATCTCCTATCCTCTTCAGGTCCTTCAGGGCCCTGAGGTGATTTCTGCGGACAGCTTCCCCGTCAAGAAAGCCCTGGAGCGCCAAATCGCTTTCCGGAATGCAAACGTCCGGGCCGACTCCGACCAAGGCCCGGATCCCCTCTGGAGAACGATGTGCCGAAAGGATAGAAAGACTGGCTCCCAGGGAAAATCCGAGGAGAAAGAGGGACTCAGCTTCCAGTCGTTCCAGCAGAAATGAAATCATTTCACGGATATCCAGTGCGAGTCGTTCCAAAGGCCGGGCCCCAAAAGACACATTCGGGTGAGCAGATTTCCCGCATCCCCTCATGTCCCAATAAACAACACGGAATTCATCTTCCCATCCCAGATTTCTTTGAAGGGAGTCCGCCTCATGGATGAGGGGGAATCCGGGACCGGCCTGCACAACGAGAAGAACGGGAAGGCTCCGATCGTTTCCCCGTACAAGAACCCACTGGAAATCGTTTCCGACATGTACCCGTTCCAGAATACGGATGGGAGCCTTTTCATTATCCATCGCTTTGCTTCCCCTTTCCGATGAGGGCCTTCGATAGAAGCTCTCCAATCTCTTCTTTCCAATGAAAAGCCGGCGGCTCACATTCCTGGAAATACAGCATCCGGGCAAATTGTCCCAGGAATCCGACGACAAGGGAGACCAAAAGGTCAGTAGATTCATCAGAATTGATCACCCCTTCCATTTTCCCTTTCCCGATCCAGTTCGCCAACAGGCCAATCAACGGAACAGATCTTGTCTTCTTGTCTACTTGGGGCCAGAAAAAACGCAAGTTCTCATGAACATAAAGCACGCTGTCAAGACTCCGGTCCAGAAATTGGACATAAGATTCCACCAGAGCTTCGAGGTCTTCTGAAAAGGAATGGCGAGGAGAGAGGGAGTTCGACACTCCCTGGATCAAAGCGTTGTAGCACTGCTCAAAGATATGGATTGCCAACGCATCTTTGCTCTCGAAAAATTTGTACAGCACCGTATTGCTGTATCCCGTCGCCTCGGCGATATCTCTCAGGCTGGTTTCGCAGAGGCCGTCACGAACGAACAGGCGTAACCCTTCATGCAGGATAGCCTGCTTTGCGGGGGAGTCGTCAGAAGATCCGAGAGAAAAAGAGGCAATTTCAGTACTCATTTTTAAAAGTTAGCAAACGATAACCATCAAGTCAAGCAAGCCCTTCTTTTTTAATGAAAGAAGATTGTGGCTCCAAAAATTTGGTTCCGGATTGCGTTCATCCGGCTTTCGTTTTCAATAATAATGGCGGCATTCACCCATATACCAATATAATTCTCCTTTTGGGTGTTTAAGTTTATATCGCAAGTATTCCTTGATTTCCTTCAGTTCATCGACCCATTTTTCCATAACGACGTATATTGTTTTATTTTCTGGCGTGCACTCCTGCACGTATTCCTTCGGTGTCGATGAATATCCCGATATATCCGATATCGTCGTCGAGGACCCCCTTCCCCTCGTTCGCTTTGACGCGCGCCAGGACCGGTGCCACATCGGGGGCGGCATTGAGGTAGATGAGAGTGCCGGCATGACCGGGTTCCAGCTTCGGCCGCTTGCAAATGGAACCGGTAGGACCGGGGGGCCGGGTCAATCGACGATGATGACCCATCCGGGCCTGATGGTGTTCCTGAAGAATCAAGACTCGAATGCCCGATTTGTGGCGGGGGTGTGTACCGGTTCTCTGTTGCTGGAGATTGCCGGGCTTTTGCAGGGATGCCATGCCACGACCCACTGGCTGGCCATGGACGAACTCATGAAGTACGGGGTTTTGCCGGTTCAAGAACGGGTGGTGAATGATGGAAAATTCATTACGGGGGCCGGGGTCTCGGCAGGGATTGATCTAGCACTCGATTTGGCTTCGAAAATTTCAGGAACGGAGGCGGCCCAGCTTGTTCGGCTTGCCATCGAATACGATCCGGCCCCTCCCTTCGACTCTGGAAGTCCGGAAAAAGCTTCTTCTTTTCTTGTCGACCGGTTGAAAAGGACGAGCCGGTTTCACAAAGAGAATTGATCCACTCGATTGTTCTTGATGGTGACGGCTAACGGTCCTGCTCCATTGGACCTGACCTTTTCAGAGGTTGGATATATGGCTGCCCGATATGAAATTGATGCCACCATCCGGGGAGGATTTTGGGGTGTTATCAGTTGAAAAATGGCGCCGATCGTGACGGAAAATCAGGACTGTTGATAATCCTGTTGTGGGTTCGAGTCCTGCCCTTGGTTCCGCAATCTATACACACTCCAGAGGGTCTTGCAAATCCCTCTGGTAAAAATCCATGAGATTCCGACGCAGGACGACAGGATCATCTATAACGCATCGATCCTAGTGACCCGATGACAGGGAGAACTTCCTCTCGCAAAAGGATCAGATTAATCTCTTAAAAAGGATGACATGTGAATAGAAACGGTATCCGAGATCATGCAATAACGCTTGGCGGTGGAAAGGATCTTCCGAGAAAAACCGTGCGGGAAGCTCTGGACTTCATGACCCAGGAGATGACGGATTGTCTGCTGTCGGGAGAGTCGGTCAAGCTCACAAGTTTCGGAACGTTTGAAACAAGGAAGCGAGCCGACAGGTTGGGCCGTAATCCCAAAACGGGGAACTCTTCTTATTCCAGGTCATCGGGTTATTGTGTTCAAGCCGTGTAAGAAGTTTTGGGAAGTGAAAGAAATTTTATGAATGGGAGCATAACTTGGCAATCATTGAGAAGAATATTTGGGACAAGTGCCAATGTGGAGGTGGGACATATTTGGGACATGGCGTGATCTGGTCGCCTTGTCTCTTGATCCGTTCCGATGGGCACAACAGGTGGAGGTTGGCTCGGTGAATACCATATTGGATGAGGCTCATGCTTCAACCGGACTAAACGAAGTGTACCCTTTTTGTACCATAACTCACGGCATCCTCTATTCGGTGATACAGGTGTGACATTGGAACGGCTGGCAGGCTCCCCTTGAAAATGTTGGAAAATAGTGAAAGAAATTGTTGAGCGTAATTATCGCACCCTGAGGGTCATGGGTTCAAATCCCCGACCCTCCACCAGTTTCAATCAATCTTGACAGGGTGGGCCGTATTTGGGACGTGAACAGGATTCACCCCACGGATTTTCGGGATATTTTTGGGCATGATTAGGCCCCTGTTCTCGAACAGAAGCCACGAAAATACAGGGGTTTGTGCGACTTATGACACAGCTTCCCAAGCTGAAGGACGAGGGTGAGGGTTGTGGCATAAATGTGTCATACGGTGCGTTTCGCAAAATTCCGGAAGTCTTGGCAGATCCCGAAGATTTTACCGGCTGGGCTACCGGGTTATAGGACTCTTGATCAGCGGGTTGGGAGTTCGATCTTCCCTCGGCCCACCATTTTTCTTGCACGATCATCAGTGACCATGACGGGTTCGTGAAAATTCCACGTTTCGACCGTCTGAGTGACAGGGGTATGAATCCGAGTCTTGGGTTTCACTGAAATTCCACTTTGAACGAGGGTCGAATGACTACCTACATAGCCCTTTTCCGAGGCATCAACGTTGGAGTCAATAATTCCTTGCCGATGAAAGAGCTTGTTGCGATTCTGGAAGGCCTTGGCATGCGAAAGGTCAAAACATACATTCAAAGCGGCAATGTGGTTTTTCAGACTAACGAAAAGGACCTTTCGCAAATCTCAAGGAAGATAACCGCTGAAATAAAGAAAGACCATGGGTTCGAACCGTACCTCCTCATTCTCGGGCTCGAAGATATGAAGAGGGCTATCGAGGAAAATTCTTTTCCCGAAGCTGAAATCGATCCCAGCAATTTGCATCTTGGCTTTCTTGCTTCCAGGCCGGCAAGGCCCGATCTTGAGAAACTCTCTCTTCTGAAAAAGGAGAGCGAACGGTTTAAACTGACTGACCGCGTGTTTTATCTGCATGCACCGGAGGGAGTGGGGAGATCCAAGCTTGCGGCAAGTGCCGAGAAGCTCCTTGGTGTTCCGATGACTGACCGCAATTGGAGAACAGTTTGTAAGATCATGGAAATGGCGGCTGAGTGAAGGATTATGCCAAAATCGACCCTGATGAAAATCTTGTGACCAATTTGTGACCAAAGCAGGAGGCATTCAGGGGTATTCGGAAACAAGGGATCGTTTTGATGGGCCTTGATTATGGAGGTTGTCCCATTGGCCTCGCAGGGGTTCAAATCCCTTACCACACCTCAATTCCATAGCCCCAAAATTTCCCTAAAAAACGGTTTCTGAAACGGCAATTACCGGCAAGACAAGAATGCTACCCCTCTAAGGTTCGGAGAAATCCCGTTATCTCGCAGACAACGTCATCATAACGGCCTACCAGGGCGTGACCGCCGGTGGGAAAGATGATTGCCCGGCCGTTAATCACAGAATCTGCAATAAGCCTGGCACGGCCAGCGGTTCCGAACCTGTCGTCTTCAGCGCTGATGGTCAGAACCGGACAGGCGATTTTATCGAACGGATCCTCTGCATATCTGGCCGCAGTTTCCACGTCAAACTTCATTCCGGCTCTTCGAGCGAATACCGGCAGGAGGTGTTTCAGTATTTCCAAGACACGCCCTTTTTCGCATGCTTTGGCAGCCCGAATCACCTCGGGATCCGTACCGAGAATTATGCGTGTCATTTCACCCGGGATAAAGGTGAGTGATTTCAACACACTCCAGGCGGCAAAATCCGAGGCGAAGATCGCCTTCGCGGCCGCACCCCCGTGAATGGCAGTCCCAGCAGGCAGAAAATCCGCCGGGACCAGAAGCACCAGCGCGCGGCACCTCGTCGGGTGGCGGGCGGCAAACTGAAGGGACGACCAGGAACCGGCGGAAATGCTGACAACGACAGACTTGTCGATCCCAAGGGTATCTAATAGCTGAGCGTACACATCGGCCTGCATTGCCGTCGTTGGGTTTTCGGGCATCGTCGAGCGAAGATAGCCAAAACGGGACGGGGCTATGAGCCAATAGCCGATGTCGGGAAAGGCATAAGCCACATCGAGGGCTTGATCGAAGCCGCCTCCGGCACCGTGAAGAATCAGCATCGGTGCACCTTCACCGGCCAACGCATATTCCAGGGTTCCAAAAAGCGATTCGAATGTCTTGCTGCGGCCGGCGATGCGTGCGTATGCGTCTGCAAGGTCCAGCAGATAAATCGTGTAGACGCCGGCAATGACAACGACAAGAATGAAGACCGGAACAAGAAGGATCTGACTCATGAATTTTCCTTGATTCCTTTGGTAGGGGCAAATACCGGCTTTGCCGGGGGACTTCATATAGTGTAGCGTATTCAGGAGGGAAGCAAGCGACTGAAATGGCGTTCGAACGTCAAGACTTGCGGCCAAACCAGAAGGCATTCAGGGGTATTTGGGGGGATCTGTACACAAGGGAGATCCTTGATAGAGCTTGATGACAGATTCCATGATACTGCCCCCTTGTTTTTCCCGAGCTCCATTTTCCTGGGAGAGCTCAAGGACCTGGAGACGGGGGCGTCGGATCTTCTGTTCGCCTTCTTCGTGGGAAACAGATCCGGGCTTAAGGCCGGGCAATTGGAAGCCATGTATTTTATTCCGACCATTTTTGTGCCTTTGGCCCTGATCACCCGCGGGATGATCTTCCGAATTCTCCTGGGGCGGACCAATGAGCCCGCGATGCGGGTGCACGTGAGTTCTTGACAGTCCAATCGGTTCGGCGGACCGGATTGCGCTGACGAAGAGTCGGTGTCACGGCGTTTGATGAGCGGCGATCTTCACGATCAAAATCTCGACGGTGCAGGTCTTGGCAAGCACCCGTTAAAAAACGAAGTAGTTCGAATGTACAACAAGTTCACCCAGCCAGTCAGGTAAGCCTGGCTGCCCTTGGCGACCCAGAGACCAAGTATTTCGTCCTTTCAAAACTCCCGATAGGTGTCGGATTTCAAGCTTTAATGCGGTCTTTTCTTTCGAAACCAAGTTCATTCTGGAGCCAAGCCGATCTGATTTTGGCATTGGAAGAATTTCCATGATCTGGTGCATGGGCCCCCCTTGATAGACATGTTCGTTCCCTCCTTTTATCGGGGAATATTCTCCGATTAAAGGAGGATACGGAACGTGACGGGTGTCAGTGCGGTGTTTGTGGAATCCCGGAAGGAAAATCAGGAAAGAGGAGTGTTCGGCTTGGGATAGAGTCGCTGCTCACCTAGATCAGAATCGCTGTTAGGATTGAACCAGACCAAGTGTTCACCTTGAATCAGAATCTCTGTTCAGCTTCAATCAGAACGGGTGTTCGGGATCCACCAGAATCTGCACTCTCCAGATCTTTTGTTGAAGAATCCCTAGATCCTCGATTTTCTCGAGTTGAAGGAGCGGTATTTGGAGAAGGGCCTGAAAGAGGCCACATTCGAGAGATCCAGAATTTCCTCCTCGACCTTGAGGCAAGGACGTTTTTGTCGCCGATAGAAGCGGGTTCGGATCGATCACGAGGCCTACTACACCGATTTTCTGTTTTACAACCGAAACATGAAGCGATTGGTGGTCAGAACAAATCTGCAAGCGTTGCCAGTCCCCGGTCTGCCTCCTTCTCGGACGCATGGCTAAAATTGAGCCGAAGGTTTCCAGGACGGACTGCGGGTTCAGGATAGAACGGCTCCCCGGGCATAAAGGCGACTCTCCCATCCAACGCCGACTGGAGGAGTTCCCGGGTATCGACGGGGTTTTTCAGTTTCAGCCAGAAAAAGAGGCCTCCTTTGGGAATATCCCATGAGGCTGTGTTCGAAAAGTGTTTTCCGAGAAGAGAGGAGAAATCGTCACGTTTTCGGCGATAAAGATCTCTGAGAAATCCAAGTCTTTCCTGTCGTTCTGGGTTTTCGAGCATTTTCAGGACGAGCCATTGGCTGACCCTGTTCGAGTGGAGGTCCGCCGCCTGCTTCAGCCTGACCAAATAGGGAACAAGATCGGGTGATGCAGCCAGGAATCCGAGCCTGAGTCCGGGAGCGAGACTCTTGGAGAACGATCCCTGGTAGATCCAGGAAGTCTTACGGATTCGGGCGCAGATCGGAGTCGTTTCGCAAGGATCGTAGACCAGATCCCGGTAGGGGTCGTCTTCGAAAAGAATCACGCCCTTCCGGTCGCAGGCAAGGGCCAGTGCGTCCCTCTCGTCTTTGGAATAGCAATAACCCGTAGGGTTCTGGAAAGTGGGAATCACATACAGAAATGCTGGTGGCTCGGAAGCGAAGGCCGGTTCGAGGCGGTTCGGTGAAAACGACGCGAACCTCGCACCATAGAACCGGAACACCTGGAGGGCCGCGAGATAGGTGGGTGACTCCACTGCGACGGCTGTTCCTGAATCGATGAAAAGCTTGGCGACCAAATCGAGGCCCTGTTGTGATCCCGAAATCACAAGGATTTGTTCGGGATCCACGTCAAGAGAGATCGCTTGAAGGTCCTTTGCGATTCGGCGGCGCAGGTCTTCGTCGCCTTCAGTCGGTCCGTATTGAAGCCTGTCGGCGGGAATGTCGAGATCGAAATAGGGAAAACTTTCCGGCGAAGGAAGTCCTCCCGCAAACGAGATCATTCCTGGACGGGCGACGGCTTTCAGAACCTCGCGGATTGGGGAGGGATGGAGGTCTCCGATCCTTGATGAAAAAGAATTTTGCTTCGGCACGGACCCTCCTAAAATTAACGTCAATATTGTTGACCTGTTTACAGGGTAATGACTTGCCGATACAATGTCAATATGATTGACCTAAATAAGCGCTCCGAATATCTCCGATCGATCGAACTTTTCTATTTCGCCTACCGGTCCTTCACCTCCCGTCCGGACGAAATTCTTGAAGAAATGGGGCTGGGAAGGGTTCACCACCGGATTCTCTATTTCATCGGCCGAAATCCCGGGACGCCTGTTCACCGCCTGTTGAAAATCCTCGGGGTGACCAAGCAGGCCCTCAACGGGCCGATTCGACAGCTTGTCGGGAGGGAGCTTGTCTCGGCTCAGACAGCGACCTACGACAGGCGGATAAAACTTCTGACCCTGACGGATGCCGGGAGCAAATTGGAGTTCCAGCTGACCGGAACCCAGATTGAAAACTTGGCCAGAACCTTCGAATCGGTGGGTCCGGAGGCTGAAACGGGCTGGCGTAAGGTGATGGAGGCGTTGTCCAAGAAAGAACATTCGAAGTAACCCTTGATGGAGACACGATTGACGGATATCGAGTGCATTTTCTGCCAAACCTCTTCGACACTCATTCTTGCCGAGAACGCCTTGGCATTTGCAATCCGGGACAAGTTCCCTGCTCGTCCGCTTCACACGCTGATCATTCCAAAACGGCACGTTTCGGACTTTTTCGAAACCCGTGCAGCAGAACGCGAGGCCATCCATGAGTTGGCCTCGCTGTGTCGAAAGGCGATCTGCGAAGAGGATCCGGATGTCGGAGGATTCAATTTTGGAGCAAATGTTGGCGCGATCGCCGGCCAAAGGGTTATGCACGCCCATTTTCATTTGATTCCCCGACGTTCGGGTGATGGCATCCTACCGTCTGCACGGCAGGGTGAAGCTTACCTGTGATGGGAATGGAGAACGGCCCAGGCGTTCTTCTTTCCTTCCGGCGAGGCATCTAAAGGCCAATTTTGACAGGAGATCCAGTGAACGAGAGGTTTGATCCGGAAACGATGTTGCGCTCTCCGCGGGAATGCTTGGCCGGATATGCGATTCTTCCGCGCTTGATCGACAAGGTGCGTCTTCATGCCCGGGGGATCCTCCCGGAAGACTACCATCCGAATCTCCTGGCCAAAACCGATTGGGCTTTTGACGGTCGATTCCTTCTGTTTACCGGAATCGACCCGGAGGATCTTCGCGAGGCGATCCTTTCGTCCCAAGATGACGAGGGCGTCGGGCATTGGGTTCAGCAAAATGCGCAGGACCGGTCTCAAGAAGAAATCCGGGCTTGGTCTTATGCGATCATGACGTTCCTCTTGGTTCCGACCCCGGAGAGGATCGCCAAGAGGACGCTGTTCTACCCGGGACCCGCAAAGGTCCTCGATCTTTCATTGCTGGGATCGCTCAATCCCTGCGACCTGATCGATTTCGACGAAGGCCGGATCTCCCGGGAAGAGCTTCTGAGGAATCATGAGGAACATATCCGACTGGAATCCCGCCCGGAGGACTCCAGGGCCGGAGATCCGGAGGATCTCTTCCTCTTTGACTCCGAACGTCTCCTTTTCAGAAATTTTCATTTGTCGGACACAACCGCAGTCCACCGCTACGCCTCCGATCCCCTTGTCACGAAAATGACCTACTGGGGACCGTATTCCCTTTCTGAAACGGGATCGTTCCTCCAGCGGGCCATCCGCAGTGCCGCCGAAACGCCCCGTTCGTTTTACGATCTGGCGATCGTCTCGAAGGAAAGCGGGCCGCTCTCGTTTCCGATCGGAGGATGCAAGATCCATGTGACCGACCGGGGGAACCGGGAAGGGGAGATCGGGTACTATCTCGAACAGAAGAGCTGGAACAAGGGATTCGCCACCGAAACGGCCCGGGCACTTCTCTCCTTCGGGTTCGCCCGACTCGGTCTCAACCGGATGGTGGCCCTGTGTTTTGTGGAGAACCGGGGATCGGCCCATGTTCTCGAAAAGATCGGCATGACCCGGGAGGGGACATTGAGAAAACACCGTCTGAAAGAGGGCCGATGGGTCGATTCGTTGCTGTATTCGATCCTGGACCCGGAGTGGAAATCGTTTCAAGAAAACGGGAGCCGGAACGGTCCCGAGGGTGTGGGCCTGTGATGGACGACAAGACGGACCCCAGAGTTCCGGCCGCTCTTCCGGCCATCGAAGAGGAGACCCGAAAACTCGGGTTCGGAATGGCCGGGGAACGGGCCGTCGGCTCCCTTCTCAGAACACTGGCCCGGTCAAAAGGGAAAGGACGATTCCTGGAGCTGGGGACGGGAACGGGACTGTCCACGGCGTGGATCCTCGACGGCATGATGACTGACTCGACTCTGATCACACTGGATAACGACCGGTCGCTTCTCGATGTCGCAGAAAGGCATCTCGGTCGCGATCCACGGTTGACGATCCTTTGTGACGACGGTGACCGGGTCGTTGCGAACCTGGCCTCGGACGGGGCCCGCTTCGACTTCATCTTCGCCGATACCTGGCCGGGAAAGTACCGCCTCGTCGAGGAGACGCTCGGCCTTTTGGAACGAAACGGGCTATATGTCATCGATGACATGCTTCCCCAGCCGAACTGGCCGAAGGACCATTCTCCCAAGGTCAAGGATCTTCTGGATTTTCTGGATGAACATCCGAACTTTTTCGTGACCAGACTGGGATGGTCGACCGGGGTTGTCGTTGCCGTAAAAGGAGGAAACTGAAAATGGGATCCATCAAACGAATCGGTCCGTCGAGGCTCTCGCCTATACGAAGTCGCTCCGTGTCCATGACGGCTTAGTCACCACGGTTGCGACATCCGTCAGCAACGTGTTGTCGCTTTATGACCAGTCGCGGGAGGCCCTATCCACCATCGATCGGAACTTACAGGAAGCTGGCACAGACAAATCCCGCATCCTCATGGTCATGGCTATATATCACGGACATCGCCAGGAAGCCCGAGTTCAACCGCGCATGGGCGAATGGGTCGATCGGGCGAACCTGCCTTTGCGAGCGTGCGTCGGCGCCTCGCTGGAGCATGACGATTTGATCGAGCTCGTGGTGACGGCTGCAAGAGGGCCGGAGTGTGGAAGATGACGGTTCTCTATGTGTCGCACCTCTTTGATGGCGTATGAAAGCAGGGATTTGGGGGAAGGACTTGAAATAAAAACGCCCTCTGGTTAAGGTTTGAATGTTCGTCCAAACCTTTGCAATCCCCGGAAGGAACCCTGCCTTCCGGGGAATTTCCCATAACGACGTATATTGTTTTATTTTCTGGCGTGCACTCCTATACGGTTTCCTTCGGTGTCGATGAATATCCCGATATATCCGATATCGTCGTCGAGGAGGGTTTTGTCGAGGACCACCTTGCCCCCGTTGGCTTTGACGCGGGCCAGGACCGGTGCCACATCGGGGGCGGCATTGAGGTAGACGAGAGTGCCGGCCTGACCGGGTTCGAGTTTCGGTCTCTTGCAAATGGAACCGGAGGGACCGGGGGGGTCATAGGGAAAGACGCCATCGGTGAAGACATCTTCCCCGACGTTTCTCACCTCGCGCCTGAGCTTCATGGCGAAGACGTTTTCGTAGAAGGTCACCGCCCGATCGAAGTCGGTGGCGGGAATCTCGAACCAGTTGATGACTTGTTTCATAATCTGTTCCTCCTGTGATTGGGGATCCGGAGCGGTGTTCCCGATTGACTGCGCCCGGCTTTGCGGCCACGTTCACCGAAATCACCGGCTGGAGCCCTTCCGGGGAGCGTTCCGGTTCCTGGAGTGGTTGACATCCTGTAGCGCCTCAAAACCTCGGCCATTTTGCGATTGCGATCATCGTCCGGGTCACGTTTTCCATCGAACACTGATTCCGGGGCGGTTTGATGTTGCCGCACCCAGTGACACCCCCTCGGGATCATACGGGCAGAATATACGAGGGTGGACAATCGCAAGCCCTTTGCTCCCTCTTCTGCTGATTCATCAAGAAGCTTGTTTACCCCACAGGAAGGATGTCTCACTTGAGCGTCCTGTGTATTCTGGCAAAAACTCAATCAAATCTTTTAAGTCCCGCTTTCAATGCGGCCTTCTTTAAATCTTCGTCGAGTGTGGCAAGCACTAGGCCTTGTCTCAAGGCCAATTCGAGGTAGGAGGCATCGTAAGCGGAGAGATTGTACCGTCGGGCCAGTTGAAGGGTATCTGATAGCGCATGAACGAATGTGGCCGCATCCACTTCGATATCCACTCCTTCCAGCATCTCAAGGAACGATCCGCTCCGAGCTTCTGTCACGAGACCTTTTGATTCCGCTCTGGCGATGACGTTCGCGACCTCCAGCCCCCAAGTCACAGGAACCAGGGCGCTGTCCTGTTTCAACGCGTCCAGAACTTTCCCGGCATATTCCAGTTCTTCCGGTTTGCCGTCACCAAAAAACCAGCGCATGGTCACCGAGTTATCGAGAACGAATCTCACGCTCGCCCCTCGGAGACAAGCTCCTTGATGTTTACGCCATGTACCGGCTCAGCGAGCATGAATGCCTTGAGTTTTTCTGCCGCCGCAACTCTGTCCTTTGTTCTAACTCCCGTACTTGGCACCAGGTCCGCAACGGCCTTTCCCCGATTGGTAATCGTAAAACTCTGGCCGGTTTTCACAAGGCGTAGTAGTTCAGGCAGCTTTGTTTTTGCTTCATACGAACCGATTTCGATCTTCATGCCATTCTCCTGCAACAGAAGTGTTTGAACATTAGACAAGACGGAGCAGCAATAAAAGATTTGTCCCGGCAAGTTTCCAGAAAAATCCCGACGACGCTTTTCGGAAACCATTTTCTTTCTTGCTGGACCGGTCTCTCCAAAGAAAAATCATCCGGATTTGTCGAGCATTGCGGGAGCCCCAGCGAAGCCAGTGGAAACCCGCATAAACTATAAGACTAGAATACAGACTAGTCTTACTTAAATCAAGGAACGGATTGTTATTTCTATCGCCGGGACAATTTCACCGGACGAGTCCGTCGACCCGTCCGGCGGGTCGTCGGAAATATCCTAGACCGGGCCTCCTGACACCCTCCTGTCAGCAGGAAGGATGTTCTGCCGGTCGTCATGCATGTTGTTGCCATTCCGTTGGCAGGAAGTCCGGAGTACACTGGTGCCATGAGACGTGCCGACCGCCTTTTCCAGATTGTCCTGCAGCTTGGACGCGACCGTGTCAAGACGGCGCGACGAATCGCCGAGGAACTCGAGGTCTCCGAGCGGACGGTCTACCGCGATATTGCGGATCTCGTCGCTGTCGGCGTTCCCATCGATGGCGAGGCGGGTGTCGGGTACCGTCTTCATCCCGGATATCAGGTACCGCCTCTGATGTTCGACGACCAAGAACTCGAAGCGCTCGTCCTGGGCGCGGGCATGGTTCGCGCCTGGGCGGATGCCGACCTGGCAAAAGCGGCGGAACGGATGCTGGCGAAGGTGGATGCCGTTCTGCCGGACCGGTTGAGGGGGAACCTGGAAAAAGAGACGCTGCTTGCCCCCGGCTTCTTTATCCCGCCGGAGACGGTGAGGGGGATGGCCCCACTGCGGAAAGCCATCAACCAACGCCTGAAGGTGAACATGGCTTATGTCCGCGAGGACGGAGACCCTTCCGAACGCGTCGTCTGGCCCTTGGGGCTCGCGTTCTGGGGCACGAAGTGGACTCTTGGAGCGTGGTGCGAATGGCGGGGGGAATTCCGCACCTTCCGCCTCGACCGGATACAGACCCTGGATCTGCTTCCCTTGTCGTTTCCCGATATGCCCGGACGACGGTTCAAGGATTACATCGCCTACGCAAGCCGCGAGTGAGCGACACTGAAGTCTTTGGCGATCGTCTTTGCGGTTTAGGTGTATTACGGGGAAAAGAAGTCGACGTCTGCACCGGATTTTCCTGAATCCCCCGCTTTGACGCCTCCTGCCGAAAAGGGGCGGTCCTGCGCCATGATGATGACAATGTTGTGGGGGACCGGAAATCCCGGGCGGGAACCATGTCCTGGAAAAATTGCCGCAGAAACCGATTCAATCGCTGAACAGCTCTCACACCAAATTTTGAGGATCCCAGGGTCGGCGCTGACGGACAAAGGGAAATTTCATGAAACCTCTGCCCCAAGCGTTTATCATCAGGCGGACCGGCAATGAAGACATGGATGAGATCTGTCTCAACGTCAGAAACCGGCTGTGACAGCTTGCGGTCTGGAACCGAAACGTGTGGACAAATCCGGAATTTCTGGAATAGACAATCCATCCGGGTTTTTCCAGATTGCAGATGACGCGATAGAGACGGCCGCATTGGGCGCCTCCTCAGTGTGGGTGTAGCGCATGAACATCGCCACCCTCTTGAGGGCGGTGAGTGCCGGATTTCACGATTCTTTCCTCCCGTTTTAAACTTTCTTCATAACTCTTGGGTGAATTCAATAAGAATTCCCCTTTTTTTTGCCAGAGTCGTAAAAATACTCTTTGAAATGGAGAGGACCTCTTCGCTGCCAAGGCAAAATGGGGAATTCTTCCCGTCGGGACAGGAGTGGACGAGATCACTGAAACCTTTATACATGGACAGGAATACTTGAGGTTCAAGGTCGGGAGGAATGATGTATTTTTCAAAAAGTCTATCGGAGTATTTTTCCAATATTTGCACATTGTTTTCGATCCAGACAGGGATGATGTCCGGAGCCGGAGGACATTCGGAGTTCGTCGGAGAAAAGCGGCCCGCCCTATAGGATTCTTTCAGGAGGACTTCCTCCGAAATTTCCATTTTAACGGTTGTGCGGGCTGTTTGCCGATCATCCATTTTTTTTAACCAGGAAAAGAACATTCCGACCCTCCCTCTCAACGATTGAACAACACCCATTCACACTCTCCACCTTCGCAGAAACCGGGAAATGCCGGTATGACAGAAGTCATAAATAAATTTAAGGAGGAATTCGTAAGGACAAGTCGGGCCAGACCGTGTCCGGAGGGGGCGATGATCCTCTTAGGAAGTCAGGGTCCAGGAGATGTGATTGATGTGTGGGAGTCTTCCTTGCATGAAAGTGTCGCCAATCGTGCGGAGGCGACCGGACAGAGCTTCCTTCGAAAGTAGAGCGATTTGCAGAGGAAGGCGTCGACCCGTGCCTCAGGCGTTTACCACAGGTATTCGAACCCCGCCATGATTTCTTCTTCCGGCCCGGTGGCGCATGCGCAATCAGGAATCAAGAGCAGATGGCAGTGTTTAACGATTTCTCAGGGTATCGGGTTCGCCCCCGGTAACCCTCTTCTGATACACGGTGCGCTACTCGGTGCGTGGTTCCCCGGAAGAGCCGGAAGGTCTTCACCTTGGATCAGACGGACTGATCGGCCTGTCCAGACCGGGCGTACACCTTCACCGGAATAGGCACCCGGGAAAGGCGTCCAGGCCTCTGGTTTCCCGTTGCACAGCCCGGTCCAGTGTCATCTTCTCCCGATCCCGGGCTATCCGTGCGAAAATGACCTTCACATGATCGGGAACGTCGCCATAAGGTGGAGCGGAGTTCCCGCTTGAGGATTTCCTGAAGGTCCGGGCCCCCCGGGCATCGGTGCCGGACCTTGCGACCGTTACCCGATCGTCTTCCTGGTGTGAAGGGCCCTGTCGTCTACAAAAAATCGGTCGAGGCGAGCCACGGATCTTCTCCGGAAGGGCGGCCATTGTTCGTGCAAAGCTGGTCGTGTCGGCAACGACGTCGTCATGCCGGGGGTGTGGTGTCTTCGGGCGGGGATCCGGAAACTGAAGGATAGGAAAGACGTCCGCCCTCGACGTGGGCCCAGGGAGTCAGCCGATGCGGTTGCCGGTGGTCTTTCCTGAGGATCTCTTCGACGCGATGCCCCCTGACCGTGAGCGCATCGGCGATGAGAGAACGATGACACCGCCAGGGCAGGGTTTCGGCGCAGAGCAGGACAATGGTCTGATTTCTGCTCATATCTTCGAGTTCTTTGACGGCGTCCTGAAATGCCTCCGTTTGCATGTAGTCCGCAAAACCCCGGAAACTCCTGTTTTTCCAGGCTCCGTTCTGAGAGTTCTTGAGGGGAGGGCGCAGTCCTCCCAGCGAGAGCATGGGGGTATAGAGGATCCCTTCCGAGCCCAGTGCGCTTCGTAAGGTGTCGCTGTTGAATTGGGGGTTGTGCCGCGAGCGGGGGATGCTCCGGACATCGACGACCCGTTGCACTCCTTCGGATTTGAGAATGGACAGAAATTCTTCAAGCGCGCGAGTCCCGTGGCCGATGGTTTTCACAGGAAGTCCGGAGGAGGGAGGAGTGTCTTCTTTATTCATCAGTTCTTTCCAATTGGCAAAGGTTCCCTGAGGATCGGGATTTCTACTTTTGATGCTTCGGAAACCCCAAAGACCCCGGGCCCTTCGACTCTCAAGGGAAGGTCACTGTGTTTCGAGCGGATTCCCGCCTGAGATCCATTATAGACCAGGGTATCGGACGCCTCGACGCGCTTGGTCGAGAGAAGATCCCCCGGATTATCCCCTTGGGAGGAGAGATCCTTGTGTCAAAAACCCAAGAGAGAAAGGAGCTCAACGATTATTGCACATTTGCGCGACTCTCACGAAGGCGATCCCTGCTGAAATTTTCATGCAATTCTCATTTTGGCCGGCATCATCATTTACAAACGGGGCGAACTTGTGAAAACAGGCCCAAATTGTCCGTTTGGCCACTTTATGCCTGTCTCTCCCCTCCGTCTTGTTTGTCCAGGGTGCAACTCCTGAATCCGGGATTCGGCGAATTTATGGACTTAGCGCAGGTTTTTGAGAATTCTTGAGATTATTGGACTGTTTCAAGTGTTTTTGGGAAGATCGACGGATTTAATCCGAACTAATGGACCCACTGCATTCTTTATCCGGTTTTCAAGATGAAGTGGCTTCTTGGTGTCAAAATCAAGATCCTCGGAAAACCGGTCAAGCCCGGAAGCGAAAAAAATCGCCGTGCCTCCCTTGAGAATCAGGGGAGGATCCGCGAGAGATCTGGCGATCGACCGCATGATGCCCAAGTGGATCGCTTCTTCCGGAATGACAAGATGGCGTCTCCCAAGAAAATACGGTTCATTCTGGTGTCTAATTGCATAAGTTAGTGATCGTATTTCGAAGCTGGTCCCCCTTGACCTCCCGCTTCCTCCAGACGAACGGAGCGGCATTTTGATTGTAGGCCGACATGAACTCCTGGAGAGCCTTGATCAGTCTCTCCCTGCTCGGGAAGCGGGCTCCCGTCAGGGCC
>JAYWMN010000026.1:0-6480 GCA_035873205.1 Nitrospirota bacterium
GGAGAACTGATCCGGACGGCCCTTCAGTCCGGGCGGGGGAAAGTGACGAGTCAGGATATGGAAAAGGCGGTCGAGAAGGCGAAAGCTTCGGGAGAGTTGATCCGGCAGGACGGGGCCGGGTCAAAACAAAACCTGATGACAAGCAAAGAAGCCCTGGAGCGGGAGAAGCGGATCCTGTCGATGGAGAAGCAGGGACGGAACGCCGTGGATCCTGTCATGAATCCGCTCCAGGCGGAAAACGCCATGAAGGCCATTCAGGAAAGGGAAGGGCTGACCCTGAACGGCGAGCAGAAAGCGGCGGCCCGGATGATTCTGACCACGGACAACCGGTACGCCGGCATCAATGGCTACGCCGGCGTGGGAAAGACCACGATGTTGAAACCCGCGATCGAGGCCATGTTGGATGGCGGATACCGGGTGATCGGGCTTGGACCCCAGCATAGCGCGGTCCATGCGCTCAAGGACGCGGGTATCATCGAAGCCCGGACGCTGCAAAGTTGGCTTGCCGACCGGAGGGCCGGGGAGGATCTGTCCGGAAAGACGATCGTGGTGATCGACGAGGCGGGGCTGACGAACGCGAAGGATCTTGAATCCGCCATGAAACGGATCGAGAAACCGGGAGCGCGGGCAGTGCTGGTCGGAGATATCAAGCAGTATGAAAGCGTGGCCGCCGGACCGGTTTTCCGGCAATTGCAGGAAAACGGAATGGAAACGGTCTACGTGACCGAGATGCAGCGACAGAACAAGGCAAAGGATGCTGTACGGGAGGCGGCGAAGCTCTCCATCAACTCCCCGGAAAAAGCTCTGGAGAAGCTTTCCATTTGGGAAATCCGGAACCCGCAAGAGAGGTTCAAGGCCATCTCCGATGAATATCTGAAATCTCCGGACAAAAAAGAGACCCTTGTCCTGACCGGAACCCACGAGGCCCGGAAGGCCGTGAACGAGAATATCCGGGAAGCCTTGAATCTCAAGGGGAAGGGGCAGGAGTTCGCCCGCTACGAGGCCGGAGACTTCACGAAAGCGCAGAAGAAGCGGATCGAGGCCTATGAGGTCGGACAGGACGTGCGGTTTGGAAAAGACTACCGCTCGATGAACGTCAAAGCCGGGGAAATAGGGCGGGTCGAGGAACTGGACAAGGAAAACGGAACGGTGAAGCTCATGATGCAGGATGGACGGACCACGATCCTGACTCCCCGACAGATGTCCGGAAAGGGCCACGAGATCGGACAGCTTGAGAAGATCGAACTGGCCCCCGGAGACCGGATCCGCATCACAGGAAACGAGCTCAAAAAGGAAGGGATTACCAACGGAATGAGAGGGGAGGTACTCGAATCGAAGAAGGACACGTTAAGGATTCTCCTGGACAGCGGAAAGACCTTCGACATGAAGCCGACGGCGGAGCGGCCCGTCGAGATCGACCATGGCTATGCCCAGACCGGGCATTCGGCCCAGGGGTTGGGGGCGGAGAACGTGATTCTGGATCTTCCTTCGAATTCCCAGACGCTGAACCGTCGAAGCTTTTATACGAATCTGACCCGTACAAAGAGCGAGGTGAAGGCTTTCACCGACGACCGGGTAAAATTGACCGGGGCAGTGGTGCGCGAAAAGGACAAGACCATGGCGCTGGACGTGGAGAAGGAAGTTCAGGAAAAAAAGCGGGAGAGAAAGACGAAGGAGCGTCCCGACGAGCTGCGGTTTGGAGAGACTCCCGAACAAACGAAAGCCCGGTTCGAAAGGGGCGGAATCGACGACATCATCGACGACATCGGCCTCTTCGGAAGGCCGGGAGAACAAATTGACCTTGGGCCGAACCGCTTCGAAATGGACGGAATCGATCCGACCGGCGGCCCCGGACAAGGGGAAAAGAAGCCTCCCTACGACCCAAAAGAGCGGGAAGAAAAAAATACGAAGAAGAAGAAGGAGCGGAGAGAAGAAATAGTGTCGAAGGAACGGGAACGCTCCAGGGAGAAAGAGCGCGAGACGCCCGGGGAACGGGAGGAGGAGCGCCAGGAGAAACGTCAGGAAAAGGAACGGGAAACGGAAAAGAAGGAGAGCGTCCGGAGAGAGAAACGTAGGGGCCGGGACGGGATGGGATACTGACAATCGACAAAACAGGAGAAAAGACATGATCGACGCATCGATGCTGCTTCACATGATCTCGGCGCTGGACACGCTGGAAAAACTTCTTCCGGCGGAGGAAGCCGGAGAATACGCGGTCAAAAAACGGGAATGGGAGGTTCTCAAAAAAGCCTGCTGGGCCGAATACAGGGCCAGGGAGAAGGGGCTGGGGTTTTGAGACCTTTTTTTGAGGCCCGTCCCTGTCTGAACGTCATGTCCGGAGCCACTTTTTCTGGGGTCCGGACCCGGATGCGGGCCTATTTTTGAAAGAGCCTCCGGACCCGGATATGGGCCCGCCTGAACAAGCGGGTCATTTTCGGGCCGGGCCCGCCATAACACCGCACGCACGCTGGATTTTCTCCAACCCCGAGAGGGTGCGTGCTGTGTTAGATTCGAAAAGGGGGGTTCGGGGCCCCGCCCCGCGCTTCCCGATGCCCGGGACCCGGTCGACCGTTTTCTGATCGATCCGGGAGGCGGTGGTGCCCTGTAAAAGAGTGCGAGAAAATGTGTGTCTCGCCCGCCCTGAAAAAACGGCCCCTTCCCCGTCCCGTTTTTGGGAAAGGGATCCATGTCGGGATTCCCCTTGTCAGCCCGTCCGGAGCGCCGGCACCGGGTCGGAGACCAGCGAAGCGCACAGGGACCCCAAGAGTCCCGGTGTCGCAAGCGTAAGGCGGCAAGCGGAGCAGGGCGGAAATGATATGTTAGAACTTTCAGTGGGTTCCGGGAAATATCCCTGAGACCGTCTGGCGAGAGTCGCGCCAGTACCGATAGGTTCCCAAGGCTTTTCCCCTTCAGGCGGGGGATGCCAGATCCGCGACCGACGCGATCAGAGCTGGGTAAAGAAGGGCCATTCCCATTCCCATCACTGCCGCCCAGTCGATCCAGGAGACAAGAGAGGACGACAGGGTCATTCCCGTAATGCCCGATGCCTTCCGTTTCGGAACCGGAGCTTCGACTTTTCCGTGACGGTCACGTCATTGTGTTTCGTTCCCGAAATCTCTCGGGCGCTCTCGGAAATGGCCAGGGTAACACGGCACCGGTTCGCGCTGGGTCTTCTAAACCGTCAGAGCCTTCTTTTCCGAAGGAAGAGCGGAAAAGGCGGCTATAAGGGCGCCCGGTGGGATACCACCGACGAAGTACGAACTCTGATTTCCGGTCTGGCCATCGATATCGATGGCAAATCGGCGATCTTTTTTCCTTCCGGAACATTTGTTGCCAGAACAGTTGAGAGGATCATCCCCCCGAGATCTTTTGTACGGAGGGTTCCTGGTGATATCGGCATGGCCGAAATCAACGTATCAAGAGACTCTGTTTGGCAACTCCGATTCTGTGCGATGGTGGGGGACGGTATCAACGACGCCCCGACAATGAAACGGAGCCGTCATCGGATGGAGAACAGCGATGTTCCACACATAAGAGGAGAAGGGTGCGGCTCTGGATTCGATCCGGCCCAAAGACCCCGCTTCCAGCCTGTTTCCACGAAAACGGACTACGGCGGAGACTCTGACTCTTTCCGGGCGGCGGAAACCCCCGCCGCCCGAGATTCTTTAGATTCACTTTTCGGTAGGCTAAAAAAGGATTTCATTCCGGAGTTCCGTCCCTTCCACCATCTGATCTAACACGTTCAGCACATAGATGTGCTCCCGAACCATGCCTTCCATCATGGAGGCCATTTGACGGTGATGCCCGCTTTTGTACTTTTGGATCATCTGCTCCATCTGTCTGTCCATCTTTTCCATGTTTTCGGACATCAGCCGGAGATTTTCTTTCATCTGCAACAAGTTTTTCTGGAGATGCTTCGTTCGTTCAACTCCTTTCTTTTTTTCGGCGAGGTCCAGCTCGTGCTGAGCTTTTTGCAACCGTTGATCCATCATGATTGTGCGGGGGTTGGCTGCCTGGGACACGACTGGCCATAGAATCGAGAATGAGATCGCGATCGCGAGCAGATAGTTTTTCATCATGATTCCTCCTGACAGAGTTTGATCGAATCGAAGGAAATGGCGGGGAATGCCATTTCCCTTTCGCATCCTGGGAGATTCCGGGATACGTTTTCCTGTTCGCCCTTGCGGGCTTGAACCGCTAGCTTTTCCTTTCGTAAAACCGGCAATACCCCATGGGACTGATGGCACCGGCCACGATCGTGCAACCTCCCGCCATCATTTTTCCCATGCCCATTGGACCGTCCATGCTTCCCATGCCCTGTTTCATCTCTTCCATCATGGACCCCATCCCCTTGGGAGGAATGAAGTTCCGGCAGTTCATGCACATCTTTCCGTCTTCCGGATGGTTTTGATAACGGGCCGTCTTTTTGTCGACCTTGAAGGGCGATGGGGTTGCCCAAGCTCTGTTTCGGCCTCCGTTCGAGAGCAAAGGAGACAAAAGACCCGCGACAAACATTGCAAACATTTTTTTTAATGCCTCTCTCCTGTCCAACACTCAATCCTCCCAGTAGCGCCCTTCAAGGCACCGGGCGGATCTTCGTGATCACCGCCGGTCCCTGGCTGTCCTGAACCACATCGAAGCGGAAACGTTCACCTTTCTTGAGGGAATCCAGAGAAGAGCGGTGGCGAAAGCCGAACGTCATGATCATTCCGCTCCATCCGAACTCCTTGATCGGGCCGTGCTTGATGGTCGCCGTCCCGGCATCCCGGTCGATCTCTTCGACGACTCCCTCTCCGTGACCGACAGTCGTGGAGGCGGACATACTACCCATCCTCGACGACATATCCGGAATTCCGTTCATGTCTCCCATACCATCGGCCAGAGCCGTCGAACTGACAAGAAGCACTCTAAAGAGGATACCAAACACCTCCGCCGTCCGTTTTGTTAAGTGATCCATGATTGGGATACTTTCAGAGGTTTGATTGTATTTGAAGGGAAGACATTCCCTTCCGCAGTGGATGTTCAGGACCGGTCCCGCCGTTATTCCCGGTTCGGCGGATATCTACCGGCTCCATTATGTCAGGGCCACAGTCCGGATCCACCGGCATCCCGACGGATCGCTCTCCCTGTTTCACGGACCCTGGAAGCTGGCCGATTATCCTTTCGAAGAACCGGTGTTTCGAAAATCAGGAAATGAACCACTCTCCAAAGCTCCTTCGACCAGATCCGACCTGTCGGGACTCTGGTCTGAAAACGGGAGGACCCTGAGTTCCTAAATTCAAAAAACCGGACAATTCTACTTGCTACTAATATGTAAGATCTTTCAATCCCGATTAGGACGAAGAAGAGAAGGAAAGTGGGGGGGACAGGTTCCTGACTTGACAAAATGTTGGTGAGGGATAAATTTTTAATTGTCCATGGAGCGCTCACATTCCGCGACATGATCCTTCTCTCCGAATCGATCCATCAGGATCCGGATTCCGGGACCCGAATCTCATAAGATGTTGGCTTTGACAATAATTCTCTCTCACCGATGAATTTTGCCCAAACCCGAATTTCAGAAGCCGATCTTCCGCTGACGGGGATTGCGGGTCTATGACAGTTCTTCAAGGAGGAACCCATGACGATCCGATTAATCGGCAATGACGCCCTTGCCGAAGCCCATTATGCGGACACCAACCCAGAAGTTCTTGTCAACACGAAGTTCTTCAACGAGAGGAACGGAAAACACTACCTTTTAGACCCTCATGAGGCCCTCGAAATGGTGGCGAGGCGAACGCTGAAGCCAGAAGACCTCTCCTGCGAGGCCTTGTCCATCTGGGAACATCTTGAACGCGCGGGAGGCGCCTCGGGATTTCTTCACATCCATCCCGGATCGAGGATCGTTCTTGTCTTGACAAGGGATCAGGGGTCCCGGCTTGCAGAGGGAATCCGGGGATTTGCGGTCCTCCGCCCTGTCTTCGAAGGTGCATCCTGCTGGGCCCGAATGTCCCCCGTGACCGATCCCCTCCTCGACTGGGAGGAATTTCTCTCTCGACTCCATCCCCGCCTTCCTCTTCAGAAATTGGCTTGGGAACAAAACGGAGACCTCAGAAAACACGCCAAAGAGATCGCGCTAATACTGATCGACCTCTTTGGACTTGAATCGGACTCGCTCAGGGAAGATCTCCGGGCAAAAGAAGTCGTGAGGTATGACGGAGACCTCCAGTCGTATGGAGGGGATCTTCTGGACATGGTCTTGGAGCTGATCCGGAAGACATCCTTTCCCGCTGGAGGAGAAGATTTTTCCAAGAGGTGGACTTCGGAGGTTCCCTTTCCTTCGGCAGCCGGAAAACCGGGATGAAGGAGGGGCTTTTTAAAACAAGGCGCCCGCCAAAAGGGGTCACGGGTAAATCGTCAAGAGGAAAAAGTATGTCCGGTTTTCAGAATTTAATTTCACTTTCTCCGAAAGAAATTGTCCCGGTTTTCCCTGAACACTTT
>JAYWMN010000039.1:0-16416 GCA_035873205.1 Nitrospirota bacterium
AATGGATCGGTGAGAGCCTCCTTGAGAAGGGCTCCGGTCGAAGGATCGATCCAGTGCAGATCCTCCGTGAGAAGGACGACGGGATTCCTTCGGGCCCGGGCCTTCATGATTTCCCGGAGGAGAGGAAAGGTCTTTTGTCCAAGGGCCGGCAGGGGCGTGTCCGGCCGATCTTTTCCGGATGCGTCGGAAACCGACAGGAGGGATCGAAGGACCCTGAAGGCGTCCGGATCGGTCTCAAGGCCCAGGGACTTGAGATATTCCGACAGGCGATCCAGGGCGAGGTCAGGCTCTGTCCCCAGGGGAACCCTGGCGAATTCCCGGATCCACTGAACAAAGGGGGAGAAGGGGATGATCCGGGTATGGGGAAAGCATTCGAATGTTCTGATCGTGGCGCCCATCGAGGTGGCCCTCTGCAGGAATGAGCGGACCAGGGCGCTCTTTCCGATCCCGGGCTCTCCTTCCACAAGAAGGCATCCTCCCCGACCCGGGGCATAGAGAGTCTTGAAGATCCGGCTTTCCTCTTCGCGTCCAATGAAGGGACGTTTTTCCAGGAGAGACTCTTTTCCGGCCTCGACAGGAAGGATGTAGCCCTGTGTCCGTCTCCTCAATAGGGTCACCGATTCGGTGCCGGCAGGGGCCATCTGTCCCCGCAGGGCCCGGAAGGATTCGGAGGAGAGGAGGATGGTTCCCGGCCTTGACTGCATGCAAAGGCTCATGGCGGACTTTGAGATCATTCCGGTGGGGTCGGGGGTGTTTTTTTGAGAATGTTTCAGGACCCGGCCCGAATGGATTCCCGCCCGAAAGATCACCTTCCCGGATATTCCCTCCGGGCTTTGGGAAACGATCCTCCCGATCTCAAGGGCCGCCTTGGCGGCCCGGATGGAGGCTCTTTCCGTTTCTCCGTCGATCCCGAACCAGGCCAGAAGTCCGTGTTCATCGGTTCGCCATTCATCGCCTCCGAACTCCTTGATTCTCTCGAGAACCCCTCCCAGGAGAGGGGAGGCGATGAAGGAGTCCCCCAAGGCTTCGGTGGAGTGGATGTCCAGGTAAAGGGCCGTCGCCTGGCGCCACTCGAAGAGGAGAGGACTCTCGGGGAGCGCCGGTTCCGAGCGGGCGACCGGGGGGGACGATCGGTCGGAGGGTACCGGGCGACCGGGCTCGGACCGGATTCTTTCGAGAAGGCCCCGAGTCTCGGGTTCCGGCTCCACGTCCAGTTCCGTTTTCAGGATTTTCAGGCAGAAGGCGTACTGGCGCTCGGCCCCTTTCCTGTTTCCGGTTTTCCAGAGAAGGGTCATCAGGGCCCGATGGATCTCTTCGTCGAAAGGGTCGAACTTGAGAAATTGCTCAAGGAGGGAGATCCCCTCTTGCGACCGGTTGTCTTTCTCAAGGAGCAGGAAAATCCTGTCGAGAGCCCACCGGCTCCGGGCGATCAGTTCCTCCCGCTTCCCGGTGACCCAATGATCGAACTCCTCGCACTCCGGAAGAAAGAGGCCGTTGAGGAAGGGACCCCGGATCGCCTGAAGGGCTTTCGTCAACTGAGTCCGGCAAAGTCGGCAGTCCGCTGGATCGTGGATGGCCGGACATCCGGCAGGAGGGTGAAAAAAGGGAGAGGCATCGACCGCGTGAAGGAATCCGGGACCGAGACGGATCTGGCCTGAGGTCGACAGGATGACGGGATCGGAAGACTGGGTGTCGAGGTTTTTCCGAAGAATATGGAGAGACTGGCGCAGGTTGTTGTCGGATCGATTCTCTGGAAGCTCCGGCCATAGGAGTTCGGAGAGGTAGCTCCGGGGATGGGGACGACCCGATTCGATGAAGAGGAAGGACAAAAGGCCTAAGTTCTTCCGATGAAGGCGGACAGGAACTCCGTCCACGATCAGTTCGGGATCCCCCAGGGTTCTCAAGAGAAACACGGCCTCTCCTGTCCGTTTTGGATCTTTATGCCCGGGCGGTCTTTCCCGTCATGTTTCAAAACAGCGACCGGAAACTCAAAAGGATTTGTTTCGGGCCCTGGAAGAGCCCTGGGAACGAAGTTTTTTCCAGAAATCCCCCGAACGGGATCCTCGCTCTCCTGTCCGGAAGCCCCAAATCCCCGATCGACGAGATTCTCCCTCCGGGACGTGGCTCATACGGTCGGTTCCCTTTCAAGAGGGTTTCAAAAGGATTGGGCCCAACTCTTTAATTCTAGAATTTTTTTGTCGTTTTCCAAAGGGCCTGAAAGTCCTGGCAAAAACGGATGGGACAATAAATGCTCGGAGAGGGATCGTCCACACGGTATTTCTAAAGGTCCGGCCGGAAGAGTTCGGCGAGAAAGGTCGGGGAACAAGGGGAGCCCGGCGCGATGAAAAGGAAGGAGTAATGGCCTCGGGCCTTTCGGTGCAGCTCGACCGGAATTCTCTCCATAATCAGGTCAGACAGGTCCGGCCCCCCGGTTTTCCCGGGAGGACCGGGGGCTTTCCTGCGTTCTGGTTTTTTTCCGGACAGGGAGGGATGGTTTCCGTCTCCCGCTTCCGGATCGGTTTTATTGGGTCCATCCCTGCCGTTGTCATCGTTCCGACATCCCGAATTTACCGAATCTTTAATCGGTGTTGCGAAGATCCCCCTGTTTTAAAAAGTTCCCTGAACGAACGAAACAAGAAGGAGAAGACCCATGAATGCATTTGCCTATCTTTTGAAGGGCGGGCCGGTCATGTACATCCTGCTGCCCATGTCGGGAGTCGCCCTGGCCGTCGGCATCGAACGACTCATTGTCCTGAGACAGGAAAAGGTCCAGACGGAGAAGGTGCTCGACGTCCTCCGGAAGAACGTCAAGGAAAAGCTCGATCCCAAGGCCGTCCTGAACCTGATCAAGAGCTCCTATACCTCCCAGAACTTCATCGTCAACAAGATCCTGAAGCTGTTCATCGAATCCGAGCTCGAAGGCGAACAGCTCGAATACCTGATCGAGGCGGAAGCGGTTCTCGAAGAGAAGAAGCTCAAGGAGCGGATGTGGATTCTTGACACTGCCATCACAATGGCTCCCCTCCTGGGACTTTTGGGAACGATCATCGGGATTGTCGCCTCTTTCCACGTCATGTCCATTTCGGGGCTCGGGAAACCCGCCCAGATCACCGGAGGAGTGGCCGAGGCCCTTATCGCCACGGCCACGGGCCTCGTGATCGCCATCGTATCGCTCGGATTCTACAACTTTCTCTACAAATGGATTTCCGGGATCAAGTCCTCCCTGGAGTCGGCGGCCCGGCTCATCACCATTCTCCACCGGCCGATCCGGGAGGCCTACAAGCAGTCTCCGGACTTTCTGGGAGTCGGAAGTCCCGCTGTGACAACAAAAGGCGCCCAGGCGGCCTTCCGGGCGGAAAAGAGCACCTCGCCGGCCTGAGGCAAAACGGAAATTCCTGAGGCGGTCCGCTGAATTTCAAGAGAAATCCAGAACACATCTGTCAAGGAGTGTGATTCATGAGGCTTTTCCGTGACGGGGGCGACGAGTCCCCGAAGGCGCGGATCGAACTGATTCCGATGATCGACATCATGTTCTTTCTCATGGTGGTGTTCATCTTTATTTCGATGTCGCTCATCAAGCTGAACGGAGTCACGGTGGCGCTTCCGAAATCGGCGGCCCACCCGCTCAGGCAGGAGACGAAGATGGTGAACATCACCATCACCGAGGAAGGAAAGATCCTCTTTGAAAGCTCCCCTGTGAACCGCTTGGGTCTCCGGGACCGGCTCACCGCGCTCCTGTCGGACAAGACGGCCAAATACGAAGTGATCGTGAGCGGCGACAAGGACTCGAAGCTGCAAAGACTTGTCGATGTCATGGACCTGTGCAATTCTATGGGCTTTTCCAACGTCTCGATCCGCTCCGAGGACCTCCACTGATGGAAGCGGTGCAGAAAAAAAGCCTGTCCGGCAAGGGAGGTCCTTTTTTTCCCTGGGTTCTGGGGGGGGGTGGTCGTCTTCGAGAGCGCCCTGCTGCTGCTTCTTCCTGTGCGGATGTCTGCGCCTCCGCCGCCCCCTCCGGCCTTCAGGGTGGCCCTTGCGCCGCCTCCCCCGCCTCCGCCGACTCCTCCGGCCCCCAAGCCCACGCCCAAATCCAAACCGAAAATGGTCAGGAAGGTGGCGGTTCGTCGTCCGGTCACCCCTCCGACCCTTCCCGCCCAGACGACCACCTCGACAAACCTCCTTGCGGCCTCCGTCGGAACGGCGGTGAACATGAGCTGGGGGGAGGGGACCCCGGCTTCCGGAGGGGGATCCGGATACCAGCCGCCCCGACTTCTGACGAAGGTCGACACCAACGCCCTGTATACGGACAAGATGAAGGCCGGCGACGAAGAGGGAGATGTCGTCATCGATCTCTGGATCGATCCGTCCGGAAAAATCCGGAGGTCGAAGATGGTCGTGCCGTCGGTCTGGGACGACATGAACCGGATTGCCCGGAACGTTCTTAAAAATCTGAAGTTTTCTCCGGCCATGCTCAAGGGGGAGGCGGTCGCCGGAAAGTTCGAACTCAATTTCCGTTTCCGGATACGCAATACGGGTTAGAACGTCCGGGAAGGGCCGTCATGGACGGGAAAGGCCGGATGGAACCGCCGGTCTGAACCCGGAGGGTTTCTGGGCGGAAGAGAGAAGGCAGCTCTTTCCCGTGTCCGTCCCTGACCCGGTCGGTGGCGTCGGAGTGGCTTGTCGGTCGGCCTATGGAGGAATCATGGAAGAATGGAAATTGTCTCCGGACAGGGAGGGCCCCATTCCGGCGGCCCAGACGACGGCCAGTCCGTCCCGTTCTCCCACGGAACACGGAGGTCCTCCGGCGGCGAGGGAGAGGAGGCGGAGTTTTGGTGAAAGTGTCACCGCCCTCGTCTGCGAACCGGATGAGACTCTTCACAGGCTCGTATCCCGTCATCATTCCATCGCCCGGATTCTTTCGGCGCACGACGGGGACGAGGCTATGTGGATTCTCAGGAAACTCCAGTCCGCCCTGGATCAGGATTTTCTGCTCGTCATCTCCGAATTTTCCCTTCCGAAACGTCCGGGACTGGAGATCTGCCGGTTTGTCCGCTCGTTGCCGTCCCTTTCCAATGTTCCGTTTCTGATGGTGGCATCGGGAGACGATCCCGAGATCATCGTTCAATGCCTGAATGCGGGGGCGGACGATTTCCTGAAAAGACCGTTCAGTCCGCGGGAGTTCGAATCAAGGGTCGGCGCCCTTCTCCGCCGGGTGGAGCGTGATGACCGCAAAAGCTCCGGCTACCCTTTCGACCGGATCGAAAAAGGACCGCTCATCGTCGACACGCAGAGATTCGAAGTGCGCGTTCACGGCAAGATCGCTGTCTTGAGCCACAAGGAATTCCAGCTTCTGGTCGTTCTCGTCTTCCGGATCGACCTTGTCGTTCCCTACGAAGAGCTTCTCCGGTCGGTCTGGGGAGAGTTTTACGTCGTGGGTCGCGAAAACCTCAAGGTCCACATCCACTCTCTCAAGAAAAAGCTGGCCGGAGGAGCGATGATAGAGGTGGTCCGGGGCTTCGGATACCGCCTGAAGACTCCTTCCTGAGACAGCGCTCCGGTTTCTCTTCTTCTTTTCCCGGCCTCTTTTCCGGCGCACGTTCCCCTTTCCGGATCCTCTCCGGCTGACTTCCCGGCTTCATCCGGCCATCCAGGCCTGTCCCGATACGATTTTTCTCAATTTTCCGCCGTTCCTGTCTCTTCATTCCGGAAAGACAGGGCGTGGCCCGCAGATTTTTCCGTTTTTACCGACGATTAACTTCCCGGACATTTATCGTCTTCAGAATCCCCCCCAGGGCCGTCTGGCCTGATACCCAGAGGGAAAGATCCGTTAATAAACAAATTCAAAGGAGACGTGAATGACTTTTTTAAAAAGCAAGATCGCCTGGCTGCTAGCTCCCGGCCTGCTCTGGGGAGGCCTGGCGACCGATGTCTGGGCGGCGCCCGCACCGGCCAGCCCGGCGGAGACCCGGACATCCGGAACGCCGTCGGGACCCCCGTCGGTTCTTTACGGGAATATCCATTCGACAAAAGGGAAGGGGCTTCTTTCGGGAGTTCCGATCGTCCTCGAAAACACCTCGACAGGACTCCTGATCAAAAAGGTCAGCGACTCCCAGGGAGCCTTCATCTTTTCGAACCTGCCCCCCGGAGACTACCGGGTCCTGGTCGGCGGAGGCAATTTTTCGCTTCAGCGCAAGGAAGGAATCCTGAAGGCCGGAACGATCGGCCAGATGGATTTTGCGGTCAATCCGCTGTCCCAGGGATCTTCCGAAATCCTTGGAAAGATCTTCGAAGGCCGGGGGGACCACAAAATTCCTCTTGAGTCCAGTCTCTCCATCAAGAACCTGAAAACGGACGAGGTCTACCAGGTGGCGTCCAGTCCTTCGGGTGAGTTCAGCCTGAAGAACATACCGTCGGGGAACTACCTCCTTTCCGCGGTCAAGCGGGGTTATCTGCCGGCCTCTCTCGAGATTTCGGTCAAGGGAACCACCCGGGCCGATGTTCGTCTTGAGATCAACAGCCTGGCCCAGGCCAACATCAACGCCTCCGGCAACAAGAAGATCAGGGACACGACCGGCGCCATCACCATCGTCGACCGCAAGACATTCGAAACCTGGCAGACGGCGGGCATCGGGTTCGCTCTTTCAAACCAGCCGGGAATCAACTATTATTCCCGTTCCGGCGCCAACGGCGTCACCGGCGGCATGAATTACTTCACCTGCCGCGGATATTCGACCGGCGGGTCGAACACGGCTCCGTCCGGCGGCTCCAATATCGAGTTCACCGTCGAAGGCGTTCCGTTCAACCAGAACCAGGACGGAGGAATGGTTTACGACCTGAACCTCTTCAACCTGGACATCGCCTCCGTCGACATCCAGCGCGGTGTGACCACTTCTGCCAACCTCTACAACTATGCCTCGGGGTGTTCGGTCAACATCCACCTGATGCAGCCCACCCAGGACGCCTACTCCCAGATCACGGCCGGAATGGGGTCCTACGGGCAGTACTACACCTCCTTCATCACCAACACGGGTATCAGCGACAAGAGCGGGGTCGGTGCCTACAACGACCTGTCGGTCATCAACCAGCAGGGCTTCCAGGAGTATACCGGTCTCCAGGAGTACCAGGATTATGCCAACGTGACCAAGTACCTCGAGCAAGGAAAGATCGACCTCATGTTCACCGGGGCCTACAAGAACTACGACCGGGGAGCGTCGACCTCGCTCCAGAATTTCAACCAGTTCGGTCCGAGCTACAACGGGCTTCCCAACGGAGAGAACACCTCGTATCCGTCGGGAACGGCCGTCCAGGATTCGCCCTATTACAAGGCGTGGATTTCCCAGCGCTACATGATCACCCTTCAGGGCGAGGACCAGCTCAACAGCGTGGTCTCTGTCAAGAACAACGCCTTTGCCCTTCTCGTTCCCTACGGGGTGATCCAGGTTCCGGTGGGAATCATCGGGTCGCCCGTTTCCGGAGCGAGCGGAACGGCCTTCCAGCAGGTGGCGCCGTCCTATGGGGGGGTCTGTAACGGAGGAACGGCCGCGGAATGCGCCAACCCCTTCAATTTCACCTACATTCAGGGTCAGGGATTCAAGGTGGGAGACATCGCCGAAACGGCGATCCAGACATTCGCGGGCAACAAGGTTCGCATGGGAGCCCGGATTTCCTACAACAATACGCTCTACGGCAATGTTCCGATCGGAACGAACAAGATCACGGGCAACGCCGGAGGATCCAACCTGATGACCACCATCGGCGGCTATCTGGAGGACCACTACCGTCCGACCGACGACTGGCTTGTCAGCGCGGGGTTCCGCGTCATGGCGGTCAACGAGCAGTATGTGAACTCTCTGATGTCCGGGGCCCAGACCGAAACCAATCTGGCGAACGGAGGAAACGCGGCTTATGCCGAAAGTGCCGGACAGTCCTTCGTGGTTCCTCTTCCCCACGTGGGCGTCAACTGGTATCCCAACGACCACTGGAAGGTCTATGTCAACGCGGGCCAGTCCTACTCCGCGCCAAGCCTCCAGTTTTTCGAGCTGGCTCCGGGAAGTCCGGCCAACTCGGTCAACATCAAGCCGGAAATCGTGAACGATGCCGAAATCGGAGCCCGTTATACGACGGACAAGGGTTTCGTGGCCTTCGACATCTACAACGACTACATCAACAATATGTTTGCGACAACCCTCCAGGTCCTTCCGGGAGGGGTGACCAACACGATTCCTTCGTCGGCGGGCCTGGCCGAAATGAGGGGGTTTGAGGCGGAGTTCAAGCGGGATCTTCCGGACGGCTTCAGCGTCGACGGAAGCTTTTCCGCGGTCGATGCCTATTTCGTGAGCGCCCAGTACGGACTGGGTACCAACACCGTACTCAGCAACTCGGGCGATCCCCTCCCCTTTGTTCCGAACATGCTGGGGAACCTCGACCTGAATTATGCCCGGGGAAACTGGCACCTGACAGTCAACGAGCGCTATACCGGCATGATGAATGTCATCGATACAAGCGGGGGCGTCAACGGAAATCAAAATATCCAGACAAACTCTCCGGGGTACTGGGCGACCAATCTTCTCGTCGCGTATGATCTCCCGAAAACATCCTGGTACAAGAAGGCACAGCTCTTCTTCAACGCCTTCAATCTCCTGAACACCAATTACTACGAACCGGCCTTTCTGGCTCCCGGGGCGAACAACGCGGAAACGCTTTTCGTCTATCCGGGGGAACCGATCAATGTCTTCGGAGGGGCGACGATCACTTTTTAGACAGGGATCCGGAATGTTCAGGCCCGGCGGGAAAGCTGTTCCGCCGGGCTTTTTTATTTCCCGAAATGTCCGGAATGATGAATTTTTCTATTTTTAACCAAATATTGAGCTTTCTATCATTTTCTCTTGGCATAGTTCCCCTCCGTGGTATTCCACCTCGCTTAAAAAACAACAAATTAATCTCAACCTGATTCTTAAGGAGCTCCTGATGTTTTTCAAAAGAAAAATCGCCTGGCTCGTGGCTCCGGGACTCCTCATGGGAGGACTCTCGACCGACGTGTGGTCGGCCGAGGCCCCCGCTCCGTCCGCCGGAATCAACGCTTCCTCCCCGGAAACTCCCGGGAGCGCTCCCTCGGTCCTTTACGGAGATATTCGTTCGGTCAGGGACCAGAAGGTTCTTTCAGGGGTGCCCATTGTCCTTGAAAACACGGCGACAGGCGAGATGATCAAGACGAGCACCAACTCAACGGGAGGCTATATTTTCTCGAACCTTCCTCCTGGCGACTACAAGGTTCTGGTGGGGGGAGGCAAGTTTTCCGTCCAGAGAAAGGAAGGCATCCTGAAGGCCGGGACGATCGGTCAGATGAACTTTGCCGTCACCCCGCTGTCCCAGGGTTCCTCCGATATTTCTGGGAAGATCTATGAGGGGCATGGAGACCACAAGATCCCTGTGTCGGCCAATCTTGCGGTCAAGAACCTGAAAACGAACGAGATTTACCAGGTGACCGCGGATTCGACAGGAATTTTCAGCCTTAAAAACATCCCCGACGGGACCTATTTGGTCCAGGCGACAAAACAGGGCTATCTCCCTTACTCGCAGGAAATCGCCGTCCGGGGGACATCGACCGCCGACATCCGCCTCCGTGTCAACAGCCTGGCCCAGGCCGACATCAACGCGACGGGAGACAAGAAAATCCGGGATACGACCGGAGCCATCTCGATCGTCGACCAGAAGAAGTTCCAGCAGAATCTGACGACCGGCACGGCCTATACCCTCATGCAGAACACGCCGGGCATCGAGTACTATTCCCGGTCCGGAGCCCAGGGAATCTCAGGCGGCATGAACTACATGTCCTGCCGTGGCTATACGGTGGGCGGCGCCAACACCAATCCGAACGGAAACTCCGGAATCGAAATGTCGGTCGAAGGGGTTCCGATGAACGTCGAAGCCGACGGAGGCGAAGTTTACGATCTGGGGATCATGAACACCGATATCAAGTCCGCCACTGTGAACCGGGGTGTCACCACCTCCCGGGAGACGGGGAGCTACGCGGCCGGATGTTCGGTCAATTTCAAGCTGGTGGACCCGACCCAGGAGGCCTTTCAGACGATCAACGCCGGAGGCGGTTCCTACGGGCTGTATTACACGAGCTACGTCAACAACTCGGGGATCAATTCGACGACGAACATCGGTGGGTACAACGACTTCACCATCATGCACCAGGACGGGTTCCAGCAGTTCACTCCTCTCACCGAATACCAGTATTACGGCAATCTTACAAAGTACCTGACGGGAGGGAAGCTCTACTTCATCACCACAGCGAATTACAAGTCCTATGACCGCGGCGCGTCGATGAGCCTGGCCAATTACAATACCTACGGCCCGACCAACAATGGGGGGCCGAGCTACACCAATCCGTCCAACCCGGGCAATACGCCCAATTCGCCGTTTTTCAAAAACTGGGAATACGGGCGGTTCATGCTGGATCTGGGCTTCAAGGACCAGATCACCCCGTCGATCCGGGTGAAAAACTCTCTCTATGCGAATGTGGAGCCTTACGGAAGCACGAGCATGCCGGCGGGATTCGGGAGCTGCAACGGGATCTCCTGTACGTCCAACCAGTTTTCCGCAGGGTCCACTTTTCAGAACATCAATCCCAACATGAGTGGTCAGCTGGGATACCAGTTTCTTCAGAACTACTACCAGGCCGAAGGGTACAAGGCCGGAGACATTGCCGAGGTCAAGTACAAGCTCTGGAAGGATGACACCCTTTATCTCGGCATGAAGGGGCAGTATGCGACCTACCATTACTACATTGATCCTTTGCAGTCCAACAACATCGTCGGCGGAACGGCCGATGCGATCTATTCCCAGACAAGTATTGTGGGATACCTCGAAGACCACTACCGTCCGGTGGAGCAGGTCCTGTTCAATGTCGGGTTCCGGGTCGCCAGCATCGCCCAGTACTTTAACGATCAGGTGCCCGCAAACTATGCCGGTGGAGGCGCGGGCGTAAGCAACGGAGGCTCGATGCTGATCCCGATGCCCCATGTCGGACTGAACTACTACCCGAACGACAACTGGAAGCTGTATGTCACGGGCGGTGAGTCCTTCGCGCCTCCCGCGATCTTCGACTACAAGGGATTCTCCTCCGGTGCACTGGTGGGGGGAGTTCAGCCCGAGAATGTTTGGGATCTGAGTATTGGAGCCCGGTATTCGACGAAAAAAGGATTCGTGGCGCTGGATGTTTACAGCGATTATCTGACCAATATGCCGGTCGCCGAACCCTTCACATCGGGAAATACAACCTTCACCCAGTTTGAAAACATTGCCCAGGCCCGTCAGCAGGGAATCGAGGCAGAAGGAAAGATCGATCTGGGCTTGGGCTTTACAGGTTCCGCCAACTTCACCTACATGAATAATGTTCTGGGAAATACTCCATCCAACGGCCAGAACTTTGCCGGGGACATGATTCCGTTTATTCCCCAGGACATGGGAAATCTCGCCCTTTCCTATGACCATGGGTCTTACCACATCACGATCGACGAGCGGTACACCGGGATGATGAATGTCGTCGATATGTCGGGAACGCCCGGAAATCCTCAGGACAATGTTCCGGGGTATTTCGTGACCGATCTCTATGCGTCCTATGATCTGCCGAAGGTCAACGGATGGTACAAGGCCGCGAACCTCTATTTGTCGGCCTACAATCTCTTCAATACGAACTACTACAACCCGGCCGGCTATTACGGTTCCGGAAATACCGCTACCGCGAACAATCTGGCAACCCTTTTCGTCTATCCCGGGGAGCCGGTCAACATCTTTGCCGGAGCGAAGTTCACCTTCTAGTCCTTCCGGATGGACCAAAAAAAGGGAAAGAATCAGGCGGAATGGGCCCTGTCATCGTGACAGGGCCTTGCCTTTTTTGAGAAAAAATCGGAAGGAGTTCCGGACAGGAAATTTCTTTTTGGGGGGGTCATTCCGATACGAACCGCGCGCTCGCATGGGTTCCGTCGCAGAATGGCTTGTTTCTGGAGCCGCCGCATCGGCAAAGATGGAGGGTTCCTTTTGCGGAAAGTACCTTTCCGTTGGCGTCCCTGAGTTCGATCAGGTCGGTCTGCCCGCTGATTTCGTAAGGTCCGTTCTTCAACCCGGTGATTTTTATGGAGGCCATGTGAGAGATCCTTTCTTTTTGATTTTAAGACGAATCTTCCCTTCGAAGGAGAGATGGATTCTCCCTCTCTTTGAAAAGTACCAGAGACGATCCGTTTGGCAAGGGCAAGATGATACATTTGAGGGGAGTCGCCGAACGGCCTTTCGCCGTTCATCCCCGGAAAGGAAATAAATGAGATCCCGATTCTTGAAAAATCGCTCTCTCCGGGTCCTTTGCTCCGGAGTGTTCACGGCCCTTCTTTCGGCCATTTTTTTCCTTGAACCGGCCTTGTCGGCCTCTGCCTCGCCTGTCTGGAGCATTGTGGCAACCATTCCGCTTCCCGGAGGGGCCAGCCGGTTCGACTATCAGAGTCTGGACCCGAAGACCGGACGACTGTATCTCAGTCATCTGGGGGCGGGACGTCTGGTGGTGTTCGATACCCGGACCCGAAGGATGGTGGCCGACCTTCCGGGGTTCCCCCATGTTCACGGGGTGTTGGCGGTCCCGGAACTCCACCGGGTCTATGCGACCGTGTCCCCCCTGTCGAAAACGAAGATCGGCCATCTCGCCGTTGTCGATGCCAGATCTCTCCGGACAGTCCGACGGGTGCCTGCCGGCATTCATCCGGACGGGCTGGATTTCGATCCGGAAAATGGCAGGATCTTTGTGTCGAACGAATGGGGACAGAGTCTGAGCGTCATCGATGCCCGGAGCCTTCGGGTGGAGGGGACAGTCCCGTTGGGAGGGGAGGTGGGGAACACCCGATACGATCCTCTTTCGAAAAGAATCTATTCGACTGTCCAGACCCGGAATCTTCTGGTGCGGGTCGATCCCTCGGCCCTCCGGATCGATCAAAGAATCTCCCTTCCCTGCCTCCATCCCCACGGGCTTTTTATCGACTCCCGTCGGCAACAGGCTTTTGTCGCCTGCGAAAGGGATTCCCGACTTCTGGTCGTGGATCTCCCGACTGGCCGGGTATCCGGAAGGTTTTCCGTCGGAGCCCGTCCGGATGTTCTGAGCTTCGACAGCCGGAAAAAACTCCTGTTCGTCGCGTCCGAATCGGGGTGGGTCACGGTTTTTCAAGAAAAAGGACGGTCTCTCGAAAAAGAGTCGGAGGACTTTCTCGGATACCGGGCCCACAGCATTCTTGTCGACCCGGCGACTCATCTTCTGTATCTCCCTCTCGAAAATCGGCAGGGACAACCCTTCCTTGAAATCCTGAGATGGAGGAGCCAGAGGGACTCCCCGAGGTAGAGGAGTCGAAGAATCGGGAGGGAGGGTTATCCCGCGTTCCGGAGATCCCGGACAGGGGGAAGGAGGGAAGGGGAGGAATCGATCCCGGCAATCTCGGGAGGTCGGCATGGGGGGACCGGCCGATCTGCTCCTCTTCGCCGTTGTCCCCCCCCGAAACGACATTTCGGGATCCCCCGAGGGTCGTCCTGGGATCCTCCCCCCTCCGGAGAGTCCGGAAGGTCGCGGAGTTTCTCGCATCCTGTTCGCCGGACTGCGCCGATCGTGGCGATGCGAAGGCTCCGTCAGGACATTCCGTTCCCAGTATCCCTTAAGCACTGATCGTCGAAGAGTCCCGGCAATGGGCGCGTTCATGGGACGGGCGATTTTGTGATCCGTTTGTCATCCGGCCTTAACCAGGAGGCTTCTCTTTCCGGAGTATTCTTTCCGTTCACCTTGTCGCGGACAAGGATGTGTTCCGTGGCCGGTCTCGCGAGACAATGCGGCGATGAAAAGAGGGAGGGGAAGATGGCGCATTGCGGATTCGGAAGACGTTTTTCTGTCGGAGCGTTTTTTTTCCTGGCCGTGTTCTGTTTGTTTCCCCTTCTCCAGAAGGCGCTCTGCTTTGCCGGAGAGAAGGACAAGGGGAAAGCCCCCCCTCCGGACCAGATTGACCGCATTGTGGCCCTGCTTCCTTCCCCCGCCGACTTTGAAAGCGTCCGGGATCTTTTCTTGCATTATGCCCTGACAGTCAAATCAGCCTCCGTCTCTCCCGGACCGGTTCAGGATTCGGTTATTGTCCGGATCGACTTCTTCCTTCCGGTTCCTCCTCACTGTCGCCCTTCCGCAAAGGAAAGGGTCCAGTATTATCTCGAGGAGGGGGTCTGGACAAAACCGGACAATTCGGATTCTTTTGTTCCCGTCAACAGCTGGGCCAGGCACATTGCGGACAACGAATCAGACTGGTTTCGGAACATCTCCTGTTATCCGTAGACCTAGGGTCCTCTGTGGATTACCTCCGCTTCTGACCCGGAGAGGCTCGGTGCGGTTCGTCCTCCTTGAGGAGAAAGGGATCAATCCGGTCCGCATCCCGATCCTCCCCCCGCCTTTTTGTAGAGGTCGGAGAGCAGGGGGAAACGCAGAGAAAAAAGCTCGTAGGCCAGAAGGGCGTATTGGCGGATTTCATACTGGGCGTTGTCCTTGGTGCGGAGGTCGAAGAAGTTCATGAGGGAGCGGAAGTTGACGGTCCAGTAGACATCGCTGTAGGCCGAGACGGGAATCGCCGAGCGGAGGAGTTCCCGGGCCCGGGCCCGGTAGGGGTTCCGGCTGGCCGGATCCTCCTTCGTTCCGGGAAGAAGTCCCTGCTCCGAAGCGCTGTCGATCCGGAGACAGGACTCCCGGTATTCCGTTTCGTAGAACTGGAAAATCTGTTCCATGAGAACGGCGTAGCGGTCGATCTGGTCGGGGGTCAGCACGGGGAACCCGTCGACCGTCACCGCCTCCGGGTCGGGAACGTAATAGGCCGAGATGGGCTTCCGGTAGCGCATGGAAAACTCGTTCCAGGTGGAAATCCGGTGCTTGACCCATTGCCGGAGGACGAAGATCGGGGCGATGAAGCGGAAGCGGAAGTAGACCGTTTCGAACGGCGTCCCGTGATGCTGGGAAAGAAGGTGGAAGAGCAGGTTCCGGTCCTTCTCCGTCAGGTCGGCGGTCGATCGGAGTCTGCGGTTCGAGGTCGAGACCCGGGCGGTGTTCAATATGGTGGTTTCGTCGCCCCAGGTATCCTCGAGCTCGATGAATCCGAAATCCCCAAGGCGCCGGGCGAATTCCGGGTTGGCCGCGCATCGGGCGGCGATCTCCTCTGAAATCTCCCGGGTCCCTTCGTTGTACGTTGCCATCTGATCGTTTTCCTTCCGGATTTTCAGGTGGAATTCTTCCCTCCGGATACGGATTCCCGGACGGATCCTCTCCGGAATACTAGCATTTCGGAAGGAAAAATTCTGCTACAATGGGGCTGAAAACCCCGGAAAACCCTCGCTCCTTTCCCCGATGCAGACTCAAGGAGGATCTCTCATGACCGACAAGAAATCCCATACCATGACATGGCTTGGGCATTCCACACTTCTCGTCACCGATCTGAACGGAAATAAAATCATTGTCGACCCCTGGCTCAACGGCAACCCCTCCTGTCCGAAGGAATACCAGTCACTGTCTTCGGTCGACCTGATCCTCCTCACCCACGCCCATTTCGACCATATCGCCGATGCGATTCCCCTGGCAAAAAGATCCGGGGCCGACGTCGTCGGGATTTTCGAACTCTGTTCCTGGCTGGGGAAGAAGGGGGTCGGGCATGTCCACCCGATGAACAAGGGGGGAAGCCAGACGGTGCGGGGAGTTCCGGTGACGATGGTCCACGCCGATCACAGCTGCGGGATCTCGGACGGGGACGAGATCCTCTATGGTGGAGAGGCGGCCGGATACGTGGTCGAACTTTCCGACGGGTTCAGGTTCTACCATGCCGGGGACACCAATGTTTTTTCCGACATGGCGCTGATCGCGGAGCTCTACCGTCCCGATCTGGTCTGTCTTCCCATCGGAAGCCTCTACACGATGGGACCCCGGGAGGCCGCCAGGGCCCTGTCCTTTCTTGGAGCCGGGAAAGTTCTGCCCCTCCATCACGGAACCTTTCCCGGGCTGACCGGAACCCCCGACGAGTTTGAACGGCTGATCGCAGGTTCGGGTTGCGAGATGATCTACGCCCGGAGCGGAGTTCCCTTCACGGTGTGAGGACGGATCCTGTCCGGTTCCCTTCGTCGGGTTAGGGGTTTTGGGTGACCTGGAACTGGTCGGTCAACCGTTTCATCTGGCGGGTGGCAAATCGTACCTTCTCCACGCTGGCCCTCAATCCGTCCATGCTGACTCTCATTTCTGCCATTATTTTTTCCGTATCCTGGGCTGTCAGCGTGTGGGAGGCACTCGACCGGGCGATCGTTTCGATGGTGGCGATCATTTTCTGCACCGCGGCTTCGATGCCGGAGGGATCGGACGAGCTT
>JAYWMN010000002.1:0-2808 GCA_035873205.1 Nitrospirota bacterium
TTTTTGCCCGGGATATGGATATGGCGATCAACAATCCGGTCTGGCAGATGGCAAAGGCCCCTTTTTGAAGGGGCTTCAAAGACTAAAGTCCGGTCGGGCCTGAGGCACGCCCGCTTAATGTGAGGAACAGACAATGAGCCAGAATCCAAAACACGTTCTCGATCACTTCAATCTTTTCCGGGAACCGGAATATGTGGAGATGTTCGAAAACAAGAAAAAGAATTTCGAAAACCCCGTTCCCCAGGAAGAGGTTTCCCGGATTATCGAATGGACCAAGACCGAAGAGTACAAGGAGATGAATTTCAGGAGGGAGGCCCTGACGGTCAACCCGGCCAAGGCCTGCCAGCCGCTGGGTGCGGTGTTTCTGGCCCTGGGCTTTGAAAACACGCTCCCTTTCGTTCATGGCTCCCAGGGATGCGTGGCCTATTACCGGAGCCATCTCTCCCGTCATTTCAAGGAGCCGACTTCCTGCGTCTCATCCTCCATGACGGAGGATGCGGCGGTTTTCGGGGGGCTCAACAACATGATCGACGGCCTGGCTAACGCCTACGCCATGTACAAGCCAAAGATGATCGCCGTCTCGACAACCTGCATGGCCGAGGTGATCGGAGACGATCTCAACGCCTTCATCAAGAACTCGAAGGAAAAGGGGTCGGTCCCCCTGGAGTATGATGTTCCCTTTGCCCACACTCCGGCCTTCGTCGGATCCCACATCACCGGGTATGACAACGCCCTCAAGGGAATCATGGAGCATTTCTGGGCCGGGAAAGAACGCCATCCGAACGACACGATCAACATCGTCATGGGCTTTGACGGTTACTCCGTGGGCAACATCCGGGAGCTGAAGAAGATCCTTGGACAGATGGGCATCAAGGCCATCATCCTCTCCGACACCAGCGATGTTTTCGACACGCCGACAGACGGGACCTTCCGCATGTACATGGGCGGAACCACCCTCGATGAGGCCCGGGAAGCCCTCCATTCGAAGGCGACGATCTCCTTCCAGGAGTACAACACGCCGAAGTCGCTGGAGTATGCAAAGAGTCTGGGGCAGGAAACCCTGTCCTTTCTCTACCCGATCGGGATCCGGGCGACCGACCGCTGGCTTATGGAACTTTCGAAGCTGACCGGAAAGGAAATCCCGGACAGTCTGAAGCTCGAACGGGGCCGGCTGGTTGATGCTGTCGCCGATTCGACCTCCCATATTCACGGGAAGAAGTTCGCCCTTTACGGAGATCCCGACCAGATGCTGGGGCTGTCCGAGTTTCTCATGGAGCTCGGAGCCGAACCGGTGCACGTTCTGGCGACAAACGGAGGAAAGGACTGGGAGCAGAAGATGAACGCCCTCTTCGCCAGTTCCCCGTTTGGATCCGGATGCCAGGCCTACCCGGGACGGGATCTCTGGCATATGAGGAGCCTCCTCTTCACCGAGCCGGTGGACTTCCTGATCGGGAACACCTACGGAAAATACCTCGAACGGGATACTGGAACTCCCTTGATCCGGATCGGTTTTCCGATCTTCGACCGTCACCATCACCACCGCTATCCCACGGTCGGATATCAGGGCGCCATGAATGTTCTTGTCAAGATCCTGGACAAGATCTTCGACGAAATCGACAAGAACACCAACGTTCCGAGCAAGACCGACTACAGCTACGACATTATCAGGTAAGGGCAGGACGCACGAAAATCGACATACAAGGGGAGGGGTGACCCTCTCCCCCTTTTCCAGGGAGGACCCCATGATCACCCGGAAGGTGCAGGAGGTTTTTCAGGAAGCGGCCTGCGGTCACAATCAGGCCAAATCCGAAAAGGACCGGAAAAAAGGGTGTACAAAAGTGGCCGCTCCGGGAGCCGCAGCGGGAGGCTGTGCCTTCGACGGAGCAAAAATCGCCCTTCAGCCCATCGTCGATGCCGCCCATCTGGTTCATGGCCCGATCGCCTGCGAGGGAAACTCCTGGGACAACCGGTCGGCCCTGTCCTCGGGATCCCGTCTCTATCGTACCGGGTTCACGACGGACATGAACGAGATGGACGTCATCTACGGCGGGGAGAAACACCTCTTCAAGGCGATCCGGCAGATCATCGAGCGGTTCGACCCTCCGGCCGTCTTTCTCTACCAGACCTGCGTCCCGGCGATCATCGGAGACGACATCGAGGCCGTTGCCAGGGCCGCGACAGAAAAGTTCGGCCGTCCGGTCATTCCGGTCAACGCGCCGGGATTCGTAGGGGGAAAGAACCTCGGAAACAAGCTGGCCGGAGAAGCCCTTCTCGACTATGTGATCGGGACCATGGAACCGGAGTTCACGACCCCCACCGATCTAAACATCATCGGGGAATACAACCTCTCCGGAGAACTCTGGCAGGTCAAGCCGCTCCTCGACCGTCTGGGAATCCGCGTGTCGGCCTGCCTGAGCGGAGACGCCCGGTATCGGGAGGTCGCTTCCTCCCACCGGGCCCGGGCCGCCATGCTGGTCTGCAGCAAGGCCATGATCAATATCGCTCGGAAGATGGAGGAACGCTACCAGATCCCCTGGTTCGAAGGCTCCTTCTACGGGATCTCCGACATGAGCGACTCCCTCAGGAACATTGCACGTCTGCTGGTGGAGAGGGGAGCTCCGGCCGATCTTCCATCCCGGACAGAGGAGCTGATCGCGACGGAAGAGAAGGAGACCTGGGCCGCCATCGAACGGTTTCGCCCGGAACTCGAGGGCAAGCGGGCCCTTCTGATCACTGGAGGGGTCAAGAGCTGGTCGGTGGTGTCGGCCCTCATGGAGGCCGGACTGGTGGTGGTCGGGACCAGCGTAA
>JAYWMN010000072.1:0-27604 GCA_035873205.1 Nitrospirota bacterium
GGGGGTGCCCCCTTCCTGAAGAGTGATGGCGGTCCCGTCCGCCGGAAAGGAAAGGAAGGACGAATATTCGGCGATAATCCCCCGCCAGGTGGATCTCATCACGACTGCTCCCCCTCAATGGAAACCTTCTCGATCCGGATGACGACGGTCTTCTCTGTCACATGCGCCGACCGGTCTATGATGTCCAATGCCTCCCGAATCCGGGATTCGGAGGCCCTGTGCGTCGTGACCACGACAGGAACGGAACCGCCGCTCTCCCGTCCTTTCTGAATCACCGACTCGATACTGATTCCCCGATCCCCCAGAACTCCGGAAAGATAGGAGAGCGTTCCGGGCTGGTCCTGTGCCATAAATCGCAGATAATATTCGGACTGGAGTCCCGACAAGGAAAATACCGGTTTGCGGATTCTTTCGGAAAAAGGGAACCCCAGAGCGGGAACCTGTCCTCTCGAGGAGTGGTAGATCCCTCTCGCGCATTCCATGACATCCCCCATGACCGCGGTGGCGGTTGGATCGCCCCCGGCCCCGCGCCCAAACAGAAGGAGTGGACCAAGTGAGCGTCCGGAAAGCTCGATGGCGTTAAAAACCCCATCGACCTCGGCCAGCATGCTTTCTTCTTCCGGAAGGAAGGAGGGGTGAACACGGATATCCAGGGAATCCCCCCTGTCTCTGGCGATTCCAAGAAGCTTCAGGACATACCCGAACTCTTTTCCGAACTCAAGGTCGATCGGTTTGATATGGCGGATTCCCTCGACCGGAATGTCGGAAAAATTCACCGGAGACCCGAAGGCCATTGTCGCAAGAATGGCGGTCTTGTGGGCCGAATCGATCCCGTCGATATCGAATGTCGGGTCCGATTCGGCATATCCGAGGCGCTGGGCTTCGGAGAGGGCCTTTTCAAACTCGAGTCCCTCCCGAGTCATGCGGCTCAGGATATAGTTCGCCGTTCCATTGATGATTCCCGCGACCTTGAGTATCCTGTCCCCTGCCAGGCTCTCCCTCAGTGTCCGGAGGATGGGAATCCCTCCCCCGACCGAGGCCTCGAAACCGAGATCCACCCCGTACCGGGAGGCGGCTCCGAAGATTTCTTCCCCGTGGGTGGCCAGAAGTGCCTTATTGGCAGTGACAACAGACTTTCCCCTCTTCATCGCTTCCAGAAGAAGGGTCTTTGCCGGCTCGATCCCGCCCATAAGCTCGACCACCAGGGTGACTTCGGGATCGGAGATCAGATCCATCGCGTCCCCGTAGGCCTTGCACCCTTTGGGAAGGTTAAGGGAATTGACCAGACTGGCATTTCTGTCGCACACGGCCCCCAGAAACAAGGGAAAACCAAGCCGTTGACGGAGAAGCTCCTCTTCGCGGAAAAGAAGACGCAGAAAACCCTGTCCCACAGTCCCCAGACCAATAACGCCCAGACGGACGGGCACATTCACCTCGCTCTTTTTAAACAAACGATCATCCTTGTCGATTGAAAGCTATTCTTTCATGAACGGATTGGACATCGGAAGGGGGATTGTCTTTCCTTCATCCAGAAGAACGTCCTTGTAGGCCCTCAGATAGGCGGCCACCGGCGCGTCCGGAAGATAGTCCGGAGACAGGTCGGCGTTGTAGACCAGCACCTGAAGTTCGCGTGTCATGCCGTCGTTGCCCTTGTAATCCCAGATCAGGACCGCATCCCGGGGAAGATTGATTCCCTTCGCATCGGACAGGAGACGGGCATGGATCACTCTGGGCGCGACACTTTGGAGCGAGTCCGGAAGAATATCCCGAAGGCGCCAGGTCGGGTCGGAACGGACCCCCGTGAAAGGAGCGGTCACAAGAACGGCCTGAAGGACCTTTTGGCGGAACTCGAACTGGAACTCGGGTGTCATCCGGCCATTTTTGAGGGTCGTTGGAGAATAGAAGATAAAGCGGTCTGTCGGGTGGGCATCATAATCGGTGTAGATCCCGCAGGGAAGTTCTGTCGAGCTTCCCTTTCTCGGAACCAGACCGGGATCCCCTTTTTTGAAAATCGAAAGAATCTTCTCGGGAGAGTCCCCAAGATGCCAGCTCCAGGCATATCCCGTTCCCGGGAGGAGAAAGAGGAGCGCAAAGGCCGCCAGCACCATCGGAAAACATGGTGCAACACGGGTTGACCGCCCCGACAAAACACGTTGTGAACTCATTCCGTCACCCCCCCCATTCCATGGCGACTGCGTGAAAAAAAGCGTTTGATATTCATTGTTGCCTGCCGGATGCGGCTTTCGTTTTCGACCAGCGCAAACCGGACATGATCATCCCCCATGGCACCGAACCCAATGCCCGGAGACACCCCCACTTGAGCTTCCGACATCAGGAGTTTCGAAAACTCGAGGGAGCCCAACGATTCCCAGGCCGGAGGAATCTTCGCCCAGAGGAACATCGACCCCTTCGGCATCGTCACGTCCCAGCCCGCGCGAACGAGACCCTCGACAAGCACATGGCACCGTTTCTCGTAGACGGAGGCGATCTGCTTTGGAAAATCGTCCATCTGGTTCAGGGCAATGATGCTGGCAATCTGGATCGGCTGGAAGGTCCCGTAGTCCAGATAGCTTTTGAGCCGGGTCAGGGCGCTGACGATCGCCCTGTTTCCGACACAGAAACCGACCCGCCACCCCGGCATGTTGTAGGATTTCGACAGCGTGTAGAACTCGATCCCGACCTCCTTGGCGCCCGGGGTTGACAAAAAGGAGGGAGCCCGGTAGCCATCAAAGGTGATATCGGCATAGGCCAGGTCATGAATGACAAAAAAACCCCGCTCATGCGCCAGAGCGACGATCTTTTCGAAAAATCCGTCGGGAACGGTCAATGTTGTGGGGTTATGCGGGTAACACAACAGCACGGCCTTGACCGGGCCGTTGACCCGGTCAAGGGCCTCCATGAAATCGGCCCAGACATCCCGGCCGGGAACCATCGGGTAATGGTGCACCGACGCTCCGGCCAGCACGAAGCTGAACGCATGGATCGGATAGGTGGGATTAGGAACGAGAACCTGGTCGCCCGGATCGATCGTGGCCAGTGCCAGATGGGCAATCCCCTCCTTGGAGCCGATCGTGACTACAGTTTCCGTTTCGGGATCCAGGTGAACCTGGTGCCTTCGCTCATACCAGCTCGCCACCGCTTCCCGGAGTTTCGGAATTCCCTTCGATGCCGAATACCGGTGATTCCTGGGATTCCGGACCGCTTCGACAAGCTTGTCGACGATAGGGGGGGGTGTCGGAAGATCCGGGTTGCCCATTCCAAGATCGATGATGTCCTCCCCCCTGCGTCGGGCGGCGACCTTCATCTCATTGACGGCACTAAAAACATATGGAGGCAATTGATTGATACGCTTGAATTCCATCATTTCTCGGAGGAGACCTTCCGTCGTTTGGGGGCCGATATTCTGGTTGCTGGACACCGAATTCATCCTAACGCCCGATTATCTCAAAATATCGTTCCCCCTGCAAACAATTGAGAGGGGAAGCGGCCGGATGTCCGGGAAAGCTCCCCCTCTCTTCCGTTTCCCCGCCTTTCCATGGTATACACAGAACGGAAAGAAAACCCAGAACCTTCCCTTCAGGAGCCCCCATGAGCCGTTACCGATATCATCTTTTTCTCTGCACAAACGACCGACCCGCCGACCATCCCCGGGGCTCATGCCTCAAGAGGGGAGCTGAACCGCTCCTTGAGATCCTGAAGGAGGAGGCAGGAAAGGCCCGCATTCCCGGTCCCTGGAGATCCAATCGGTCCGGATGCCTCGACGCCTGCGAATCCGGACCGGTGATGGCCGTCTATCCCGACGGAATCTATTACCGAATTACCGGCCGGGAGGACATCGCCCGGATCATGCAGGACCATCTGATCGAAGGAAGAATCGTCACCGACCTTCAGATTCCAAACCCCGCCGCTCCCCTCCCTACAAAATCATTCTGAGGCTTCTCCCCGGCCGGCCGAAAGACTGAGAGTCATCCGGCCGGACTACTTCCTGAAGGTCTTGATGTAGGACAGGACATCCTCGATATTCCTGGGGGACAGGGTTTCATCCCAGGGAGGCATGGTACCCAGACCATTGACGATGACATGGACCAGAAAGGAATCCGTTTTCCCCTTCCAGAAAGCGGGATCGGTAAAATCTGGCGGGGGGGAGCCCCCTCCCCGAACCAGGACCTTTCCGTCGCCTTGCTCGCCATGGCAGGTCGCGCAGTGTGCCGTATAAATGGCCTTGCCCGTGAAAGCACTGTTACCTGCAAAGACCGGAAGCCACATCCCTGAAAAAAAACACACGAAACCCACCAGAAATCCCGTCCCTCTTCCAATCTTCCCCGATCCCAAAACACGCCCCCTTTGTCTCCTGTTGACGGAACCCCGAACCCCGACAATCGATCCTGTAATCCTAGCCATCCCGGAAAAATATGTCGAGCCCTTTCGGAGAGAGAGGGGCCCGCGGAGATGGAATGTCCTCGACTATCCCTCAAGACTCTGGCCCGGGCGACGGATTCCTCAACTCAGGCTCGCACCCTGATTGTCCGGAGCCTTTCTCCGGTTATCCGGAAGATTTACGGAGGGCCGAAGGCGGGAATGACTGAAAGACAGGCCCGTTGGTTTTGGAGATTTTTCCGGGGCGATCCGTGGTGTTGAGAAGAATGATGAAGCGGTCCAGAACGGTACCCACCCGCTGGACAATCCAGGTGTGATGAATGGTCCGGTATCTCAGGTAGGCAATGCGCGCATAGGGAATGACCTCAACGGGATCATTTTCCGGAAATTTCCCCTTTTCGGAGGCGATCGGTCTGGGAGGATAATCCGGAAGACTCTTCCGGTTTTTTCCGAAGAATTCCGCGATCCGGATGACCCCTCCCCGCATGGCCAGACGATAGTTCCGGTAACGGTAGTCCCAGATCAGGTACCGATGGGATCGAACCGGAGCTGTCGTCGGAAGTCCGACAAGATGACGGACCTTGCTGATCGGCATTCCCGGAAGGAGTGGGGCCGACAGAAACCTCCCGATGAAGGCCGGCAAAGGACGAATGCGCTTGTCTCCGACGCTTTCCCCCCAGAGGACATTGACGAACTCCCATCCAGGGAGGTCCTTGATCGAGGAAAACCCCACCGGAAGGAGATTCTCGCCCATTCGGGAAAGAACGCTCTGATCGTAAACGAGACGGGGATCGAACCCGGCCTGGCTTGTGGCGATATTCCACCGTTTCAACCCCAGAACCTTGTGATCCCTCATCCAGAGCGCAAGGGCAAAATCAGCCGAATACCAGGGAGATTCGGGGTTGAGGCGGGAGGCCCGACCGAAAAAACGGACGGCCATCTTGAGATTGCCCTCCATCATCGCAATTCTCCCCAAACCGTTCCATGCAGGAGAATAGGTCGGATTATCACGCAGAATCCCGGACCAGATCGCCCGGGAAAACTGAAGCTCCCAGACTGGAGGGGGCCCAGACGATGCCGGATCCAAAAGATTGGGGATCCGGTCGACAGAAAACAGCACGGTCTGGCGAGAGGGGAAAAGAGTTCCGTAGTAGTCCCGGTAGTAGGCGAGGCCAAGCCAGAAACGCCCCTCGATGGAGTGGTCATTGTCATTGACATACCGGACGAGAAACGGAACGGAAGAGGCGGAACGACCGGCCAGAAGGAGCGACACCCCGTCTTCCAGTTCCGAAGCCTGAACCAGAATATGGGCTTTTTCAGCCACAAGCCAGGAAATCGTCTGGCTCCAGTCTGTCCCGCCCCGAAGGCGATCGAGGACCCGAAGCGCTTCAATGACCCCTTCGTAATGATAGCCAGCCCGGATTAGAAGAATGGCCGCGTTTTTCGCCTCCCGATTCCTTTCCGGGACATTCGGAGACGCCGCTTCAGACCCCTTTGGCGGGGAAACAGGGAGCAAGTCGTGCCTCGAAAGAATCAGGGCGACAAGTCCCGCGACCGTATCGGTATTCCTGAAAAAATCGGAAAAGACCAGACCCCGCGTCAGGACGACAGTTTCCCCTCCAAGATAGAACGCGGCGGGCTTTGGGACGTCGATCAGAATGACCTGCACCGGAAATTCCGGATGGAAGAGAAACGGTGTCAGGGATCGGGAAATTCGGGCAAGTTCCAGCTGGATGGAGCGGTTTTTTACCGAGCCGTAACGGACCTCCAGGTCGCTGATGACCTGGGCCAGATCTTCTCGCTCGCTTTCGACGCGCCCGATGATATCAAGCGACGACAAGTCGGAAAATGTCGGGATTCCCTTTGTCTGGATCGGGACGGATCCGGACTCTGCAGACCAAACCGGTACGGCGTTCATAAACAGGAACGACAGAACAAATAACATGGCGAAGAAGAGTTTCATGAACCCCGCCACACCTCCCGATGCCGACTGACGATTCCCGGCCAGATTACCGACCCCGGCTTTCGAGAAACTCGAGATAATCTCGGATCCCGTCCCCAACGGAAAAGCGTGGAGAGTACCCCAGGACATCCCTGGCTTCTTCGATGGAGGCACAGGTATGCTCCTGATAAAAATCATAGGGATTGTCGAAGTACTCGGTCTTGAGGTCTATCCCCAGGAAACCACGAACAGACTCGATGACCGAATTGAAGGAGGTTTCCGACCCGGAGCCGATGTTGAAGCTCCCGGAAGATCGGGCTGAAAGCGCCAGGATATTCGCCTCCACCACATCCTTTATGTAGACGAAGTCCCGGCCCTGATCTCCCCACTTGAACACACGGGGAGCCTTTCCGGCCTTCATCTGGCAATAGAGCTGGTAGATCATGGAGGCGGCCGCTCCCTTGAACTGCTCCCCCGGACCAAAAACATTGAAATACCTGAGCCCGACGATGGTCCGGGAAAAACCTGCGGCCGCCTTCCGGGCGACGTTGTCCAGGACCGCCTTGGAAAACCCGTAGACATTCAACGGAGCGGGAACCTGGGACTCGCTCTGTGGACTGGGGTTGGCGCCATAGACCCCCGCCGAAGAGGCGTAGACCAGGGGAATCTGATATTTCTGGACATAGTCGATCACACGATGAAAAGCTTCCACATTCCGGTGCATCATGAGACACTGGTCCATGACGGTCGTATCGGTGATAGAAGCCTGATGGAATATGGCATCGAACGGGGGTTTCCGGTCAAAAACCTTCAGAAGATCCATCGTCGCCAGGTCTTCGGCGTAAAAATCGCCCCTAAATCCGATCAGGTTCTTGAAATGACCGGAGGACAGGTCATCGATGACCGTGACATCGTGCCGATCCTTCTCCAGCCTCATCACAAGATTGGATCCGATAAAGCCTGCCCCCCCTGTCACGAGATAGCGCATCAAGACTCTCCTTTCAATCCGGGGCCCCCCGGAATCTTTGTCCGCCCATCGGGCAGGCAGGATGACCGGTTGTCCGGTTCAATTATGGTAAGATGCCCCCGGAAGAGCCGGGATCCCACTGCGGGATTTCGCATCGAGAACAATCTTCATTTTTTTCATTATGGCAGATTGAGAGAAAGGACCCAAGCCACATGGCCACTCCCCACCGCATCGGACTCATCGGATCCCGCGGACAGCTGGGTCAGGATCTCCTCTCGGTCCTGACAACCGGGCCGTACTCGGACCAGTGTCACCTCACGGTGCTGGACCGCCCGGACTTCGACGTCACCTCGCACCCCTCCCTCGACCGCATCCGTTCGTCACGATTCGACACCGTGATCAACACCAGCGCCTACAATGCTGTGGACAGGGCGGAAACCGACGTGCGGGAATGCTTTGAAATGAACGCCCACGCCCCCCTCTTCCTGGCCAGGGCCTGTCGGGACGCCGGAACCTCCCTCCTGCATTTTTCAACCGACTATGTCATGAGCGGCGGAGTGTGCGAGGAGGAGGAAATTCCCTATTCCGAGGAGACATGTCCCCGCCCCCTCTCGGTCTATGGACTGTCGAAGGCGACAGGGGAAAGGTTTCTGCAAAACGAATGGGAAAAGACCTGGATTGTGCGGACCTGCGGGCTGTACGGACTGGCCGGTTCGGGACAGAAAGGCGGGAATTTCGTCTCCACGATGCTGCGTCTTGCCCGGGAAGGCAAACCATTGCGCGTTGTCTCCGACCAGAGGGTCGGCCCCACCTCCACCGCCGAACTCGCCCGGGTGCTTCCGAAGCTTATTCTGGAACCTCTGCCTTATGGCCTCTGGAACCTGACCAATTCCGGCAATGTCAGCTGGTTCGAGTTCGCCCGGACCATCTTCCGGATTCGTCGCCTTTCACCGGACCTCACCCCCGTCACACTGAAAGAATACAACCCTCCCGCCCGGAGATCTCCGTTCTCGGTCCTCTCAAACGAAAAGGCCCAGGCCGCAGGAATCCGGCTGGGGACGTGGGATCAGGCGCTCGAAGATTACCTCGAGAGGCTCTCCCGGCTCACCTTCCCCTAAAGCCTGCCCTCGGAAAGCGACCGGGTCCGGATTTGGCCTCACTTAGCAATGACTCCAGAAACTCCCAGACAGCATCGGGATCCGAAAAAATCTTCGCCTGGTCATGAAGCCCCGGGGACCGGTCACCGACCCAGTACCCTCTTCCCCCCAGCCGGATCGCATGGTTGACAGCCATAAGATCGGTCGTGTCGTCACCGATCATGACCGGTCGGCAAAGGAAGTCCGGGGGCGAAAGGGCAGCCAGCCGGGACAGGAAAAAATCGATCGTTTCCTCCTTGGTCACCCCCCCCCTTTGGCCGTATTTCCCAGACCTTCTTCCCCTGAACGACCTGAAAGAGACCCTTGTCGCTCCAGCTTTCAAAAAGTGCCGAAAATCCATGAAAAACCTCGCTGACCTCCTCTTCGGCCAATCCGCGATAATGCACGGAGAGACTGAACTCCTTGATTTCGGTCCGGATCCCCCGAATTCTTTCGGTAAAGTCGACAAGACGCGGCGTCCAGCGCTCAAGAGACGCCCGGGACCTCTCCGCCACCGGATGAATCTCGATCTTGTCCTGAAAGCGTCGCACGGCTCCATGATCCCCGGACAATCCGGCCAGGGTCCTGACGGGAACCAGTCGGTCAATGTCGGAAAAGGCTCTGCCAGACACAATAAAGACAGGAAGGTAGCCCGACAGGGTTTCAAGAAGGCTGATTTTCGTGGGTGACAACCAAACAGAAGAAGGGTCGGGGGAGATCGGAGCCAGTGTCCCATCAAAATCGAGAAAGATCGCCTCCCGGATTTCCGGAGCCACGGGAACAGATTCCCGAAGGTTAACGCCAGGCAAAGAGAGTCCTGCTTCGAAGGGGGAAAAAATTCTCTGCCATCCACCGGTATACATTGTTCCGGTGGAGGGTCGCCACCGCTTTGTGATTTCTCGACCGACGAAAGTTCCGGTCTCTGGAAAGCTCCCGATGAATGACCCGGGCCGACCGGAAAGAATCCAGAGGGTCGATCAGGGAAACTCCGTCCATGGTCTGGGCAGCCCCCGTATGGCAACTGAGAAAGAGAACCCCGGCTCCCCCTGCCTGGGAGGCAAGAAATTCCTTTGCCACAAGATTCATTCCATCATGAGTAGCGGTGATGAGAACCCCTTCGGCCATGCGGTAGAGAGGGGCGAGGAGAGACTGGTCCAGCGCTTTCTCGACCATCCTGACCGGAGTCCAGCCCTCTCTCCCCCACGTTGCGTTGATCGCCTCCACCCGGTTGCGAACCGAGTCGGCGTAACGGCGATATTCTTCCAGTCCCTGCCTTGTCGGAGGAGCTATCTGGAGAAGGGAGATTCTTCCGACCCATTGGGGGTAAGAGAGGAAAAGCGCGTCCAGGATGTCCAGCCGCTCGAGAAATCCTTTGGTATAGTCCAGGCGGTCCACCGAAATAAGATATTTCCCGCCCGCAACGGCCGGTCCAAGACCTTGCTCGCCAAGAAAATCCATGGCCCGGGACTTGCCCTCCGGCTCCACGGAAAGACGCTGGAATCGAAGGGGGTCGATCGAGATGGGAAACACGCCCAGAAGAAGGGAACGGACTCCGGAGGAGGTTTCCACGGAAAGCATCGTCCCGTCCCATTTGGCACGGTTTCCGTACAGACTTCGCACCGTCTCGAGAAAGAGCTCCCGGTAGAGCGGGGTCTGAAATCCGATCTGGTCGTAGCTAAAGAGTGCGGAAACAAATTCGGGAAGCCATGACACAGACTCCGGTTCAGGAATCGAAACCCAGGGAATATGCCAGAAAAACGAAAGGGAAGGCGTATTCTCTCCCACCATCCGGCGCACTTCCCGCGCGACAAGGGCCAGCTGATAATCGTGAACCCATATGGCTCCGGCCGGAAGATTGAGAAGGGAGTTGATGATTGCCCCGGCAAATCTCCGGTTCACCTGTGTGTAGGCAGAAAAACAGTCCTCCGACTCCCCAACCCGGCTGGTTTCATTGTGGAAGAAGGGCCAAAGAACCCCGTTGGAGAAACCGGAATAATGGGCGTCTCTCAGGTTTTCCGGGACAGACAGGCGCTCCAGGCGGTACCCGGGCCCTCCTTCGCCATTTTGAGCCCCGGAATCCGGCGAGGGAATCTGAAGAAAATCCGGTCCGTCCGAATCCCTGAGGGCGATCCACTGCCCCCCTACCCGCCCCAGAAGCTGATGGATGGTCTGGCTCACACCACCCGGAGGAAGGGACCATCGCCCCGCATCCTCGTAGACGATCGGTTCGCGGTTGGTCACCACCAAAAGCGGACTGTCTCCAAACTCCTTCCGATAAAAGCGGACCAGATCTTCCGGCGTCCATGGAGACAGGTTCCCTTCCCTGACATTTCTGGCCAGGGCCACCCCACCGGGGTCTCGCGCGGGATTTACGGACAACTTCATCGGACCTCCAGCACTCTCTTGTCGTCTGATTCGCTGATCCTCTCGGAAAAGGCCGGAACGGGGGACTCCCTCAATACCGGGCGACCGGAAAGACGGGATTCCTCAACGATGGAGCGGTACAGGGCTTCGTATCCATTGACCATCACATCGGTGGAAAAAAGTTCGACGGCCCGGGCACGGCAGGCCCGGCGATCGATCGACGCGACCCGATGGGCCAGGACATCGGCCATTTCGGCTTCACTGTCGACCAGAAATCCGGTGACGCCGTCCTCGACAAGCTCGGAGGCCGATCCCCGACGGAACGCAATGACCGGAGTCCCGCATAGCATGGATTCGATCATGACCAAGCCGAAAGGCTCCTCCCACCGGATCGGCACAAGGAGGGCCCGAGCCCCCTGAAGAAGGGCCACCTTCTGAAGATGATCCACCTGACCCAGCCATTTCACCGACGGATCCTGGAGAAGTGTCCTCAGGGTTTCGGTATAGAACCAGGTGTCGCATGGGTGGACCGCCCCTCCGATGTGCAGTGAGACCCCCGCCTCCCTTGCCACACGGCAGGCGCTGTCCGGGCCCTTCTCCGGAGCCAGACGGCCCAGGAAGGCCGCATGGGACCCGGGTTCGAAGGACGGAGGATAGGCCACGGGATCAAGGCCGTGGTGGATCACCGAAAAGTGCGGCAGGTCGATTTCCTGAGCCTTCTGGGAATGACTGATCGCCACATAATGATTCTGGGGATAATGGCGATAGATTTCGGAAAACTCCTGGGTCCGGGAGTGATGGAGGGTCACCACGGCCGGGATCCCGGTGATGGATGCGTAGGGCACGGCGACGGGCGACTGCCAGTGGACGACATCGATATCGCCTCTCTCCATAAGCCGTTTTGCCGCGAAGGCGAGGTGGATCTGTTCGTCCCGGGGAACAATCGGCCAGCGCGAAGAAGGAAAGGCACATTCGACGTAGGCTCTTGTTCTCGAGTCCCCGGTCGCAAAGAGCACAACCTCGTGTCCCCGGTCGATCATTTTTTCCGCAAGATGATACAGGAAGAGCTCCGTTCCTCCATACTTCTTGGGAGGAACACTGACAAACGGCGTCGACACAAGTGCAATTTTCACCGATTATTCTCCTTTCGCCGGGGTTTCACGCCCGAGTCCCAGACCGGAAAGCATCAGGAAGAAGGGCCGGGAAGCGCCCTGGGCCGACTTATGACCGGCTTCGATTAGATTGACAACCCCCCATGAAGCGATGAGCACTCCTCCCAGAATCATCAGGACGGTCTGAATTCCAAGGACCGAAACAAGAGAAGGCAGCCCTGTCATTCCGGCAATGGCGCCACCCAGAAAACCCAGGCTCATCGTGGTCAGGACACGGGACAGGAGTCTTGAAGGGGCATGGTTCTGGAGAAGGGTGTGGACGAGGGGATTGACGACCGAGATGGCCATTCCGAAAAGGGCCATCAGAAAAAGATCCACAGCCATCAGGTGGGTGGACGACACAAGAAGCATCAGCACGCCTCCGGCAAAAAAACCTCCCGCGATCCACCGGAAAAGATTGAGGGGAGGACGCACCGTCAAGGCCAGAGAGGCCAGCAACATTCCGATCCCGTAGGAGGAGAGGAGCAGGCCGAACCCCTGGGATCCCGAGTGCAGGACTCCTTTTGACAGAAGCGGCAGCAGGATCGTGACAGGACCGGTAATGACGCCGTAGAGAGTCATGATCACAAACAGACCCAGCAGAAGGCGGTTCCCGGAGAAAACGAACAACACCCCTTCCCGGACTTCCTCCAGAATTCCCGAAAATCCCGTGGCCAAGTGAGAGGCGTGGTCAGCACTTTCGGAAATCCGGATAAAGAGGAGAAAGACGGCCGAGACAAGAAAGGTTATGCCGTTGGCGACCATGACGAACACCGGATTGTAGATGGCCGACAGGATGCCTCCGAGGAGCGGTCCGACCAGAATGCCGATCTGTCCCGTCGTTTGCATGAGCGCGTTGGCCGACACCCTGCGAGGCTCGGCGACCATGAGGGGAATCGCCGAATAGAGGGCGGGCCCGAAAATTCCACTGGCGACCGCAATCAGAAAGGTCAGGCCATAGAGCAAAGGCAAGGTGAGATGGTGAAGCCAGTACATAAGAGGAATCAGAAGAACCAGCCCCCCCCGGATGGCGTCCACCCAGGCCATGACCTTTTTCTTCGAACAACGGTCAAGCATCACTCCGTTGGCCCAGAAAAAGAGGAGCGGCGGAAGGGTCTGAAGAACACCGACGACAATCATCGCTTCGGCACTCTTGGTAAACAGGTAGACGAACCAGAACAGCGCGACCTTGTTCAGGTTCTCTCCAAGCTGGGACACCAGCTGACCCGAAAGCAAAAGACCAAAGTTCCTTTCGGTCAAAAGATCCCTTGACTCCCGAATATTTGAAACAAAGGACATCCTTATCCCCTTTTTCATCGTCCATGAAGGCCCACCATCGTCTGACGATCAATCCGTCCACAGTCCCGATGACTATTTCACTGCAATAATTGAACCAGATGGACGAGGGGCCCGGGAAGCGTCCATTTTCCGGCACCTCATCCCAAAGAGGGGGGCATTGTATCCAATCAGGACAATCGGGTGCGAAAATGTGTTACCAAAAGTAACAGGAGAAGAGAGATAGGAAGGAGAAAGGCTCCCTCAAAATGGAGAAACGCCTTGACGGAATGATGATGAAGGAAAAGGGTTCCTCCTTCGATTCCCAGAAGGGCCGAAAGGAGAAAAAAGGTCATGACCAGAGAGAGGATGCGCCCCAGGGACTCCCGCGGCGCCACATGCTGAATCGTGGACAGGACCAGCGGCTGGGCCCAGGAAAGCCCCAATCCGACAACCAGAAGACACAGGGCTCCCGTCCAGGGCGCGGGAAGCGTCGGGAGAAGAACGAATCCCACTGCCGACAGGATCATGCCTCCAAGAATCATGGGAAAGTGCCCGGGAAGCTTCCTTCCCAGAAGAACGACCCCTCCCAGAAAGGATCCAAGAAAATAGGACCCCGACAACAGGGCGAAAAAGGAGGGGGGGGTCTTGTAGAATTCCGAGCTGAGCAAGGGGAAAATCAGGGACATGGGAGCGTTGAAAAGCCCGAAGAGCATCAAAAGGAGTGCGCAGAGGATCAATATCCAGCTTTTCGAGAGAAGTCCGATGGAGAAGAACAGACCGTTCATCGCTTTGGTTTCGCCAAAGGGGGTCGCCTCCTCCCTTCCTTTTTTGTCTTTCTCCACCAGGGGTGGGGCAATCAGTGCGAATAGGAATCCTGCCAGGACAAATCCTCCCCCCGAGAGAACCAGGAGCCATTCGGCCGGAACCAGCAGAAGAAGCCCCGCCGTGGCCAGTGGACCCAGAAAGTATCCTCCCTGACCGGCAATCTGGACCCAACCGTTTGCCTGCTTCAACCGGTCCGCCGGAACGAATCCGGGAATCGCCGCATTGAAAGCCGGGCCGAAACCCGCAGACAGGATGGCCGTGCTGATCACGACCAGAATCAGGGGACCCGCCTTGACCGGCTCGAACAGCCCTATCAGAGGAATAATTGCGTAGGTCGCTCCCTTGAAAAGATTGATTCCGGCCATGAATATGGACCGGGGAAGGATATCGACCAGAACACCGACAGGAATAAGGATCAGAAAAGGAATGATTGTCTGAAGCAAACCGATGCGTCCGACCAGGGCCACATCGTTGTGATGGATCCGGAATGCGAGCCATGTGAGTGCGGTCTGCGTCATGCCTTCGCTGAACTGGGACAGGGTGTAGGCCGAGAGAAGAGCCACGAAGGGGGCGGACTTCAGGGTCCGGCTCAGAAGGCCCCCCCGAATTCCGGCAAGGTAGCCATCCAGAATCCCTGTCCATGCCCTCTTCATGAAAGCCTGCTCGTTCTCTCCAGTCCGATGCGTCTAGCTTCCTTCAAGAAGGACGGACAACTCTGCGCAAACCTTAAGGGGCTTGAATTCAAGAACTTCGTACCGGGCAACCCCCGCCAGAGCGTATGGATCTCCCGCCATGGTCCGTTCAATATCGGGCCGGCCTTCCCCCCTCATGAAAAGCAGTCCCCCGGTCCGGGGGACAAGAGGACCGGACAAGAGAAGGGATCCCTGCTGGAGGCACCGGTCGAGATAGGCCCGATGGGCCTCGACAAAGGGTTCAACCTCGTCAAACGGCTTCAGATAGATCACATGGACGACAAAGTATTTCATCTCCCGGGCCATGAGAACGCCTACAGCTGGAAGGTCAGGATGGAACGGACCTTCTCCCCGGAGAGACGATCCCGACCCGACAGGCCGAGAAGTTCGGCAACAAAGAGGACTTCCTCAACCTGGGCCCCCGCAAGGCGGAGAAGCTTGAGAGCCGCCTGGGCTGTTCCGCCCGTCGCCAGAAGATCATCGACCAGAAGGACCTTCTCTCCCCGGGCGATCGCCCCGTCCTGGATCGCAATCGTATCCTGGCCATACTCGAGGTCATAGCGGACCTCCTGAACAGCCCCCGGAAGCTTTCCCTTCTTTCGGACGGGAACAAATCCTGCCCCGAGAGCGGAGGCCATCGGCGCGGCCAGAATGAATCCTCTGGCCTCGATCCCGATAATTTTTGTGATTCCCTGCCCCCTGTAGGGAGCGACAAGATGCTCCACAAGATGCGGAAAAGCCTCCCGAGAACCAAAGAGAGGCATGAGGTCATAGAACAGGATACCTTTTTTGGGAAAATCAGGGATCTGCCGGACAAACTTGTTGTAATCCACAAAACACTCCTTCATAAAAAATATCAGATCTCTCTCCGCCCGGAATACCGGCGAATTTTCAATAAAGCCCCGCCCCGGATGAGTGGCGGGCTTTCCCTTCTACTTTTTTTCGGCTCCGGGAAACAATTGGGGGTGGTCAAGATAGGCCCTCATTTTCGCCATGGCTCCCGCCTCTATCTGCCGGACCCGCTCCCGGGTAATCCCCAGAATCTTTCCGATCTCCTCAAGGGTCATCCCGTCCTCGCCTTCAAGGCCGAATCTGAGGGAAATGACTTTCTGCTCCTTTTCCTTCAGGATGGAAAATGCTTCGGAAATCCTTTTGGAATCTTCCTTCCGCTCGATCATCAAAAGCGGAGAATCCACGTTCTGGTCTTCGATGATGTCCTTGAGGCTGTTGTCGTCCCGTTCCCCTATCGGGGCATCGAGGGAGACCACCGCACGAAGAACCTGATGGAGGCTTTCGAAGTCCGCCACGGGAAGGTGGGCTTTTCTGGCGGCCTCTTCGAAATCCGGCTCCCTTCCTTCGAACACCATCTGTTCGATCTGGGAAAGGTAGGCGTTCACCTTTTCCATCATGTGGACGGGGAGCCGAATAATATGCCCCTGATTGATCGCCGCCCGTTCGATGGCCTGACGGATCCACCAGGAGGCATAGGTACTGAAACGAAACCCTTTTTCCGGATCGAACCGGTCGACCGCCTTCATCAGGCCGATATTTCCTTCCTCGATCAGATCGGAAAAGGCAAGACCCCGGCCCATGTACCGTTTTGCGATCAGGACCACAAGCCTCAGGTTGGAAAGGATCATCTTTTCCCGGGCGACAGAATCCCCCTGAGCGATCCGGCGTCCCAATTCAATCTCTTCCCCGGCGGACAGGAGGGGATAGTCCCTGAGGCTCCCGAGGTACATTCCGAGAGAGCTTGCATCGCTTCCAGTCAGCGACTCCGGTTTTCCCTCCCCCTCGGAGGGTGGATCCCCCTCTGCTGATCCGTCGCGAGCGTAGTTTTCTTCCAGATCCCGGTCATGGTGCGTTTTTTTCATCACTCCCCCGACCTCGCTATCAGAAACTCCCTGGACTCGTACTCCGGAGAAGTTTCCTCGATTTCAACGTGGACGACGGCTGAAAACGGAGGGCCCTTTGTCACCGCGGCAACCCACCGGTCCGTCTGGTCCTCAGAAAAAACAGAAAAAATCTGGACCGACCCGTCCGGCAGGTTTCTGACCCACCCGGTGACGCCCATCTCTTCAGCCACTGACTTCACGAAGGATCGGAAACCGACACCCTGGACATGTCCGGTCACCCTGATAAAAAAAGCTTTTTTTTCCATGTTTTCATGAACAGAATTCAGAAAGGGTTGCAAGAAAAACTTATCGACATGACCGCAAGAAACCCGGCCACCTATCGCAGGAAGCCAGCGGTCGTCCTGTCTGGCTGAAAGATTCCTAGAAAATGGTCGGGGCGAAAGGATTTGAACCTTCGACCCCACCGTCCCGAACGGTGTGCGCTACCAGGCTGCGCCACGCCCCGACTTTGACCCCTGGCAAAGAAAATCCGTCCGCAGAACAAAACGAACCATGCCACTATACCTCATGACACGGCTCGGTGGCAATCACAAATCAAGGCCCACCGTCCCCCCCACCACAGGAAGACTGCGACCAGGGCAATGTTCAGAAAGGGGGCGGCGAGTGCTCCCGCCCCGCTCATCATTCAAAAGCACAAAATGAATCAAACTTTTGCCCATCCCTGCCGACCAAAATGTCGTCGCATGTGACAGGACGCGTTAGATCGATCTTGGGCTTGCAGTCAAACCGGGGATCGTTTTTTCCGAAGAATTCAGAAGTCGATTCAGTTCCCCTTCAGGAATCCGACGGTGGTTTCCGGGTGTCCGAATGGTCCGGATCTTTCCCATGCGATCCCATGTCCGGATCGTCACCTGGGAAACACCCAGCACTTCGGCAACCTCACGAACAGTAAATAACTTCTGATACTTTTTCTCTTCCACGAAGACCTCCTTGACTGGATTGTTCACACTACGATGCCCGATCATTGCTTTCAAACAAATCACGACCACCTTCTTTCATGTTGATCTATTTATAGGGTGTTTTCAAGAGTTTTTAATTTTGAACGGAAAAATAGGCGGTCCAGAACCCAGACAGTTGAAGGAAATCGGAGTGCGACGGAGGGTCGGCCGCCCGGGCATCAGCCGGTGGAACGAAGGGCCGAGACCAGGGCCTCCCCCTTGAAAAAAGCCTCGAACCCCAGGCGAATATATTGTTCCCCTTCCTCCGGGCCGAATCCGTTGCCGAGACGAATCCGGATTCCTTGCCTCCAAAGCCTTTCCCTCGCGTTTTTTCCCTCGGAACTGCACCATCCGGGACGGATGAAGACGAAGGGGCCGGCGCCCGACACATACGGAATTCCGGCCCGGAGAAGGATGGAGTGCAATGCATCCTTGGCCTCCTCTTTCCAGCCAAAATCGGAGGAGACACTCCGTCGGGAGGCCCAGATCATGAGTTCCTGCTCGAGGGTTCCCGTACTCCAGGGACCCAGTGCCCGCCGAATCCTGGCCATGCGACCGATATCACCAGCGAGATATCCTGTACGAAGTCCGGGGAATCCGCTGATTTTCGTCAGGGACCTCAATACGGAGATCCCCCCCTCCCCTGCCGCGGAGAGGACCGATGAGCGGTTGTCGATAAAATCCTGAAACGATTCGTCCACAAGGAGGGATCCTCCCCGCGCAGAGAGTGCCATTGCAAGTTTTATCACCTGCTCACAGGAAAACTCCTGTCCCGTCGGGTTGACCGGGTTGACCAGAACGGCGAGGTCCCCGGGAACAATGGTCATTCCATCGACGGACTCGGGATCGATCCCCCATCGACAAGGAGCGAGCCCATCGTTCTGCCCCCCCGAATAAGGAAGGCGCATATCCGGAGGGATCCTGCACACAGGAATTCCGGCCATCCGGGCTGCCCGCTCGTATTCCGAAAAGACAGGCTCGAACAGGATAAGACGGCGCACAGAGGCGTCGCGTATCAGGGTATAGAGCAAAACAGTGGCTCCCCCTCCCGTCACGATCCGGTCCGGATCGAGAGAGAATTTTCGGGCAAGGGAGGATCTCGCGTTCCCCGAAACGGGATCCGGATAGGTTCGGGCTCTCGCGATCGCTTCTTTCAGGATTCCGGCAAGGTCTGACGAAGGAAAGGGATTGACGGTCGTACTGGCATCAATTCGGGGAAGACCGGCATCTCCCGGAGGCGGTCCGCCGTGATCCCAGTCCGGATCGACCCCTTTTTCCTCGGTCGCGTCAAACATGCAGGTCCATCTTCATGAAGGTCAGTCCTGCCAGAAGCATTATCAGGGAAAAAACGAACATTCGGTAAAGACGAAGTCCCATCAATAGATCCTCCCGCCCGGGGTCATGGCCGGATCCGATCACTGGTTTCTCCGTCCATCGCCCAAAGTAAAACGCTCCCCCGCCAAGGCGGACATCGAGAAGGGCGGCAAAAGCCGCCATGGGGTACCCACTGTTGGGGCTGGGGTGGGAGCGCCTCGACCGGAGCCCCCTGGCAACGACCGAGGTCGGTCCGGGTATCTTCGTCTGTCCCTCTTTCCCGGGACGAAATGGAAGAAGAAAAATCATCAGGAGAAAGAAGGTGATCCGGGCAGGAAGATAGGCCAGAATATCGTCGCATCGGGCACTTGCCCACCCGAGATCGAGATAGCGTTCGTTTTTGTAGCCCACCATGGAGTCGAGCGTGCTGATCGCCTTATAGATCATCACAAAGGGAACTCCGCCCAGAAGCATAAAAAAAAGAGGGGCCACCAAGGCATCGTTGGCATTTTCGGACAGGCTTTCCAAAGCTCCACGCGACACCCCCTCCTCGCTCAGACCCTTCGTATCCCGGCCCACGATCCGGGAGAGAGCGGAGCGGGAACGTTCCAGATCTCCGGACGCGAGGGCGCCCTCCACTGACTCCACATGATCGTAGAGGCTCCTGCCTGCAAGCAGTTGATACCCCCAGAACACTTCAAGAATGATTTCCGCTGTCGGCCCCATAAGGAGTCGGACTCCCCGGAGGATCAGAAAAGCCCCTCCTCCGAAGAGGGAAGAAAGAACAACCGGAAGCAAAATCCCTGCGTGCCGGAAGCGGGAGGGGGAAATCGCCTTGCGGATCCCTTGTTCAAGCATGGAGATGGTTTTTCCCATAAGGGGAACCGGGTGAAGGAAAGCCCCCCGTTCGCCAAAAACAACATCCAGAACAAGCGAGACCAGGGCGATCGGGAGAGAGCCGGGCGGATCAGAAAACATCGGAACGTGCACCCTCCTTTGGCAGAGAAAACGGCGTCCTGTCATGACCGAGAAACTCCTCCATGGGAAAGGCCTCCATGACCGCATCGGCCAGGCGGTCGAGTTCCCTGTCGATTCTCTCCTCTGCATTGTCCATGGAAGAATCCGGATGTCTTTTTCCCGTGACCCGGGTATAGAAAGCCTGCCGGAAGGGAGTGCTGTCGAAGAGCCCATGCACCGGAGAGCCGAAAACCGTCCCGGAAGCGTTGACAAGACCCTCACCCCCCAGGCTGACTCCTTCGTTGTCGTAAAGCTCGAAGCAAGGGACCGCTCCCTCATGCATAGTCTGACGCCCCTGTCGAATCTCGTATCCGCTCACCGTCATCCCGACGAGATTGTCGCTACCGGAAAAGGGGGACCGGAAAATCCTTGCCTGAACAGGACGGGCGATCTTTTTCTCATGGAAGCGTACAGAAAAGGGAAGGAGGGCAAGTCCCGGCATCCAGGATCGGGATGACTCGACGCCTTCCGGATCCCGGATCTCATGACCGAACATCTGATACCCCCCGCAAATGCCGAAAAGAAGGGTTCCCTTTTTGTGCTGTTCGCAAAACCAGGGATAGAGGGGGGAGTCGTAGAAGGCCCGAAGATCCTCCATGGTCTGGCGGGTTCCCGGAAGGACAATGGCGTGCGCATGTTCAGGAGGGGCGGCCGAAAGCGAGAGAAAGGTAACCCGGACATCCTTGTCATTCAAGAAAGGGTCGATATCGGACCGGTTGGAAAGATGCGGCCACTCAATCACGACAATATGGATGCCCGGACAAGACATCTCCGTGTCACCTCCCGCCTCCCGCGTCCGGAAAGAATCTTCGTCGGGAAGGGCCAGGGAGCCCATATGATCCATCACTCCCAGAAAGGGCACTCCCGTCCGGTTTGTGATCGCCTCCATTCCGGAGTCAAGCAAGGAGCGTTCTCCCCGAAACTTGTTGATGGCGAACCAGCGAATGATGCTGCGGTCTTCGGGGGGAAGCAACTCCAGCGTGCCAAAGAGCTGCGCAAAAACCCCTCCACGCTCGATGTCCCCCAGAAGCATGGCCTGGGCATCCACTGCCCTCGCCATCCGGATGTTGGCAATATCCTCGTCCAGGAGATTGATTTCAGCCGGGGAACCGGCCCCCTCGAGAACAACAAGATCGCATCGGGCGGCCAGGTTTTCAAAGATCTCGCAAACCTTCGGAAAGAGCTCTTTCTTGAGTTCCCTGTATTCGGAAATCGAAAAAATTCCCAGGGAACGGCCCAGAAAGATGACCTGGGATCGCCCCTTGTCCATCGGTTTCAAAAGCACCGGATTCATGCCGGCCTCCGGGACGACAAGAGCGGCTCGAGCCTGAAGGGCCTGAGCCCGGGCGATCTCCCCCCCTCCCGGGAGAACGGCAGAATTATTGGACATATTTTGCGACTTGAAGGGCATCACCCGAAGACCCATTCGGGCCGCCGCCCGACAAATTCCCGCAACGACGAGCGATTTTCCGACCCCCGACCCGGTTCCAAGCACCATCCTTCTTGTCGCTGACTTCACTTCCCTTCCCTTCTCGTTCCAGAATATGGAAAATTTTCTCAAGGTCTTATCATCCCGTTTTTCGAACAGTCAGTTCAAGGGAAAAATTCCGTCATTTTTTCTCTGAAAATCTTCGTAATCCAGTCTTTTCGGGTAACGTTGCCATCATTGATCCGATGGCCAATTTATGGGCAAACCGATATCGACTCCACCATGATGGGGACTTAGGATCCCTCCTCCACAACATTTTCCACAGATTTTACCCATTTTTCATGAATTGGCGAAAAAATAATTTATCCTTTAATAACAATTGCTTAAAAATAAATTCCCCCTAAGGTCTCTCGATTTCTATGAATATTTTGACCAACCTGTAATACCCGGTTTTCCCTGTCAAAACAGGCCGGATTAATCACCCTGACAGGGGGGATCTCCCCCGAAAGGAGTGAAGGGTCAGGAGGCTCGCAGAGCGGACATCGGGAAGGCTTAGATCGAGGAATCGGAGAGCGGAGATTGCAAATTGGCGAAGGCGTAAAAGCCGGGAGGAAAACGTCCGGAAAAGGGGCCTCTTCCGGACTCCTCCCTGGGGGTTGCAGAACTATGCCAGGCGGGTTTTCTACATTCTCAGGTGAGTTTTCATCCGGGAGACGGACGCGTCGATTTCTTCCCGCCATTCCGGCTTTTCTTCTCCTTTGCGTTCAAGGAATCCGAAAAGGATCCTGATCGGCAAGCCCCGATCGTACCCGGGGGCCTCACGGGCCATGCGGATGGCGCGTCTTCGATAATCGGCCATTGTATTGTGAAGGGGCATTCGATAATGGGTCGCGACCTCTTCGATCAACGGGAGACACTCAAGACCGAATGTGTCCAGGTAAGACTCGATGATATTCGTAAAAAAGACGAAATGCCGGGACTCGTCCTTCGTCAGAAAGTGCAGGAGCTTGATCAGGACAGGTTCGGAAACACTTCTGGCCAGGCTCTGATAGTAGATCTGGGTGGCTTTTTCCTGGAGGAACGCATAGGTGCAGACCTGCAGAAGTCCCTTGTACCCGACGAGAAACTCTTTCTGGCTTTCAAGAATCAGTTGCTCAGACAGCCTGTCCCAGTCCTTTTCGATTCCGGAATGGACCTGGTAAAGAGCCAGGGCCTGGGCATGGCGATCCTCTTCCAGACCCCAGCGGGAGACAAAATGGAACAGTTCGCGGTTATGCATGGCTTCGGAGGGTGAAGTCGCATTAAAGGGGAACAGCGCCTGATATTCTGCGCAGTACCCCGGGGTGTAATCTTCCACATGAGTGACGAAGATGACCGCCTGCTTCTGTCCTTCGGTCAGGAGATCCGGCCTGATATCATCCCAGGGGAGGCTTTTGTACCTGTTCCAGTTGGAGTCATCGGCCAATGTATTGAAATTTTCCACATGATTCCTCAGCGTCGCCAAAGGCAATTGCACACGTCATCCTTCCCTATGGACCCAAAAACGGTCCAATTAACATTCATTCGTCTTTTCAAGACATCCGGACAGGCCGTTCGTGTGAATGATGGCCCATCCGTCAATTTCCACAGGAACCGAGATTAGAAGCATTATTCTTGCCAAAATAAAAGAATGTTTTTCTATAAAGAGATAACAAAAAAGTGTCTGCATTTTTTGGAAAAAAACGATTCACGAAAGAAACGCTGGGCGGTGGTCGTTAAGCGAAAGAAACAAGGGACCCGCTTTCTTTTTCCGTTTTCCCATTCATTGGGAAAATTCTTGCCGGAAAGAGCCCTCTCCTTTAGCCAACGGACGGTTGAGAAAAATCTCCCTGTTGTCTTCTGAAAATACTCCGATGAGACTTACACACTGATCACACCCTGATACTCCTTTTTGATGGATCTTTTGACGCTCCCTTAATTTTTAAAAGGAAGGGGAATATGCATGAAAAAGCTTATCAGAAAAACACTCCTGGTCGTTGTTTTGATGCTGACGCTCAATATCGGAACCGGATTCTGGCTTCAGCACCAGGTGTCCCTGTCCCTTTCGGCCGAGTCGGCCCTTCAGCGTGTCGCCGTGGATCTGGCTCTCATGATGGCCACCGAGTCGCGGATGGAACGTTCCATGACAGAATTTGCCCAAGACCCCGCCGCTCGCCTCGTCAAAACCACCGCCGAAATGATCCAGATGAGGGCCCTTTCCCACATCCAGACCGTCCGGCTCAAGATCGACGGAAATAAAGCCTGGGGCTCAATCCTCCCGCTCAAAAACCTTCTGGAAGCCAGAAATCTGGCCCAGACAAGCTCACTTAGGATTGTCTCACTGGCCAGGAACCATCAGGCAAGCGACACGTCGCTCTGGAGCCAAACGGCCCTGCCGGCCTTTTCCCGCTATCTGGTCGAAACCAGACTCCTTTTTGCCGGGATCTCAAGCCAGATCAACAAAATCAACGCGAGCGTCAAGCATCGCCGGTCCCTGCAGACCTGGGTCCAGGTCGCAACCCTCTTCGCCTGGGCGATCGTTCTCTTCTGGGACTTCATGGCCCTGACAAGAATGGCCGACCGACTCGCACAGGCGGCCGGAACGGTCCGGCTCGCCTCTAAACGTGATCTGACCAAACTGTCGAATGTCGACGGCCCGGATGAGGCCGGAGAAGTCGGACGGGGGATTGATCTTTTGATCCGGGAACTTGCGGGAGTCACCCGGGACCTTAACGATAACGCCCACGCCATCTCCCAGGAAACGGACCGTTTCTCTTCCATCCTTTCTTCTGTGTCAAATGGATTTTCGGCCGCCCTCGACACACTTCAGGAGGTCCGGGAAAAGGCCGTGTCCCTGGATACAGAATCCCGGAAAGAATCGGAGCTGGCCAGGGAAATGGGAACGACCTCCAGAAAAGCTGTCCAGGAAGCGGACAACGGCTCCCAGACTGTCAGAAGCGTTCTCAAGTCAGTCCAGTCCTCTTCGACGGAGATCACAAGCCTGGCGAATCGTATCCAGGGACTCGAAGAGGCAAGCCAGCGGATCGGGGCAACCGCCGGATCGATCACGGCCATCGCAAGCCAGACCAATCTTCTGGCCCTGAACGCGGCCATCGAGGCGGCTCGGGCGGGAGAACAGGGCCGGGGATTCGCGGTTGTCGCCGACGAAGTCCGGAAGCTTGCCCACACGACCGCCCAGGCCACCGATGAAATCAGCTCGGCTATCAGCACTATCCAGGGATCCATCTCAGATACGGTCCGGGACATCCGCAAGGAGGCCGAAGCCCTCTCGGCCTGCGGAGCCGAGGCAAGATTGGCGGAAAGTGCGATTGAATCACTGGCGGGGATGGTGAGGCAGACAGGGGGAAATGTCGAAACGATCATCCTGGCGACGGAAAATCAGCAGACCGCGTCGGCAAGAATCCTCGAGGCGGTGCAAGTCCTCTCTTCCGTCATGGAGGAGAGAGGGCACGATGTTGCCTCCGCCGTCCCTGCCGTGGACCGGCTCCGGGAGGTCATCCTGACCCTGACTCGCATTACGGAATCCTTCCGGCTGACATAGCGGGAAGGAAAAAAGGGCGGGGCGGGAGAAGAGGCAAGGACAGTCAGACCGGAGGACCCTCCGCCGGAGTTCCTTCCCGGAAGCCATGGGAAAAATCGGCGGCATACAGACGACTTCGGGCAGTTTTCCGGAGAACCGGATCGAGCACCTCTCCCAGAATCAGGAGGGCCTGCCGGACGATTTTCGCTGCACGAACCTGATCGGCAATGGTGGAGAGCGTTCCCCGGCAGATCACTTCGTTGTCCCAGCTCGCGCGGGCGACGACTGCGGCCGGAGTGTCGGATCCCCGGACCGTCAGGAGACGCGCAACCAGCTCTTCGATCCGGTCGATGGATAAAAAGATGACCAGGGTCGACCCGTGGGAGGCAAGCGATTCGATCGATTCCCCGGAAGGCATTGGAGTGCGCCCTTCCGTCCGGGTCAGGATAACCGTCTGACTCACCTCCGGAAGGGTCAGCTCCATTTTGAGGGCGGCGGCCGAGGCAAACACGGACGAGACCCCGGGAACCACTTCCCAGGGAACTCCCCGGGAGTCAAGCTCGGTGGTCATCTCGGCCATGGCTCCAAAAATGGAGGGATCTCCCGAAGCCAGACGCACAACGATTTCATGGCGCTCCACCCCCTCGATCAGCCGGTCGAGGATCTCTTCCCGATTGAGACCCGCCGAATCGATCCAGACCCCTTTTCCGTTCAAGGTTCGCAAGGACTCTTCCGGGACAAGGCTTCCGGCAAAAATGATCCGGTCCGCCCGGGACAGGATCCGGGCCCCCCGGACGGTCAGGAGGTCGGGATCGCCAGGCCCGGCCCCCACGAAATAGACAACACCGTTCTTGACCGGTTTTTCCATCAGGATTTCTCCCTTCCCGAAGCATTGGTTTCGTCATCGACAACTTTTTTCCAGAAAACGACCCGGGTCACAAAAAATCCCGCCAGGGCAAAAGAAAGAATCCCGATCCAGGAAAGCCCCCGATGCAGGAGATAGATCGTTCCCGCGTACGCCAGAATCCCCAGGACATACCCCGCCTGCACGAGGGTGCGCCTGGGGTGGACGACCGGGGTCAAGCGGTCGATCCGGAAAATCTGGGCTCTTTCTTCAAGCTCCCGGTAATGTTCGGGAAAATTTTCGAAAAGAAAAAACTGGTAGCGGGAATGCAGAAGGGAAAGGAGGGCTCCCATGAGGGCGATCGTCATCTCTCGGGTAAAGACGGGCGTATACAGCGTGTGGTGGTTCCACTGGAACATCGACAGGAGAAAGACCCCCACCATCCCGACCATTCCAAGAAGGGCCGAGCTTGGAAGAAAATAGCGCTGGATGTACCGGACAGCCGCCGCCCGGTCACGAATTTTCGAAGAAGGAATCATCTTTTCAGCCATCCATTTTTACGGATCACAAGAAGGGACATGTAGGGAACGGATTCGGGAGCCACCTCCTGTATCCTGCGGACAATGCGCTCTTCCGGAAGGCCGACCATCGAGACAAAAGCCGCTCGGTCCAGAAGGTTTTTCCGGGAAAGGATCTCGTAAATCTTTGGGAAGACCTTGTTGATCTTCATAAGGACGACAACCTCGAACCGGTCGAGAAGATCGTCGATCTCCTCCGGACTATAGACTGCAGGCAGGATGGCCAGACGTTCCGAGGCCTGGACGAGCGGCTCAACCATTTTTCCGGCGGCCGCCGAATAGGAGGTCACCCCGGGAACGACCTCGACTTCCAGATCCGGTATCCAGTCTGCGACACCGGTCAGGAGGTTTCCAAAGGTTGAGTAAAACAGGATATCCCCGATGGCTACAAAGGCCACGTCTCCCCGGGACAGGGCCTCCAGCATCACCTCCCCGTTCTTCCGGCGGGCGTCAGCCAGGATTTCCTCATCCCGTGTCATGGGAAAAAGCAGGCTCACGATTTCGGGATCGCGCCCTTCCTTTCTTCTGTTTGCCAGAAGAGGCGCAATCACTCCCATCGCCATCGAGCCCGCATCGGCATAAGAGGTGGGGACGGCCAGGACCGGAACCTCGTTCAGAATCCTGTGGGCCTTGATCGTAAGGAGCTCGGGATCCCCCGGCCCCACTCCGACCCCGTAGAGAATCCCCTTCCGGTTTCGTTTGCTTCTGTCCATTTCTGTCATATCCATTCGGCTCTTTTTCTCCTCATAACCCCCTCGATCTCCGAAAACCTTCCTTCATCAGTCCTCCGGAGGCGGGGAAGAGTCGGGTTCGATCGAATGGACAACCGCTCCCTCGTCCTCCCCTTCACTCCCGCGAATCCGGTATTCCTCGTTCAGCCACCGGGACAGGTCGATCCTGCGACATCGCTCCGAGCAAAAGATTTCCCGGGATGCCCCCTCGATCTTCCGTCTGCAGACGGGGCATTTTCGGACGTGAAGCGTCTCAGACACCGACTGCCCCCCCGCCGGCGCCATCGACCACACGGAAACGGTCCACATATTTCCCCACCATATCCAGTTCCAGATGCACCGTGTCTCCGGCAATCCGGTCTCCCAGAGTCGTCACGAGAATTGTGTGGGGAATGATCGAAAGATCAATAATGCTCCCGGAGCGGTCGGAAAGAGCCGAATGGATATGACAGAAATGGACAGAAGCAAACGAAACCGGAAGGGGATTCTCTACGGGGTCGGAGTGGGGCCGGGGGATCCCGAGCTCCTTACGATCAAGGCCCACAG